>JAEDIG010000164.1 GCA_016292545.1 Bacteroidaceae bacterium
TACCCAGCCCGCACGCAACAGCTTGTAGGCATGCTGCAGCAGGAAGAGCATGCAAGCGCGCAGATGGAAAATCTGGTGCAGCTCGATTCGCTGCTCCATTTCTACCGCAATGTCTATTCGCTCCTTTATGAGCAGGCCGAACGTCAGGCCGGTTCCTCTGGGTTTGAGCGGGAGAGCGTAAGCCTGCCCACTATTCATCCGCAACTAGGCGGCTATACCGTTTGGGGTGACCGCGTGCTGCTCACCTATCTGATGCGTGTGCTTGTGGATCCGGATGCTGCGGCTGTAACCTATTCTACCCAGGCCAGCGATGGATTTGTGTTCGTGCTGATTACCTTCCATCAGGTATACAAGGATGAGGAGGAATTATCGCAAATGTTCCAGCCTTCCCACGGTTCGGTGGCATGCCTGGTAGCCAAGCAAATTATTCGTGACCACGACACAGCCTTTGGCCATCCTGGTTTGCGACTTACAGCACAGGCGGTGGCAGAGGGTTATCGAATCATCTTCTCGTTGCGCCAGGCACAGGTGGGCGAGCATCTGCATATAATTGAATCATAGCGTAAAGAAATATAAAGTATGAAACCATTCAAAGTAATCATCGTGGAGGACGTCAAGCTCGAACTCAAGGGTACCGAGCAGATTTTGCGCACCGACATTCCCGAGGCGCAGGTGATAGGAACAGCCCAGAATGAGAGCGAGTTCTGGAAACTGATGCGTGTGGAGGTGCCCGATTTGGTATTGCTCGACCTTGGATTGGGAGGCAGCACCACCATCGGTGTGGAGATTTGCCGACAGCTACGGGCACGCTACTCCGCTCTTAAGATACTGATCTTCACAGGTGAGATTCTCAATGAACGCCTGTGGGTGGAGGTGCTCAATGCGGGTGCCGACGGCATTATCCTGAAGACAGGGAATCTGTTGCAGCGCAACGACGTGCAGCTAGTGATGGACGGCCGTCATCTGGTGTTCAACGAACCTTTTCTGGAGCGTGTGATGGCACGTTTCAAGCAGTTGGTGCAAGGCGAGAGCCAGCAGTCCGATGCGCTCATCGAGTATGACATCGACGAATACGATGAGCGCTTCCTGCGCCATCTGGCATTGGGCTACACCAAGGAGATGATAGCAGGCTTGCGCAACATGCCATTTGGCACAAAGAGCCTGGAGAAGCGGCAGGCCGACCTTGTGAGCCGCCTTTTTCCCGAGCGGGAGCGCACAGGCATCAATGCCACCCGTCTGGTCACACGTGCACTGCAACTGAATATTATTGACCTTAACCATCTGGAGCCTGATGAGGATTAGACGGTGGGCCGATGTGGCAATGATCGTGCTGCTGGTGTTTTCCATAGTGCTTCCGCCCCTGTCGTGGCTGCTATGGTCGCTGGGCTTTCCCGTGCGTTCGATGCTATCGCCTGAGGGGCTCAGGTGGATGTTCCAGCATGTATCTTCGCTCACCTTTGGGCAGCACCTTCACATGGGGGTGCAGCTGGTGATGGCATGGTCGATTTGGTGCAGGGTGTGGTCATTCCGTGCTGTTCCTGCCATTTCCAGGTTTGCCATGACTGTGACATTGGTAATCTCTGTGTTTTATATGCTGCTGATAGGTCTGGCCGTATGGGGTACCCATTCGCCCCTGCTCAGTATCACAGGTACTTTGGCCGGCAGCCCCCTGCTGTGCGGGCTGCCTTCTGTCACGCTCTGCTTTGTGGCTTTGCTGGGGTTGCTCCATGCCTTGATCATCCGCATGGTGGGAAGCGTACGCCAGTTTGTGCGGCTGTTGTGTGCAGGACTCACCGACCATCCGGTGTGTATGGCCATGATGGCCATGACGTCATATTGTGCCGTGTGTCTGGACTACATTTTTTATTGAACCAAATTATATAAACAATCATATTGATGGATCTCTCGATTCTAAATGACAGCCAGCGTGAGGCCGTGCTTTTCTGTGATGCGCCCATGCTGGTGATAGCCGGTGCCGGCAGCGGCAAGACGCGTGTGCTCACCTACAAGATTGCATGGCTGATGGAACAGGGATATGACCCCTGGCAGATAATGGCCCTCACGTTTACCAACAAGGCCGCTCAGGAGATGAAGGAACGCATTGCCTTGCAGGTGGGGCATGAACGGGCCTCCCAGCTGTGGATGGGTACTTTCCACAGCCTCTTTTGCCGCATCCTGCGAATGGAGTGCGCCTCGGTGGGCTATCGTCCGGATTTCACTATTTACGATGCGGCCGACAGCAAGAACCTTGTGCGCACGCTTATCAAGGAGATGGGTCTCGACGAAAAGACCTACAAGCCTTCTGCCGTGTGCAGCCGCATCAGCAGGGCCAAGAACGCGCTGATGCAGCCGGAGGATTATATGGCCGACAACGCGTCTCGCTATGACGACGAGCGCAGCATGATGCCTCGTGTGGCCGACATCTATGTGGCATACAACCGGCGGCTGAAGGGAGCCGAAGCGATGGACTTTGATGACATTCTTGTGTACACATGGGTGCTTTTCTCGCAGCATCCCGAGGTGGCCGAAAAATATGCAACGCGTTTCCGCTACCTGCTGGTGGATGAGTATCAGGACACCAACTATGCCCAGCACCAGATAGTGCGTCAGCTCACCAGCCGTCACAACCGTGTGTGTGTGGTGGGGGACGATGCGCAGAGCATCTACAGCTTCCGAGGTGCCGACATCGACAATATCCTGGCTTTCCAGACACAATATCCCGATGCCCGGCTCTTCAAGCTGGAACAGAACTATCGCAGCACCCAGATGATAGTGGATGCAGCCAACAGCCTTATCAGCCACAATGCCCGCCGCATACCAAAGAAAGTATACAGCATGGGGCAGCAGGGCGAGCGCATACGATACGATCTCACCTTTAGCGACATAGATGAGGCAAACCTCATACGCAGGCACATCTTGCGTCTGGTGCATGACAACCATTTGTCCCACAACCAGATTGCCATTCTCTACCGCACCAATGCCCAGAGCCGTGCCCTGGAGGAGGCTTTGCGCAAGGGAAACATACCTTACCGCATATTCGGCGGCTTGTCCTTCTTCCAGCGCAAGGAGGTGAAGGACCTCATTGCCTATCTCCGGCTGGCGCTGAACCCCAATGATGAGGAGGCGTTCAAGCGTGTGGTCAACTATCCAGCCCGTGGCATTGGGGCCACCACCCTGCAGCGTGTCATCCAGTATGCGTCCACTCATGGGGTGAGTGCATACGATGCGCTTTCCCATTTGTCTGATGCCGGAGTCACCAAGGCAGCTGCCACACGCCTGACGGCTTTCAGAGAACTCATCGGGTCCTTCCATGAACTGGTGGACACAATGGATTGCTTTACATTGGCCCAAAAGGTGCTCAAGGACAGCACCATGCAATCCGACATATTCTCATCCAGCGACCCGGAAGCCCTCTCTCGTCAGGAAAACCTTCAGGAATTGATGGACTCCATCGCTACCTTTGTGAACACTGCACGTGAGGAGGGTGGGGGACTCCTGCTCAGAAACTATCTTCAGGAGGTGAGCTTCTTGTCGGATGTAGACACTGACGATTCCGTATCGGAAGACAAGGTGACACTGATGACCATCCATTCGGCCAAGGGGCTGGAGTTCGAGGCCGTCATTGTGGCTGGACTTGAGGAGGGCTTGTTTCCGGGTGAAATGTCGGTTGAAAGAAGGCAAGTGGAAGAAGAACGCCGCCTTATGTATGTGGCCATGACCCGCGCCCGCTCTTTCCTGATGCTCACTTCGTCCAGGACACGCTTCCGCTATGGCAAGACGGAGTTCTTTTTGCCGAGTCGTTTTATCAAGGAGATAGCCCCGCAGTATATGTATGCCGAGTCGCCTGCTGGCAGGCAGACAGCTCCTTTTACCCCAATGCCCTCTCATGTGGAACCGATGTCGGCGCCTGTATCCAGACCTGCACCTTCTCTTTCATCGCTTCGTCCGTTGCCCAGACCGTCGGCAGCACCACAATCACCGTCTGCTTCCCAGTGCCCATTGGCCGTCGTGCCGGGCATGCGTGTGCAGCACGACCGCTTCGGGATGGGCACGGTGAAGGAACTGGAAGGCCATGGGATTGATGCAAAGGCCGTTGTGGATTTCGATAATGTGGGTGCAAAGAGACTCTTT
>JAEDIG010000165.1 GCA_016292545.1 Bacteroidaceae bacterium
CTCATACTGGATAGTAAACGCCATCCGCTACAAACTCAAACAGACGGGAGAAAACTGCTTCTGGACGGAGATTGTCAGACGCATGTCCACCCAGAAGGCCATAACGACGGAGGGTGTGAATGCACTTGGCGAGCAGGTCAGCCTCCGGCTGTGCAGTGAACCGAGTAAGGCTGCAGAGGATATATACGAACGACTAAAGTACAGGAAGATGCCATTCAGAAAAATACAGCTTCCAAAAAGTTTGTAGTACCCAGAAAGGCAAACGGAAAAATGTAAATGACTGAACAGCAATAAGAACGGCCTTTAGATTGTCAAACTTGGGTTAAGGAAAGCGGCAAGATAAAGTCCCCCAAACGCGGTTACTTTGTAGCCGATCCACGCCCTTAAGCAATAATGTGTGCGATGACATACCTTTGGCCATCGCCCCCGTGCCATTCTTTTCTGACATAAAGAGAAATAAAAAAAACACAAGGTCAGAGCGGAAAACCTCTCTGCTCTTGTATAATACCCAACGCCTCAATTTCAGCCCTTGGACATCTGCATTACATTGGCAGGCGGACGCCCGTTTTCCCATTCCCTCTTCATAAAGTCCATATAGGGCGCCACATGCTCAAAGAAACGACGATAGCCCTTGCAAAGGTAATTGAGCCCGTAATTGCCATAACAATCTGTAAGGAAACGGTTTTTCGGACATTCACCATGGCAGGCAAAGAGGAAATCGCATTCCTTACACTGCTGCGGCAACATCTGAAGCTTCATCTTTGAGAAGGTCTGCTGCTGTTCGGAGTACATCATCTCTGTCATTGTCTTCGCGTTGAGATTTCCCAAGCAATGCTCGGGGTAGACAAAGTGGTCGCAGGAATAGACATCTCCATTGAACTCCATCACACCGGCATGTCCGCATGTTTTAGACAATGTGCACACTCCCGGTGTCTGCCCTACCCAATTCGCCAAAGTGGCATCAAAAAGTTGGATGTAATAGGTTCCGACGTCATGACGCACCCACTCGTCGAAGAGGGTACAGAGAAAACTTCCCCACTGTTCGGGAGTAACGGAAAAGTCAGTCAGCCCCGCCTCACCACCTTGCATCCCAGGAGCAAGAGTCAAACCGTCCTTTCGGGTAACAATACGTTCTACAATGGGGGTAAACTGGATGAAGCGACACCCGATTTCCTTGAAAAAATGATAGAAATCGAGGGGATAGTCTGCATTGAAATCGTTGACTGTAGCCAGCGCATTCCACTCCACACCGTGTTTGTTGAGCAGACTGACACCCCGCATCACCTTGTGGAAGGTGGGTTTCCCTGTTACCGTACGGCGATATTCGTCATGAAACTCCTGCGGACCGTCGATGGAGACCCCGACAAGGAAATTGTTTTCTCTGAAAAACCTGCACCATTCGTCGGTCAGCAATGTGGCATTCGTCTGTATGCAATTGTCAACCTGGCGTCCCTGGGCATATTTCCGTTGAAGCACAAGTGCGCGCCTATAGAATGCCACAGGACGCATCAGCGTTTCCCCTCCATGCCAGGTGAAGAGTACCTGCGGAGTGGTCTGGGCCTCAATGTATTCCTTGACAAACTTTTCAAGCAGACTGTCGGAGATGATGTGCTGCCGGCTATCGGCATACAGCTTTTCCTTCTCCAGATAGTAACAGTACTTGCAACGCAGGTTGCAGAGCGACCCCGCCGGCTTCAGCATCACATACATCGGACGGGAAAAGGGGAAACCGGTATTCATTTTCTTGCTGCGATTATGGGAGGAGGCATTGATATGGGGGAGAACCGGGCATGCGTCAGACCGAAACGGCGGCCTTGATATGGGGATGGGGGTTGTAGTCCTCGAGCTTGAAATCCTCGTATCTGAAACTGAAAATATCCTTGACATCCGGATTAAGCACCATCCTCGGCAGAGTCCTTGGAGTTCGAGTCAACTGCAAACGTGCCTGTTCCAAATGATTGAGATAGAGATGCGTATCGCCTGTCGTATGGATGAATTCTCCCGGTTTCAAACCACACACCTGTGCCATCATCAGCAGCAGCAAGGCATAGGATGCAATGTTGAAGGGGACACCAAGGAAGGTGTCTGCGCTGCGCTGGTAGAGCTGCAGCGACAAGCGGCCGTCGGCCACATAAAACTGAAAGAGGCAATGGCAGGGCGGTAAGGCCATTTCTTCCACCTCTGCAGGATTCCATGCCGTCACCATCATACGACGGCTGTCGGGATGGTTGCGAATAAGGTCGACTACCTGAGCTATTTGGTCGATGGTACCCCCGTCCTTTGTCGGCCAGGAACGCCATTGATGACCATATACTGGTCCGAGTTCTCCAGTGACGGGGTCGGCCCACTCATTCCATATACTGACCCCATGTTCCTGCAAATAACGTACATTGGTGTCACCGGCAAGGAACCAAAGCAACTCATAGATGATGCTCTTAAGATGCAGTTTCTTGGTGGTGAGCAAGGGAAATCCGTCTGCCAGGTCAAACCGCATCTGATGACCGAACACGCTACGGGTACCCGTGCCCGTACGGTCGGTCTTTTCCACACCTTCGGTGAGTATACGGTTGAGTAGGTCAAGATATTGTTTCATGAACGTGTCCTTTATAGTTCAAAAAAGCATCTCAGGCATTGTAAAGCAACAGGAAAGCGATGACATTCACCACCCATCCTGCCGCACAACAGCCGACGGCCAGACGTTCGCGCGCCCATCCCCAGGCAAAGACACTGATGAAGAAAAGCACGATAGGAACTATCCACAGCAATTGGGTGAAAAGATAGATGATGAAACTCCAAAACACAGAGTCGACATCACCGAAGGGGTGTACACCGCCGAACATAAAGAATGTCATCATCGCCATGGCGAAAATGATGCTGGGAAAATTAATGGCAAGAAACCATTTGGGATACTGACTCATTGGTTGATGTTGCGATCTTCGTTTTGACCAGGAATGGCTACCTTCATTACTGCGAAACAAATATTATTATCAAGTACGTCCCCGAGTCATTTGCAGTGACAGCTTTCCTCATAAAACTTTGAGAAATCGCCTTCCAGAAATTGTGCCAACTCAGGGTCCTCCGTCATAGCGGCAGTAAAATCCTCAAAGGCTCCCTGCACATTATGCAGTCGGTAGGCGATGGCACCACGACACAGCAGCAACCGTGCACGGGCACTATGTGCTGAGTCTGGAAGCAATTGCAGGGCTACGGTGTATATGTTTTGGGCAAGGTCCGGGCGTCCGTTGCGCTCGTACAATGCGGCCTGCTCCATCATCTCACGCAAATAATCCTTTTCCATCAGGGTCAAAGAATGTGAACACTTTATCAGTCGAAAGAATGAGCATATGCCACCATCTTCACAGCTGTAATGGCAAATTCTGCACCCTTGTTCATGCGGTTTGCACGTTCCAGGGCCTGCTCTTCAGTGTTTACCGTGAGCACTCCGTTGATGACGGGAATCTTTCCTTCAAGGTTCAGGTGCACAAGTCCTTCAGTGGTACCGGAACAGATATAATCGAAATGTGGGGTATCGCCACGGATGACACAACCCAAAGCGATGATGGCATCGGTATAACCGTGCTGTGCCATACGGGAACAGCCATAGACAAGCTCAAAACTTCCGGGCACCCTGCGCACACTGATGCTTGATTCGCTCACGCCACAGGCTTTAAGGGCATCCAAGGCTCCCTTCAGAAGGGCATCGGTGATGGGGCGGTTCCACTCGGTGACAATGATGCCGAACCGCATGTTGCCGGCATCAGGAAGTTCACCGGCATTTTGAAGTAACGAAAAGTCAGACATATGAAAGGGGGGATAACGAAAAAGTTTGCTTCCACCGATATATTATGCAGAAACAAACTTTTATGGGGGTGTTGGATTCCTGGCTCTTATTTTGTGCGCTCGATATACTTATCGATTTCTGCACCGATTACCACGCCGTTGTTTTCGTTGACGTTGCAATACTGGCTGGTAGGATACTTCTCCTTGATGTCCAGATAGATGTTGTGCGCATCTTCCTTCTTGTTCTGGCTTTCAAGAATCTGTGCAGCCTGCATCAGATAGAGCGGACTAAGCGCT
>JAEDIG010000034.1 GCA_016292545.1 Bacteroidaceae bacterium
GCCAAAAGCAGGACTATCAGTAATGGCACGGGTGTGTTCCTCCTACATGTAGTCCGGCTTTTGCCCCTGTAGGGCGTTGTTTTTGTGTGTGGTGCGTGACACCCAGGGTGCCATTCCGCTCCGCTCCATTCTGCCCTGGGCTAGTAGCAGATTGCCCCTTCGGGGCGTGCTCATACGCTCATTCACAACGAAATTGAACTTGCGAAAGTTGAATGTAGATTATAAATTGTAGATTATAGTCAGTCCACCACGATTTTTCCGTCGAAGAGCTTTATCACACGCTGTGCCATGGAGGCATCGCGCTCGCTGTGGGTCACCATCACCACCGTGGTCCCCTCGCGGTTGAGCTCGGTGAGGAGTTTCATCACCTCGATGCCGTTCTTGGAGTCGAGGTTGCCCGTGGGCTCATCGGCCAGTATCATCTTGGGATTGAACACCACGGCACGGGCTATCGCCACCCTTTGCTGCTGTCCGCCCGAAAGCTGGTGGGGGAAATGCTTGGCACGATGGCCTATCGCCATGCGCTTCATGATGTCCTGCACCCTCTGGCGGCGTTCCTTGGCAGGAATGTCCAGATAGGTGAGCGGCAGTTCGATGTTCTCCTCCACGTTCAGTTCGTCGATGAGGTTGAACGCCTGGAACACGAAGCCTATCTGCCCCTTGCGCACATTGGTGCGGTCCTTCTCCTTCAGGTCATCCACCGCATTGCCGTCGAGCCAATATTTGCCGCCTGTGGGATTGTCGAGCAGACCCAGGATGTTGAGCAATGTCGATTTGCCACATCCCGAGGGCCCCATGATGGCCACAAACTCACCGTCCTTCACTTCGAACGACACACCGTTCAATGCTATCGTCTCCACTTCTTCCGTGCGGAACGACTTTGACAGATTCTCTACTTTGATCATAATATCCTTTTGTTCAGTTCTTTAATTATTGTCTTTGATATGTAATATCGGATTCTCATTCGCCGCCATCCAGCTCTGCACCGCCACCGCTGCAAAGGATACAAGCAGACAGATGCCCCCAGCAGCGAGGAAAATCCATGGGGAGAGGCTGATGCGATAGGTGAACTGCGACAGCCATTCGCCCATGAAATGCCAGCTTATGGGCACGGCTATGACAAAGGCCACAGCCACATAGCCGAGGAACGTGAGGATGAGCCTGCGGCACACCTGCACCCCCGTGGAGCCGAACACCTTGCGCACGGCAATCTCCTTCCGCCGCTGCTGGATGAAATAGGTGGACATGGCCACGAGGCCCAGCATCGACACGAGCAATGCCATCATGGCAAAGAGGGTGATGATGTGCGACAGGCGGATCGACTCCGTATAGTAGGCCGCTATCTGCTGGTCGATGAACGGGTACTCGTCGGACATGTCGAAGTTGTATACCTTTTTATATACGTCCTTTATCTGGCTGAGGGCCTCGATAGGGTCACCCGTGATGAGGATGGAGAAATTCCACGGATATGCCACCTTGTCCCCGATGAAGATTATCATTGGATGGGTCGCCAACTCGATGTTCCTGATATGGAAGTCTTCGAGCACGCCGCAGGCATGAGGATTTATGTCCTTGCTTCCATCATCGAACATATTTTCCCAATGCACTTCGTAAAACTCGTTGCCCATCTCGCGCAACGTCTGTTCCGTCACGTATAGCTTGATGTTGCTGCCGTCGGTGTTCTCCTTTTTCGGCTTCAAGCCATACATCTCCAAGAAATTTCGGTCGCCAAACAGGACTTGCAGGCTTACGGTCTTCTTTGAGTCCAGCTGCATAGTGTTGTTGTTTCCTCCGTTGCTTGGCGTGCCCATCGATGCACTCACGAGTTTCACACAGGCAAGTTTTTCCAGCTCCTTGGTGAAGGTGGATGCCTGGATGCTGTCGCCCGGGTTTCCCAGCACCACGATGTTGTCCTTGCTGAAACCCATCGGGGCATGGATGATGTGGCGCATCTGAAGCGTCATGGTCAGTGCCACGGCAATCATCACGATGGTGACCACGTTTTGCAGGACGATGAACACGCGGCTGAACACCATGCGCGTGTGGTGGGCAAAGGTGCCGCGGACCACCTCTATAGGCTGTGCCCTTGATATTACTACAGCAGGAACAACGCCAGCCAAAGCTCCCAGCAACAGGGCGAAGAGCAGGATGACGCCAATGCTGATAGGAGTGAGTGCGCCGGCAAGCAGCAGCTTGGTATCGAGCAACTGCGAGAAGAACGGGGCAAAAGCCATGGCAAGCAGCAGACTCAGCACGAGCGACAACAGGCTCAGCATGATGCTCTCGGCCATCAGACGACCCATGATGTGGCTGCGCTGGCTGCCATGGAGGCGGCGCATGGCCATCTCGCGCGAACGCCTGCCCGACTGTGCCACAGTGAGGTTGATGTAATTGAACACGGCAAACAGCAGCACCACCAGACACGATGCGAACAACATCCTCACGAGTTTCAGGCTGCCGCGCGAGGCGTGCCGGTTGCAATCCTGTATCTCTGAGAAATACTGTTCGGAGAAGGGCAGTACAATCGCCTTCATCTCCTTGTCCTTCAGTTGGAATATCCAGAAGAACTCCTTGAAATATTGTGCCATGTCGGCGGCCTTTGCCTGAAGGTCGGTGTTCGGCTTTGTCAGCACATAGAGGTCAGAGCCAATGGCATTGTTCATGTTTTCAATGAGGCTTGAATTGCCCACATGCTCAAAGCGGCAAACGAGGTCGGCCTTCTGCAGCGAACTGTGCTCCATCTCCTTCATCACGCCCGTCACCTTCAGCTTCTTGTCGCGATAAGCCAACGTCACGTGCTTGCCCACCGGGTCGCTGTCGCCGAAGAATTGCCGTGCAAGCGCCTCTGTCACCACGCAGTCATCTCTTCCGCGCAGCACGCTCCCGCGGTCGCCCCTGAGCAGTTCGAAATCAAATATCTGGAAGAAAGTGGAATCCACACACAAGACATTTTTCTTCACCAGCTGGTCATCGTTAATGTGAATCAATATTTCGTCGCTTGCCACTCCGCAGGTCATCTCAATCTCGGGGTAGCGGCTCTTCAGGTATGGCGCCACCTGTCGCGATATTCCAATCACCTTGTCGTCACCTCCCATGTCGATGCCCAAGGTATATATCCTCTCCGCCTTCGAGTGCTGCTTGTCCACCCGATACTCCTGCCACACATACACCCCAATGAGCATCACGAACATCAGCGAGAGGCTGAGGCCGAAAACGTTGATGGCGGTGTAGACCTTGTTTCTCGAAAGAAACGTAATGTACGATTTGATTTTCATAATTCCTATTTATATATTTACTTCTTAATTAACCACTAACACCTCATTGTCCTTAAAAGCCTCATATCCGCTCACGATAACCTGCTCCCCAGGCTCCAGGCCTTCCAGCACCTCGTAGTACTGCGGGTTCTGCCTGCCGATGCGGATGCTCCGTCGGTATGCCTTGCTGCCGTCGGGATTGAGCACGAAAATCCAGCTGCCGCCTGTCACGGAATAGAACGTGCCTTTGGGTATCAGCACCGCCTGCTTTGATTCGCCAAGCTGGAGGTCAACGTAATAGGTCTGCCCCGTGCGGATGTTCTTCGGGCGCTCGCCGGCAAAGACAAAGTCAATCTTGAACCGCCCCTCCTTCACCTCGGGATACACCTTCCTCACCTGCAGTCCGTAGCTCTGCCCACCCTGAGTGAAGGTGGCCGTAAGCCCCTGGTGCACACGGTCGATGTAGTGCTCGTCCACCTGGGCCCGCACCTTATAGTCGGAGAGGTCGTTGATGACGCCTATCCTCTGCCCTGCGGCAACACTCTGCCCCAGTTCCACATCCAGGAGTCCCACCTCACCATCCGTCTGCGCCCTCACCTCCAGCCGTTCCTTGCGCTGGCGCACGAGCACCACATTCTTCTGCATGGCAGCAAGGTTGTCGGCCATCTGCTCCACCTGCGACTGCCTGAGCTGCGCGTCCTTGCTGAGTTTCTGCTTCACCAGCTGCAGCTTCCTGGCCGACAGTTCGTAGTCCTCCTTGGCCTTCAGGTAGTCCTCGCGGCTCACGAGCCGCTCCTCATAGAGCTTCTCCTGGTGCTCCCATGCCCGGCGTTTGGCCACAACGTCCTGTTCCAGCTGTGCCTCCTCGCTCTCGTTGGCCAGTTTGTCCTGCTCCATGGTGATGTGGGTGTTGCGCAGCATGTTCTGCTTTTCGGCCAGCTCGCTTTCCGCCTGCAGAATCTGCAGGTCGAGATTGGTGTTGGAGAGGCGCACGAGCACATCGCCCTTCTTCACCTTTGCGCCCTCTTCCACCACACGCTCGCGCACAATGCCTCCCTCCTCGGGCGACACCTGCACCACCTGTATGGGCACCACCTGCCCGTCCACCGACACATAGTCGCTGAACTCCTTCTTTTCCACACTTCCGATGTACAGCCCCCGGCGCTCCACCCTCAGCGTGGAGGCATAATCGCCCATGGCCATCCACAGGAGCGCAGCCACCACAGCCGTGCCTCCTGCCGTCCATCCCCAGTATTTCTTGGGGATGATGTACTTCTTTTTTTCAATCTTTATGTCCATAATTCCTAAATTTAACTATTCATCCAAAGAAGGGGCAGCGAGCAATCAGCCCAGCCCCCTCGCTCCCCCTGTTTAGGGGGAAGAAAAACGCCCTGAAGGGGCAGCAAGCAATCAGCCCAGGGCAGAGCGAAGCGGCACCCTGGGTAACAAATGGATAATCGGATAACGCCCTGAAGGGGCAAAAGCAGGACTACCAGTAATGGCATGGCGTGTTCCTCCTACATGTAGTCCGGCTTTTGCCCCTGTAGGGCGACAGGTTATGTGTGGGGCGTGATAACCCAGGGTGCCATTCCGCTTCGCTCCATTCTGCCCTGGGCTGATGGCTTACTGCCCTTCCAGGGCGCAAAACACCCAATCTTCTATTTAGCTGAACAGCCATTTCTAATTCCTCATTATTCCTCATAGTATTCCACCAGCCTTTTTTTTATCTCGGCCATCAGCCTTGTCTGCAAAAGCCTTACCCGGGAGTTGTGCAATGTCTGTGCCGACGTATGGAGGTCGAAAGTCGATAACATTCCTTCCTCATATTTCCGGGTGCTGAGGTGATGGGCGATGGAGTCGCTTGCCACCTTGCGTTCCATCAGCACCACCTCCCTTGCATAGCCGTCGCGATCCAGCACCGCCTGCCTATAGTCGCTGCCGATGTTCAGACGTGCCTCTTCGCGTTCTATCTCGGCTATCCGCACATTGCCCTGCGCCTTGCGCACATTCTTGATGGTGGCGAAATTGAACAGCGGGAACGACAGCGAGGCATAGACATACTGGCCCAGATTGTCCTTCATCTGGCGGGAGAAGGGCGTGCCCAGCGCATCTGAAGACAGGTTCTTGTAGTACCCCGTAGACACGCCGCCTCCGATGGAGAGCGACGGCCACAGCCTTCCGCATGCCATCCTATAATTGAGTCGGGCAGCAGCAAGGGCGTGCTCCGCCTCCATCATCCGCCCGGCCGCCAAACCTGGGCCGCCAGCCGCTTCGTGCGCCTCTGCTCCCAGCTGCCCGTCCACTCTCATTTCCTCGCTTTCCTCCATCCCCATCGCCTTCTTCAGCAGCATCACAGCCTTCTCCACTGCCGTGCGCTGGTGCTCCACGGTGTATTCGTCCTCAGCCACCTGCGCCTCCATCTGCGCCACATCGGGGTAGCTTTTCTCGCCCAGCGACTCCATCCGTTGTGTCTTCAGGAGCAGTTGCCGGCTGTCGGCCAGTTTGTCCTGGGCAATGCGGAGCGAGGCCTCGTTGTACACCGCATCCACATAGCGCTCCATCACCTCTATGGACTTTTCGTCCTGAGCCAGGGCAAGGGCGTTGTCGCTTCGCCTCACCTCCAGCCGTGCCTTGCGGAAGGCGTTCCATGTCTGTGCTCCGTCGAAGAGAATGAGCGAGCCGCCCACAGAATAGTTGTTGCTGAAAGAGGTGATGGTGTTGTAGGTGTTGGTTTCGGGGTCCACATTGCGTCCCCAGGACAATTGCGTCCCCACGCCTGCCGACAGCGACGGCATGAATCCTCCCGCTGCCGCTCCCCGTTCCTCACGGGCATTGTCGGCCTCCACCCTTTTGCGCCTGATGTCTGTGGCATGGGTCATGGCATAGGCTATACATTGGTCGAGTGTCCACACATCGCCATCGTCCTGCACCGGAGTCTGTGCCCCCATGCAGCCCCAATGTATCAGCATCAGGGTGATAATCGTAGTCCTTCGTATCATTTCTTCTGTCTGTTTGCAATTTTTCTACAGATTCCCTTACCAAAACCGTGCCAAAATCGCAAACCACTGATTTCCAATACAGAACAAAAACAGAAGCAAAACCGACCGTCCAGAATATGGACAGTCGGTGTAAAAATATTGGACAGGGGGTTCGCTCTCTAAAAGTCCGCCGCAAAAACACCCGACTCGTGCAAATAATTCCACGAGAGTTTTAATGTTGAACCATATTATAGTTCATTACATCGGTAATGGAATACACGCGCCCCATAATCTCAAAGGTGAAATACTGGTCATCAAGTATTATACCATTTATTGCGCTCCCTGATAGGCATTCTTTTCTATCTCGTTGAACAGGAACAAACGAAGCTTCTTGTCGAAACAAGTTCCGACCAACGGCAGGTAAGGTGCCGGGATTTCAAAATCGCCCGATGATTTGGCTGATTCAAAAAAACACCGTAACTTTGCAGCCGAGATCCCAATCACTAATAACATCCGAATAATTGTGTTACAAATCTTAATGTGCTTCTTATGAGAATAGACAGAAAAACTCATTTTAGTATTTATGTTTGTATTTTTTATGTCGCTCTGCTTTTAATGTCATCATGTAGTGGTGTTAAAGAAGTAGCCAAAGAGACCGTAATTGAATCAATCAGTGATCCTAAAACAGGAACACCTGTTTTCACACGAGCGTATGATACGAAACCTTATCAAATAAATATTGTAGAAATCGTAAGTTCTAGAAAAAAGCATAAAAAGAGAAAGAAACAAGAATTAATCGACATCTATTAAGTGATGATAAAAAAATAACACCGGCATTTCTCCACAACAGCGTTCACCCCATGCCTCCATGGGGCTCTCAGACAAGGACAAATTCATGTCCATCAAATCATTGTCTTCCGATGCTACGCCCTTAGAACAAATCCTTTGCACGCACGCCGTCGTCCCAGTGATGGTCCTTTGGGAAAGGTTCTCCACTCCAGGCCTTCACCTGCGTCCATGGCTGGGGGGCATCCGTCCAGAAGGGATGGGTGGCAGGCAGGCCAAGGGGGAGGAAGGCAAGGGAGGTCATGTAGAGGCTGCCGTTGTTGGTGTACCAGTCGGAGATGTTGGGCTGGCGGCCGCAGAAACCACATGCTCCTGCATCTCGCCGTAGTTGTACTTCCACTTGCTGCGGTCGTTGCTGGTGGCGCCACACCACCTGTTGTGCTCCGCCCAGGCCATAGAATAGTCGAGATACTGCTTGTTGCCCGTCAGCCTGTAGGCCTCCATGTTGCCCGTATGATAGGCCGCCACGTGCCAGAAGGGCGTTGCCTCGGGTTTGTTGCGGCTCTGCCAGCTGCTGTTCACTCTGTCGATGATCGCGCGCACCTTTTCCGCCTCGCTTTTTGCTGCAGCAAAGGAAAGACAGGCAAATGTCCAAAACACGAAGGACATCACGGCGTTTTTTCCCATTTGGTTTGTCATTTTTACTGTTGTTTCTTTTAAGGTTACTACTTTCGGGTGTAAAATTACAGAGAATTATTGGATTACGCAAATCATCCATCCACTACTTGGTCCACGGATCATCCTTCATCCCGCCGCTGTTTCATGTCGCGTGCTCCGAACGGAAGACGCATGTGCTCCGAACGGAAGACGCGCGTGCTCCGAACGGAAGACACGTGTACTCCGAACGGAGCACGATAAGTTAAATGTACTTAAATAAGCAACCATCCCTTGTATATAAGACAATCATGTCGTACTTTTGCATAACAAATACAAGCATATACAATGAAAATTGACTACACCATCCAGGAAATCACCAATTCGCAGGGAAGCGGAAAGGGCAGGCCGCATGTGCGCATAGTAAACAACGGGATAATGAGCAGCAAGGAGCTGAAGCAGCACATCCAGGAAACCACCACTCTGACAGACGGGGACGTGGAGGCTACACTCCTGAGCATACGCAGCCTGATGATTCAAGAGCTCAGCATGGGAAACCGCTTCTACATTCCGCAAATAGGCTACTTCACACTATCGGCGGGCACAGACCTTCCCGAAGGTACGCCCATCGACAAGGTGAAGGGCCACCACATACACGTGCGGAACATCAAGTTCAAGCCCGAGGCCTCGCTGCTGGAAAAGATCCAGAAGCGTGTGACATTCTCGCGTTCACAACATGCGCACAGGTCGAAAGTATACACCGAGGAGGAGATGGAAGAGAAGGTGAGGGAATACATGCTCCAGAACCCGGACATCAACCGTGCCACAATGGAAATCCATTTCGGACTGACCCAGACGACTGCCCGAAAATGGCTGAACACCCTCACGGAGAAGGGAGTGCTGAGGAAAATGGGCAACTACAACTCGCCCTATTATGTGCTGGCCCAGAAAGAGGCATGAGGATGCACGAGACGAAACACTCCATGAAACGCAGGAGCCCCTGGCATGACTACTACAGGAAAGGCACTTACATGCTGACACTTGTAGTGGATGGCCGTGTGCCTTTGCTTGGCGAACTGAAGGGACATTCAGAAGCTGCTTCCAACGCTCCCGATACCCCCCGGGTTGAATGTTCCGAACTTGGGTTGGCCATCCTCAATGAAGAAACGAGGAAGATTCATCAGTTCTACCCCATGGTGGACGTGTGGAAGGTGAGCATTATGCCCGACCATATCCACATGATAGTAAGGGTAGGCAAGGACATGCCAAAAGACAAGCATCTAGGCAATGTAATAGCCGGATTCAAATCGGGATGCAACAACGCCTACTGGAGAATATGCAACATGAGCGGTTCTGCCCAAAAGGGGCTTTTTGAGAAAGGCTACAACGACAAGATCCTGATGGACGAAGGGCAGCTCGACAACTGGAAGGCCTACCTGGATGACAATCCTCGCCGTTTGCTCATCAAACGACAGAATCCGGAATTATTTACTGTGCTTCACAACATGGAAATTTCTGAAAGGAGATGTCAGATAGTGGGGAACCAGTTTCTCCTCAACATTCCCGACAAGATGGCGGTGATTGTGCACCGTAGGTATACAGAGGAAGAGAATGCCCGCCTGCGCGAGGAATGGCTGGCATGCGGAGAACGAGGGGGTGTGCTTGTGAGCGCAGCCATTGCACCTAAGGAGAAGGTTGTGTTACGCGAGGCCATGAATCGTGGCTATCGCATCATTTTCTTGAGAGAAAACGGGTTCCCGAAAATGTACAAGCCTTCGGGCGAGAGTTTTGAGGCATGTGCAAAAGGACTGCTTTTGCAAATTTGTCCATGGGGTTATCACATGGAGAAGAGAGCCATTACGAGGGCGCAATGCCTGGAACTGAACGAAATGGCAGAAAGGATAGCTGGGAATGGATAGGGGGAGATGGGGAGTTCAAGCGACGAAATCGCTTGAAACCGTGGCTGAAGGGAGGAAGGCGCTGGAGACCGTGGCTGAAGGGGGGAAGGCGCTGGAAACCGTGGCTGAGGGGGGGAAGGCGCTGGAAACCGTGGCGAAAGGGGGAAGGCGCTGGATAACGGGAAATGAAATTGGATATACGGAATGCATGAAATGAAACTGTCTACATTCAAACAAATGCTGCCTGCAGGAGGAATTACGCAACAGGTGAACGCATCGCTCCGCAAGGTGCCGCGTCTGGTGGTGACCGCACCTCCAGGAGCAGGCAAGTCCACACTGCTGCCCCTGACCATTCTGGAGGAACTGGAGGAGGGGAAGATTCTGATGCTGGAACCACGACGGCTGGCAGCCAAACAGATCTCTGAGCGAATGGCCCAGATGCTGGGTGAGAAGGTGGGGCAGACGGTGGGCTACCGCATACGGTTTGACAACAGGGTATCGGACTCCACCCGTATCGAGGTGATTACCGAGGGCATACTCAGCCGTATGCTCATTGATGACCCCGTGCTGGAAGGCGTGTCGGTGGTTATCTTCGACGAGTTCCATGAGCGTAGTCTCTTTTCTGACCTGGCGCTGGCCCTCACACGGGAAGCATGCCAGGTGGTACGCCCCGACCTGCGCATCCTTATCATGTCGGCCACCATCGACACCACGGCCATCAGCCAGGCCCTGGACGCCCCCGTGATAGAAAGCGAAGGCAAGATGTATGACGTGGAGACCATCCATCTGGAAGACACTGACCCACGTCGCCTTGCCGCCGACATGGCTACTGCCATAAGGACGGCCCACAGGAAACACACTGGCGACATCCTGGCCTTCCTGCCCGGGCAGGCAGAAATCATGAAATGCAGCGAGCTGCTGGGCGACTCGCTCGGACAAACAGACATATACCCACTGTACGGGATGCTCACGCCCGAGGCACAACGACGAGCCCTGATGCCATCGGCAACGGGACAAAGGAAAGTGGTGCTGGCCACGCCCATAGCCGAGACTTCACTCACTATCGAGGGTGTGCGTATTGTGGTGGATTCCGGGCTATGCCGCACCATGGTGTTCGACCCTTCGAACGGTCTCAGCCATCTGGAAACCGTGCGAATCTCGCTCGATATGGCCCGCCAGCGTACAGGGCGTGCAGGCCGAACGGGCGAAGGCGTGTGCTACCGGCTGTGGACAAAGGCCACAGAACTGAGAATGGCCGAATGCCGACAACCGGAGATTATGGAAGCCGACCTGGCTCCTACCCTGCTGGACGTGGCCGCATGGGGAGAGGCTGACATGCAGAAGCTACCCTGGCTCACACCGCCCCCGCAGGGGCACGTGGCCCAAGCCCGGCAACTGCTGCAACTGCTGAAGGCTGTGGACAAGGACGGAAGGATTACCGCCCATGGACGCAAACTGGCCACCCTGCCCTGCCATCCGCGCATTGCACAAATGCTGGCCGGCGAAGACGGAGAAGCACAAAAGGCACTGGCTGCCGACATTGCCGCCCTGCTGGAAGAAAAGGACATGGTGAACGATGTGCATGACGCAGACATAAACACCCGCATAGCCTTGCTACGCGAACAGCGGAGGAGAAATGCGGGCGGCAAATGGAGCCGGGTTCTCCACATTGCCGAACAATACAGGCGGATGGTGAAGGCCGGCGTACACAACGAAATCCCCGACCCATACGACACTGGAGCACTCATTGCCGCGGCCTATCCTGAGCGCATAGCCATGGCCGCCACGGCCTCACGCACCCCAAAAGGCGAAGCAGGCGACGGCCGATACAAACTGGCCAGCGGCGATTTCGTGATGCTGGACAGAGACGATGACCTGTGGGACTGCCAATTGCTGGCTGTGGCAGCGCTGGGTTCACGCATATTCCTGGCCGCACCTTTGAAAAGAGAAGCACTATCCGCCCTTTCGCAATGGCGCGACAACATCTGCTGGGACAGCCGGCAGGCAAGAGTGGTGGCACAGCGGGAACTGCGCGTAGGAGCACTCATCCTGGACACGCGCCCCATTGAGGGGAACATACAGGGGCAGACAACAGAGGCGGTATGCGAAGCCGCAAAGAAGGAGGGTGCAAGCATGTTTGATTTCAATTCGAACGTGACTAGAATGCAGTTGCGACTGGCCACAGTGGCCGCATGGCATCCTGAGCTGCAGTTGCCCGACGTGACCAGCGACACACTCATGAAGCGATCCGCCGACTGGCTTCCGTTCTACATCGGAAAGGCCACCACAGCCACCGAGCTGAAGAAGATAGACCTGTGCGCAGCTATATGGGGCCTGCTCTCCTATGAACAGCAACAGGCCGTAGAGCGCATAGCCCCCACCCACATCAAAGTGCCTTCGGGAAGAAGCATCCGCATAGACTATCGCCAAGGAGCCGAGGCTCCCGTGCTGAGTGTGAAGCTACAGGAATGTTTCGGCCTGACGGACACGCTACGGGTGGACGAAGGGAAACGCCCTGTACTAATGGAACTGCTATCGCCGGGGTTCAAACCCGTGCAGCTGACCCAGGACCTGAGCAACTTTTGGCAAAACACCTATTTTGAGGTGAGAAAAGAACTGCGCAGGCGCTACCCCAAACACCGCTGGCCCGACAATCCGCTGGAGCCATAACCCAAAAAGACATCATCCGAAACAAACAACCGACACATAACCCAAAGAAAGTGAAAAATCAAGGTATTACAAGGGATTACAGTTGCGAATACTTCAATCCCGAAATCGAGACAATGAGCCGCGGGCAGATAGAAGCCCTGCAGCTGGAACGACTGCAAAAAACTGTAAGGCATTGCATGAACGCGGAGTTTTACCGGAAAAGATTCGAGGAAATAGGGCTGAAGCCTGAGGACATCCAAAGTCTTGACGACCTCCGCAAGATACCCTTCACCACAAAGCAAGACCTGCGCGACACCTATCCCTTTGGCATCGCCTGCATGCCACTGGAACGATGTACGCGCCTGCATTCGTCATCGGGCACTACGGGCAATCCCACCGTGATCCTGCACACAGACACCGACATCGACGAATGGGCCAACCAGGTGGCACGCAACCTGTGGATGGTGGGGCTGAGGCCCACCGACGTGTTCCAGAACAGCAGCGGATATGGCATGTTCACCGGCGGTCTGGGGTTCCAGAACGGCGCAGAGAAGATGGGCATGCTCACCGTTCCGGCAGCTGCGGGGAACTCACTCCGCCAAATCAAGTTCATCAAGGACTTCGGCACTACGGCCATCCATGCCGTACCCTCCTACCTGACCCGTCTGAAGGAAGTGATGGACAAGGAGGGCATCGACCCCCGCAAGGACACCAAACTGCGCGTCTTTGCCATCGGTGCCGAACCCCACAGCGAAGAACAGCGCAAACGCATTGAGGAGATGTTTGGCGTGAAGGCCTACAACTCGTTCGGCATGTCGGAGATGTGCGGTCCCGGTGTGGGTTTCGAATGCAAGGAGCAGAATGGCCTGCATTTCTGGGAAGACTACTACATCGTGGAGATTGTAGACCCCGACACATTGGAACCTGTGCCCGACGGCGAGATAGGCGAACTGGTGCTGACCAGCATTCGCCGGGAAGCCATGCCGCTGCTGCGCTACCGCACCCGCGACCTGACCCGTGTGCTGGGACGTACCTGTCCCTGCGGACGGAACCACGTGCGCATAGACCGCATGAAGGGACGTTCGGACGACATGATGGTGCTGAAGGGCGTGAACATCTTCCCCATTCAGATTGAAAAGATTCTGATGCAGTTCCCCGAGCTGGCCAGCAACTACCTGATAACCCTGACGACCGACGAGGACAACGACAACATGACTGTGGAGGTGGAGCTGGAAGAGCTCTTCACCGACGATTACCAGCGTCTGGTGGCCCTGTCGAAAAACATCCAGCGGGCACTCAAGGACGAAATCCTACTCACACCCCACGTAAAGCTCGTACCGAAGGGCAGCCTGCCCGTGTCAGAGGGCAAAGCGGTGCGCGTGGTGGACAAGAGGAAGGTTTATCAGTAAAGCAAAACTTTACTGAACGGTGGCTATATGCGGAACCTTACTGAACGGTGGCTATATGCGGAGCTTTACTGAACGGGGGCTATATGCGGAACCTTACTGAACGGGGGCTATATGCGGGACCTTACTGAACGGGGGCTATATGCGGAACTTTACTGAACAATCAAGAACTAGAACAGATATGACAATCAAACAACTATCCATATTCATCGAGAACAAGGGCGGTACACTCATCAACGTACTCGACATCCTGAGCAAAGGAGGCATCCAAATCATCGCTTCCACAGTAGCCGACACACAAGACTACGGCATCTACCGTGTCCTGTGCGACCGGCCCACACAGGCCTTCCTAATGCTTCGCGAAGCCGGCATAAACGTGCAGCTTTCCGATGTCATTGCCTTGAGCATCGACGACGAGCCGGGACGCGCGGCCCAGGCCATCAGCACACTATCCAAGGAAGGCGTGAGCATACTCTACATGTACTCCTTCCTGTGGCAAGGAAAAGGTGTGCTCATTCTGCGCACCAACCCTGCCGAAAA
The DNA here is from genome assembly GCA_016292545.1 of Bacteroidaceae bacterium. Classification (GTDB taxonomy): domain Bacteria; phylum Bacteroidota; class Bacteroidia; order Bacteroidales; family Bacteroidaceae; genus Physcousia. The sequence goes on from JAEDIG010000034.1 coordinate 14,166, forward strand.
GGCCCAGGAGGTTATCACCATCCACAAGATGAGTTTCCTGACTGAGATAGATTTTGCATAAGCAATGAGAAAAAATGGAAAATCCTTGGAGTTTCGGCCACTTATTCGTAACTTTGCCACACTCACAAAAAGAAACAGACAAACAAAACATGGAAAAGAAACTTCTATTAGGCGATGAAGCGATTGCCCTGGGAGCCATCCACGCCGGACTGAGCGGTGTCTACGCATATCCCGGCACACCTTCCACCGAGATAACCGAATTTATCCAAACCAGCCCGGAAGCCAAAGAAAGAAACATACGCAGCCGTTGGTGTACCAACGAGAAGACTGCCATGGAAGCCGCTTTGGGCATGAGCTACGCCGGCAAGCGTGCATTGGTGTGCATGAAGCATGTGGGCATGAACGTATGTGCCGATGCCTTTATCAACAGCGCCATTACCGGTGTGAATGGCGGTCTGGTGGTGCTGGCGGCCGATGACCCCTCGATGCACAGCAGCCAGAACGAGCAGGACAGCCGTTTCTATGGCAAGTTTGCCCTCATCCCCATCCTAGAGCCCAGCAACCAGCAGGAATGCTACGACATGATGCAAACGGCATTCGATTTGAGCGAACGCATCAAGGAACCGGTATTGCTGCGCATCGTCACCCGTCTGGCCCACAGCCGGTCGGCAGTAGAAACCGGCAAGAAGCGCGAGCAGAACATCCTCTCGCCCTCCACAGACCAATGGGTCCTGCTACCCGGCATTGCCCGCAAGAAATATGCAGTGCTGCTGGAAAAGCAAAGCGCCATGGAGGAAGAAGCCGAGAAATCGGTCTTCAACAAGGCGGAAAAAGGCGGAACAGGCCATCTAGGCATCATTGCCTGTGGCATCGCCTACAATTATGTAAAAGAGGCCATCGGCGCAGAAGGAAACATCCTGAAGATTTCACATTATCCGTTGCCATCGGCCCAGATACAGCAACTGGCCAGCGAGAACGAGGCCATCCTCGTGGTAGAAGACGGGCAGCCTGTGGTAGAGCAAGACGTGAAGGCCATCCTCGGCACTGGCTACAAGGTGGTGGGACGGCTCACCGGCCATCTGCCCCGCACAGGAGAGCTCACTCCCGACAATGTGGCCACAGCACTGGGCATAGCACACAAGGCTGCCTTTGCGCCGGCGCAACATATTGCAGCCCGTCCGCCCCAGCTGTGTCAGGGTTGCGGACACCGCGACGTATATGGTGCCTTGCGCCAGATTATCGAGGAGATGCCCGATGCCCGCGTCTTCGGCGACATCGGCTGCTACACGCTCGGCGCATTGCCTCCTTTCAAAGCCCTGAGCAGCTGTGTGGACATGGGTGCCAGCATCACCATGGCCAAGGGTGCCGCCGACGCAGGATTGCGTCCGGCCATTGCGGTCATAGGCGACTCCACCTTCACGCACAGCGGCATGACAGGCCTGCTGGACGCCATCAACGACAACGCACCCATCACAGTCATCATCAGCGACAACCTGACCACCGGCATGACAGGCGGACAGGATTCGGCAGGGCTGAACAAATACGAGGCAATCTGCCTGGGGCTGGGCATGGATCCAGCCCATCTGCACGTGGTGACGCCCTTGCCCAAAAACATCCCGGCCATTGCCGAACTCATCCGTCAGGAGATTGCCTATGAAGGTGTCAGCGTCATCATTCCACGACGCGAGTGCATCCAGACGGCGGCCCGGCATGCAAGGGAAAGGAAAGCAAACAAAGAACAGCAACAATGAAGAAAGACATCATACTATGCGGTGTGGGCGGACAAGGCATCCTCTCCATCGCCACTATCATAGGCCAGGCGGCCACACAGGCAGGCATATACCTCAAACAAGCCGAAGTACACGGCATGAGCCAGCGCGGCGGCGACGTACAGTCGCATCTGCGCCTGAGCACGGAGCCCATCTGGAGCGACCTCATCCCCGAAGGCAGCGCCGATGTAATCATCTCCATGGAACCCATGGAAAGCCTGCGCTATCTGGAATGCCTGGCACCCGACGGCACCATAGTGACAGGCAGCGTTCCCTTTGTGAACATCCCCAACTATCCCGACGAGGCCGCCCTGCAGGCCGAACTCGATGCCCTGCCGCATGTGGTGAAAAGCGACATAGACGCCATGGCTAAGGACTGCGGCAATGCCCGCGGTGCCAACATGGTGTTGCTGGGCATGGCGGCCCCACACATCGGCATTCTCAGCGTGGACAGTCTGCGCGAGGCCATCAAGGTCATCTTTGCCCGTAAGGGTGAAGCGGTGGTAGAAGCCAACCTCAAGTGTTTCGACAGCCCGGCACATGCTATCCCCAAATGACGCAGAACCATCATGAAAATATTCAGTCCAGAGCTAGTAAATGAAGCCACACGGGTAAACCATGTGGCCGACCTTAGCCATGCCACCATCGGCGAAACGCTTCTGGTGGCCCAATATCTTGAACAAAAAACAGGAATCCCCTTCATCCGCATGGACCAGGGCAGTCCTGGCCTGCCTATTAATAAATATGGTATAGAAGCCGAGAAGCGGGCATTGGACAGCGGCATTGGCAGCCAGTATCCCGCTGCGGCCGGCATCCAGGAGCTCAAGGAGGCAGCCAGCCAGTTTGTCAAAGCCTTCATCGATGTGGACATCACACCCCGCGCCTGCCTGCCCACCGTGGGCAGTGTGGCCGGTTCGTTTGGTTCCTTCATTGCCTGTTGCCAACGCAAGTCATACCCTGGGATGGGCAAAGTGCTTTTCATTGACCCCGGTTTTCCCATCCAGAAGTCGCAACTCCGCATACTCGGCATCGAGTGGAAAGAATTCGACATCTATCCCTATCGCGGAGAAGCGCTCCGCGCAAAACTGGAGGAAGAGCTGAAGGACGGCGATGTGGCCGCCATTGTGTATAGCAATCCCAACAACCCGGCCTGGATTTCGCTGGAAGAAGAGGAACTGCGCATCATCGGCGAACTGGCCACCCAGTATGACGTCATTGTGATGGAAGACCTCGCCTATTTTGCCATGGACAACCGCAGGGACCTCTCCCACCCCTATGAAGCCCCCTTCGTGCGCACCGTGGCCCGCTACACCGACAACTACCTGCTGATGCTCTCTGCCAGCAAGATATTTTCCTATGCCGGACAGCGCATCGCCCTGGTGTGTATCAGCGACAAGCTCTTCGACCGGCAGTTTCCTGCCTTCCAGCAGCGTTATCACGACAGCGGCGTGTTCGGCCCCACCTTCATCGCCAGCATTCAGTACATGATAACCAGCGGCTGCACAGCCACCACCCAATATGGCTATGCCGAGATGCTGCGCCTGAGCTGTGAAGGCAAGATAAACTTCGTGGAAGACACTAAGGAATATGCCATCCGTGCCCAGAAGATGAAAGCCATCTTCCTGCGCCACGGTTTCCGGATAACCTATCCCAAGGATGTCACAGAAGACATTGCCGACGGTTTCTTCTTCTCGCTCTCCTACCCTGGCATGACAGGCGGCGAGCTGGCATCGGAACTCATCCACTACGGTGTGAGCAGCATCAACCTAGACACCACAGGTTCGCTGCAGCCCGGCGTGAGAGCCTGCACCAGCCGTATGCGCAACGAACTCTATGAGGTACTGGACGAAAGGATGAGACAGTTCCATGAGGACCACAAGGACAATTGACAATCACCATAAATAATAACGGATAAATCATAAGAAATTACAGAAAGCCCCATGATACACAATCCTGAGATTGAATGCATGTCGCGCGAAGATATGCGCCGGCTGCAAAGCGAGAGACTTATAAACACGGTGAAGAGGTGTTACGAGAACGTACCCTTCTACCGCAGGAAAATGGACGAGATGAAGGTGAAGCCCGAGGACATCAAGAGCATCGACGACATCCACAAACTGCCCTTCACCACGAAACAGGACCTGCGCGACGAGTACCCCTTCGGCCTGGAAGCCGTACCCCACAACGAGGTGCGGCGCATCCATGCCTCGAGCGGCACTACGGGTAAGCCCGTGGTGGCCACCTACACCGAAAACGACCTGAGATGCTGGGCCGAGGGCGTGGCACGCTGTATGGCCGTGGCAGCCGTAGGTCCTGGCGACACCGTTCAGGTAGCCTACGGCTATGGTCTGTTCACCGGAGGTCTTGGAGCCCACGATGGTGCAGCCATGCGCGGAGCCATCCAGCTTCCCATGTCGGCCGGCAACACGGAAAAGCAGATGATGCTGATGCAAGATTTCCAGAGCACCATCCTGTGCTGTACGCCCAGCTATGCCATGCATCTGGCAGAAAGCATCCAGAACAGCCGCAACGAATCGGTGAGACTGATGAAGCTGCGTGCCGGATTCTTTGGCGCAGAGCCTTGGACGGAGGGCATGAGAAAGGAACTGGAGACGAAACTGCAGATCAAGGCCTACGACATCTACGGGCTGACGGAGATGAGCGGACCCGGTGTGGGCGGCGAATGTGAATGCCAGAACGGCACACACCTCTGGGAAGACATGTTCTACCCCGAAATCATCAACCCCGACACCCTAGAACCCTGCAAGCCCGGAGAGTTTGGCGAACTGGTGTTCACATCACTCTGCAAAGAGGCCATGCCCATCCTTCGCTACCGCACACGCGACCTCACCCGACTGAACTATGAACCCTGCAAGTGTGGACGTACCGCCGTGCGCATGGACCGCATTCTGGGCCGTTCGGACGACATGCTCATCATCCGCGGTGTGAATGTGTTCCCCAGCCAGATAGAAACCGTTCTGACAGAATTCCCCGCCTTCCAGCCCTACTACTTCATCACCGTGAACCGTATCAACAACGAGGACACCTTCGACCTCGACGTAGAGCTCAAGCCCCAGTTCTTCGGCACTGATCCCGCAGACCAGATGAAGTTCATCAAGCCGCTCTACGACCGCATCGTGAGCATGGTGGGCATCAAGCCCAACATCCACATCCAGCCCCCCTTCGGCATCGAGCGCAGCACAGGCAAGGCCAAACACGTGAACGACAAGCGACAGTTCAGGAACTGACGACTGCACCATGGCATCACTCATTGAAAGCCTGAACCAAGGCGACCGCTTTGCCAGAAGCATCGGTGTGCAACTGACAGAAGTCCGCGTGGAATATGCCCGCGCGGAGGTCACCGTGGAGGAGCGTCACCTGAATGGGGCAGGTGTGTGCCAGGGCGGTGTGCTCTTCACCCTGGCCGACCTGGCCTTTGCCGCCGTGGCCAACAGCAGAGGCATCCTCACGCTGGGGATTTCCAACACCATCACCATGCTGAAATCCGCCCGACTGGGCGACCGGCTCACTGCGGAATGCCATGAGGTGATTGACCATCACCGGCTACCCTACTGCGACATGCACATCACCAACCAGAACGGCGACCTCATTGCCACCATGACAGGGCTGGCCTATCGCATGAAAAAGGAATTCCCCTTTGACACGCTGATGGAGGAGGCCCAACAAAACGATAAGACATGAACATGCAAATAACACTTCTACAACGCAACATAGAATGGGCCGCTCCGTCTGTCAACCGGACGCGTGCAGAACAGGCATTGCTATTGGCTCCCCGAAGCGACCTCTACGTGCTGCCGGAAATGTGGAGCACGGGCTTTGTGACCAGCCCCGCAGACTACGACTGCATTGAGGGCGAGAACGGCACCACCCTGTCCTGGATGCAGCAAATGGCCAGGCAGCTCGATGCTGCTGTGGCAGGAAGCCTCTCCATCCAGGCCCAGGACGGGACCTACCGCAACCGTTTCTATTTCGTCACCCCCGACAAGGTGGAACACTACGACAAGCACCACCTCTTCACCTACGGAGGCGAACATCTGCGCTATACGCCAGGACAAGCGCGTGTCGTTGTGGAATGGCGTGGCGTGCGTTTCCTGCTACAGGTGTGCTACGACCTGCGTTTCCCCATCTTTGCCCGCAACAAGATGGGAGAACAACCCGACTACGACTGCATACTGTACGTAGCCTCATGGCCTACCCCCCGCGTGGAGGCCTGGCGCACCCTGCTGTTGGCGCGCGCCATCGAGAACCAATGCTATGTGTGTGGCGTGAACCGGGTGGGTACAGACCCCACCTGCCAGTACTGCGGCGGAACAGCCTTTATCGACCCTTACGGAGTGCGTGAGCAGGAAGTGCCCATGAACGAAGAAGGCATCCTTACCGCCCGTCTGGACATGGACCGTCTCAACGCCTTCCGCGAGAAGTTCCCCGTACTCCTTGACCGGGATATATGATGATACCGCTGTCCTCCAAAGCCCCCTCGGTCCCTCTGTTCAGGGGGACCGAGGCCGGGAGAAAGAAAGGTTTTGGTGGGGAAGGTCGCACGTGGACACAGGGTTTCCATCCCGCTACTCCATGAAAACCAATCAGATATATCCGTCCTTTTGTCATTTTATTCAACTTTCGCAAGTTCAATTTCGTTGTGAATGAGCGTATTAGCACGCCCCGAAGGGGCAACCTGCTACTAGCCCAGGGCAGAATGGAGCAGAGCGGAATGGCACCCT
>JAEDIG010000001.1 GCA_016292545.1 Bacteroidaceae bacterium
TTCGCTTCCTGTGGACGCGGGACACTGTGGACGCTCAGGGCATCGGGCAGTGCCGTGCTGCTGCCTAACTGGGAAAAATTTGCTGCCCAACTGGGTAACAAAATTTCTCCAGTTAGGGAAAAAAGAGACCCCATTTTCCCCCTCCAGAGGCCCTTGAAGAGCGGGTGTCCCGCGTCCACTGCGATACGCCTGCGAGCGCGCACACATGAGGAGACGGCCAGACCGCACGGCAAGTCGGAAACGAGGCGTCGCCAGGTCGGAAACCTCTTGCAGAAACGGAAACCTTGTCGTAACTTTGCACCGTCGGAAGGCCGGAAAGGGTGCACGTCACCATCGGCAGAAGACACATAAACAGATAAATGCCGGCACTAAAAGACTTTTCACCCATGAACATCCTCGCACGTCACCGTTTCCACTCTGTGATACACCACAATGACCTTGTGGAGCGCGGTATGGCCTATGTTTCCGCCCACAGGCCTTTCACCCGACGGAACCATCCTGCAGAACAAAACGGAGTAAGACATACGGCCTGAAATAAGCCTGGCATAAAAGCCTAATCCGGCAAATTTTCCCGGTCATCTCTTCCCCCCTAAACAGAAGGGACTGAAGGGGGCACTCGTCGCTTGTCCGATGAAAGCGGACAGGTGTCCGAATGCGGACAGGCTGAGGATTTCATTCCGGAATGATTATCAGGGAATTATGTTTTTGGCACATCCTTTGTAGCACAATAGGGCAAATGCAAACAAGGAAATAATACAGACAGAAAAAAGTATGGACAGACAATTACCTCGTGAGGTTATCCGGCGCAGATGGATGCGGCGCATCACACTGGCCGTGGCGGCTGCCCTGGTTGTGGCAGTGGCAGGATGGACAGCGTACAGGATGCTGCGTGCGTGCGTGGCAAACGAAACCCTGCAATGGAGCCGTGTGGACAGGGGCACGATAGAGACAAGCATCACCACCTCGGGGCAGGTGGTGGCAGCCAGGGAGGAGATTATCCTTTCGCCCATCACCTCGCGCATCCTGGAAGTGTTTCACCAGAGTGGCGATGTGGTGGAGGAGGGCACGCCCCTGTTGCGCCTCAACCTTTCCGAAACACAGGCCGAGGTGGAGAAGATGCGCGACGAAGGGCAGAAGATGCGCCTCCAGCTGGAGCAGCTGCGTGTGCAGCAGACCACTTCGCTTGCCGACCTGATGATGCACATCCGTGTGGACAGCATGAAGATGGGCCGCCTTCAGGCAGAACTGGAGGGCGAATGCTATCTCGACAGCCTGGGCAGCGGCACGGCCGACAAGGTGCGACAGTCCAGGCTGGCCCTGCGCACGGCCGAGCTGGAGCTGGAGCAGTCGCGCCTGCAGCTCGAAGGTATGCGCCGGCAACAGCAGGCCGACATACGCATCAAGGTGCTGGAACTACAGATATTCGAGAAGAACCTGCATGCAGCAGAGAATACGTTGCGCGATGCTGAGGTGAGGTCGCCCCGCAGGGCCACGGTCACACGCATTGTCACACAGGTGGGTGCCCATGTGTCGCAGGGCAGCGAGCTGGCAGCCGTGGCAGACCTCACACACTTTGTGGTGAAGTCGCAGCTGGCCGAGAACATGGCTTCGTGGGCGACCACAGGCAGCCGCGTCAGGGTGAAGGTGGCCGGGGTGATGCTTGAGGGCAAGGTGGGCCAGGTGGATGCAGCCAGCCAGGACGGGCTCATCACCTTCCAGGTGCAGCTGGACGAGGACAACGACCCCCATCTGCGTCCCGGCCTGCGCGCCGAGGTGTATCTGCTGAACGAGGCCAGGGAGGATGTGCTGCGCATTGCCTACGGGCAGTTCGGCTACAAGTCGCCGGGCGAATACCAGCTGTTCGTGCGCACGGCAGCCGACTGCATTGAGCAGCGCACCGTGATGCTGGGCAATGCCAGCTACGACCACATAGAAGTGATTTCCGGCCTGCAGGAGGGCGACGAGGTGGTGGTGAGCGACATGAAGGACTACATCCGCGAGCGCACGGTGGAACTGAAACAATGAACAAGTCAAATTAAAACTACATTATAATTATGATTACACTCAACGGAATCGGAAAGGTATACCGCACCGACATGATAGAGACGGTGGCCTTGGAGAATGTGAACCTCCACATTGGTGAGGGAGAATTTGTAAGTATCATGGGGCCTTCGGGATGCGGCAAGAGCACCCTGCTCAACCTGATGGGGCTGCTCGACACCCCCACGCAGGGCACGCTGGAGATAGCGGGACAGAATGCACTCGGACTGTCGGACCGCGAGGCGGCACGCCTGCGCAACCAGACGCTGGGCTTTGTGTTCCAGAGTTTCCACCTCATTCCTTCGCTCAGTGTGGAGGACAATGTGATGGTGCCGCTCGTTTATCGCGGCATCCCCTATGCCAAGCGCAGGCAGATGGCACGCGAGGCATTGGAACAGGTGGGTCTGAGCCACCGTCTGCACCATCTGCCCAGCCAGCTCAGCGGCGGACAGTGCCAGCGTGTGGCCATTGCACGTGCGGTGGTGGGCAGTCCGCGCATCATCCTTGCCGATGAGCCCACGGGTAACCTGGATTCGCGCATGGGTGCCGAGGTGATGGACATCCTCCACAGCCAGTCGCGCGATGCAGGCCGCACGGTGGTGATGGTGACCCACAACGAGGAGCAGGCCCGCAGCACCGACCGCATCGTGAGATTCTTCGACGGACGTCAGGTAGAATAAAACCATCGGGCCATGAATATCAAGCAATTCCTGGTGCTGCTGAGGCAGCAACGCCTTTTCAGCGGCATCTACATCCTGTGCACAGCCCTTTCGGTGGCCTTCACCATGACGCTCTTTCTGGTCATCTACATCAAGTTCGGCCCCATCTATCCCGAGGAGAACCGTCCCCGGATGGCCATTCTGGGCAGGACCAACTACGTGAGCAACCAGCCGGGCAGTGGTGAAAGCTGGGGAAGCTGTGTGTCGCGGGCCTTGGGCGACTCCATCCGCCGTATGCCCGAGGTGGAATGCCTCACCTGTGTGAAGGCAAGTGGTGACCATGTCCTGCTTCCCGACGGGTCGTACGCCGCTGTCAATTGTGTCGATACGGATACGGACTACTGGCGGGTGTTCCGTTTCCGCTTCCTGGGCGGACGGCCTTTCAACGATACGGAGTGTGAGGCCAAGAGCCCTGTGTGTGTGGTGAGTGCATCGCTGGCACGCAAGGTGTTCGGCCACACCGATGTGGTGGGGCGCGAACTGACCACCGACAACCAGACGTTGCAGATACTGGGCGTGGTGGAGGAGGCCAGCTGTGCCATGTCAAGCAGCTACGCCCACCTGTGGAAACCCGTAAGCATCGAGGAATACACAGACAGCAGGGCACCCTATATGGGTCCCTTCAGGCTGTTCATGCTGTTGCGACGGGCTTCCGACATGGATGCGCTCAGGCAGCGTGTGGCCCGCATGGAGGATCGCATCAATGCGGCCAGCGTGCACGGTCCCGACGACATGGTCTTCCATCTCTGGGGCCAGCCCGACCCCTTCTGGCAGGCCCCTTTCCGCTCGAACCAGAACATCAACATGCAGGATTTCCTGCGCAAGGTGGTGTCGATGCTGTTGGCCTTTCTGCTCATTCCGGCCATGAACATGTGCAGCATGGTGTCGAGCCGTGTGAACGGGCGCATCAGCGAGATGGGCATACGGCGTGCCTATGGTGCCACACGCAGGCGGCTGCTCTGGCAGGTGCTGCAGGAGAATTTCCTGCTCACGCTCATTGCCAGCATGGGCGGCCTGCTGATAAGCTATGTGGTGATGATTGCGTGTGCCGACTGGCTCCCCTTCCTCTTCGAGACCTATTTCTGCGAGGGTGAAAAGGTGAGCATCCATCCCGACATGCTCTTCTCGGGCTGGGTGATGGCTGCGGTGCTGGTGGTGTGTATGGTGCTGAGCCTGGTGTCGGCAGCCGTGCCCACAATGTGGGCCCTGCGCAAGCCGGTGACCGAGGAAATCAACCACAAGCGATAGCACTTCTGCATTTAACTGAACTCACAACAACAAAAAGAAAGAAACTATGATTCGACTGATATTTCACCAGATATGGAACCAGCGCAGGCAGAACCTCTGGATATGGCTGGAACTGATGGTGCTGAGTGTATTCATCTGGATGGTCATGGACCCGCTTTTTGCCACCATCTGCATCAAGCGCCTGCCTGCAAACTTTGACAGGGACCATCTCTATATCGTGGACCCTGCCTATGCCCAGTCGGGGCCCGCCTACAAGCCGGAGGCCGACAACGACTCCTGCTACAAGCTGCAGCTCGACCTCCTGCTCACCCAGCTCAATGCCCATCCCATGACCGAGGCGGTGTGCATCATCCAGGACCGATGGAACTTCCCGGGCGGGGAAAGCTGGAACGGGGCCTATTTCTACCCCGATACAACAGCAGAAAGAAAAGCAATAGAGGCTTGCGACGGGGATTACAGCAAGATGGTGGCCCCCCATGCCCAGTGGTATGTGGGCCAGTATTGCGAGGGGCTGGAGCAATGGACCGACATGCCCTACACACTGGGGCTGCGCGATGCCGCCACGGGCGAACCGCTCCATGCCCGCCCCGACGATGCCAAGCAGGGCATCTGCTACATCTCTGCCAAGACCGCACGCATGCTCTATGGCACCGAGCAGGCCAAGGGCAACAACCTCTATGCCGCGGGCAATGGCGGCAACATGCGTGTGGGCGGCGTGTATGGCGACATCAAGCACAAGGACTACGAAACGCCCTATCCCTCTGTGATATTGTCGCGGTACTACTCCTGGCGAAAGCCCAAGGACTATACGGTGCTTGTGCGCCTGAAGCCCGATGTGGATGGCGCAGCCTTCGAGAAGGCCGTTCAGGAGGACGTGTTCCGGCAATGCCGCATAGGCAACACCCTTCGCTTTGAGCTGTCCTCGGTGCGGCAGATGACCGAACTGCTTTCCGAGGGGGCAGGTGCCAACAATCTGGTGCGGCTCCACATGGCCCTGGGAGGCTTTGGGCTGCTGTGTGCGTTTCTGGGCGTGACGGGTCTCTTCTGGGTGCGCTGCATCGGCCGCAGGCAGGACATGGGTGTGATGCGCTCCATGGGGGCTACCCGTCTGGGTGTGGTGCGCCAGATGCTTTGCGAGAGTGTGCTGCTGTTCGTGATGGCCTTTGTGCCTGCCATGATTCTGGTGGGCATCAAGGTATATCTGAAGGGCTACGACTGTGGCATCGACGGCAGGCTCAACCTGGACTATTGGTTCCTCAGGCTTGTGCCCCATGTATCCGTGGTTACGCTGATTTCCTTCGTGCTGATGCTGCTTGCCGTCCTGCTGGCCACCTGGATTCCCGTGTACCGTGCCAGCCGTACCATCCCAAGCGATGCGCTGCGCGATGAATAGAAGACGGGGAATCCGATGGATGTCAAACGAATAAATGTCATTAGAATATGAATATCAAGCAATTCCTGGTGCTGCTGAGGCAACAACATCTGTTCAACATCATCTACATCCTGTGCACAGCCCTTTCGGTGGCCTTCACCATGACGCTCTTTCTGGTCATCTACATCAAGTTCGGCCCCATCTATCCCGAGGAGAACCGTCCCCGGATGGCCATTCTGGGCAGGACCAACTACGTGAGCAACCAGCCGGGCAGTGGTGAAAGCTGGGGAAGCTGTGTGTCGCGGGCCTTGGGCGACTCCATCCGCCGTATGCCCGAGGTGGAATGCCTCACCTGCGTGAGTTCGGGAGATGCCAATGTACGCCTTCCCGACGGGTCTTTTGCCTTCGTCAAGCATGTCTCCACCGATGCCGACTACTGGCGGGTGTTCGGTTTCCGCTTCCTTGGAGGACGGGCTTTCAGCGAGGCCGAGTGTGAGGCCAGGAGCCAGGTTTGCGTGGTGAGTGCTTCGCTGGCACGCAAGGTGTTCGGCCATACCGATGTGGTGGGCCGCGAGCTGGCCACCGAAAGCGAGACGTGGCAGATTCTGGGTGTGGTGGAGGAGGGCAGCTGTGCCATGTCCGGCAGCTACGCCCACATGTGGACACCTGTTTGCACTAAGGAGCAGATAATGAGCCAGACTCCCCTTTTGGGCAGTTTCACGCTCTTTATCCTCCTGCGGAAGCCTTCCGCCCTGGATGCGCTCAGGCAGCGTGTGGCCCGCATGGAGGATCGCATCAATGCGGCCAGCGTGCATGGTGCCGACGACATGACCCTCCATGTCAGTGGCCAGCCCGACTATTTCTGGCAGTCTCCGTTCCGCATAAACGAAAACATCAACATGATGGAATTTGTGCGCGAGGTGGTGTCCATGCTGCTGGCCTTCCTGCTCATTCCGGCCATGAACATGTGCAGTATGGTGGCAAGCCGTGTGAACGGGCGCATCAGTGAATTTGGCATACGGCGTGCCTACGGTGCCACACGCCGCCAGCTGCTCTGGCAGGTGCTGCAGGAGAATTTCCTGCTCACGCTCATTGCCGGCATCGGCGGCTTGCTGATAAGCTATGTGATGATGATTGCGTGTGCCGACTGGCTCCCCTTCATCTTCGAGACATTCCATTTTTCGTATGACGAGAAGGTGAGCATCCACCCCGACATGCTCTTCTCGGGCTGGGTGATGGGCGCGGTGCTTGTGGTGTGTCTGGTGCTGAATCTGGTGTCGGCAGCCGTGCCCACGCTGTGGGCTTTGCGCAAGCCTGTGACCGAGGAGATAAACCATAGGAGGTAGCTTAGAGAACTGAGCTTAGAGAGCTGAGCTTAGAGAATTGAGCTTAGAGCTTAAAGACAAAACGATAGCAATAACAGAAACGATATGATTCGACTGATATTTCACCAGATTTGGAACCAGCGCAGGCAGAACCTCTGGATTTGGCTGGAACTGATGGTGCTGAGTGTATTCATCTGGATGGTCATGGACCCGCTTTTCACCATGGTCTGCGTCATGCGCCTGCCTGCGAACTTCGACACGGAGCATACCTACGTTGTGTGTCCTTCCTATGCCCGGTCGGGACCCAACTACAAGGAAGAGGCCGACAACGACTCCTGCTACAAGCTGCAGCTCGACCTTCTGCTCACCCAGCTCAATGCCCATCCCATGACCGAGGCGGTGTGCATCATCCCGGACCGGTCGAGCTTTCCTGGCGGAGGATCCTGGAACGGGGGCTATTTCTATCCCAGCAGGGCAGCATCAGAGAAGGCAAAGGATGAAGGCCATGGAGCTTCCGGAAAGAGCGTCAGCCTCTCTTCCCAGTTTTTTGTAGGTTTATATTGCGAGGGACTGGAACAGTGGAGCGACATGCCCTACACACTGGGGCTGCGCGATGCCGCCACGGGCGAACTGCTCCATGCCCGACCCGACGATGCCAGGCAGGGAGTCTGCTACATCTCTGCAAAGGCGGCACGCATACTTTATGGCACCGAGCAAGCCAGGGACAGCAGCTTCTATGAACCGGCTGGTGGCGTTGACATGCGTGTGGGTGGCGTGTATAAGGATGTAAAGCAGCAAAACTACCTGATTCCTGCTCCCTCTGTGATATTGTCAAAATACGATTGTTGGCAAACTCCCAAGGATTTTGCGGTGCTTGTGCGTCTGAAGCCCGATGTGGATGCCGTTGCTTTCGAGAAAGCCATTCTGAAGGATGTGCTCCTGCAATGCCGCATAGGCAACACCCTTCGTTTTGAACTCTTCTCAGTCCGGAAAAGAGCGGAACAAATGGCAGAGAATATGGGTGCCAACAATCTGGTGCGGATTCATCTGGCTCTGGGAGGCTTTGGGCTGCTGTGTGTGTTCCTGGGCGTGACGGGCCTCTTCTGGGTGCGCTGCATCGGCCGCAGGCAGGACATGGGTGTGATGCGCTCCATGGGGGCCACCCGCCTGGGCGTGGTGCGCCAGATGCTTTGCGAGAGTGTGCTGCTTTTCGTGCTGGCCTTTGTGCCTGCCATGATTCTGGTGGGCATCAAGGTTTATCTGAAAGGCTACAACCTTGATTTCTGGCTCAATCAGTCCGACACGGACTTCTGGTTCCTCCGCACTGTGCCCCATGTGTCGGCAGTCACGCTGCTCTCTTTATCCTTAATGTTGCTCATAATCCTGCTGGCCACATGGATACCCGTGTACCATGCCAGCAAAACCATGCCCAGCGATGCGTTACATGATGAATAGTAGAAATAGAATATGGTGGTGTGCATGGCTGCTCCTGCATGCCATGGTGATGGATGCACAGGTGCGACGGATTACGCTACAGGATGCGGTCCTGCTGGCACGCACGGGCAGTGTGGAAGCACAATCGGCCCTGTCGCAGCTTCGCAGCAGTTATTGGAGTTATCGTTCTTTTCGTGCCGACCAGCTTCCCGAGGTGTCGCTCTCTGCCACGCTGCCTTCCTACAGCCGCAGCTATTCGGCCTATCAGGAAAGCACGGGTGCCTACACCTATGTGATGAGCGACTATCTGCAGTCGACTGCCTCCATCAATGTGAGGCAGAACCTGTGGCATACGGGCGGAACCGTCACGCTCACATCCTCGCTCGACTATCTCAACCAGCTGTCGGGACAGAGCGGGCACCGCTTTATGTCGCTGCCTCTGGCGTTGCGCCTGAGCCAGCCCCTGTGGGGCGTGAACAGCATGAAGTGGAACCACCGCATAGAGCCTGTGCGCTATGCCGAGGCCAAGGCCCGGTTCCTCACGGCCACCGAAGAGGTGACGATGCGCACCATCCAGCTTTTCTTCTCCCTGCTTCTGGCCCGCGAGAATGTGGAGGTGGCCCGCCAGAACCTGCAAGGCATGGAGCGCCTGTATGAGGTGGGGCAGGCAAAGCGGCGCATGGGGCAGATGAGCGAAAGCGAACTGATGCAGCTGGAGCTGGAACTGCTGAACGCACGCAGCACGCTCACCACCAACGAGAGCACCTGGCGAAGCAGCATGTTTGCCCTGCGCACCCATCTGGCCGTTGAGGAGGAGGTGGAGCTGGAGGCTGTGCTCCCCGACACGCTGGCAGCCTGCACGCTCGACTATGGACAGGTGCTCGACAAGGCACTGCTCCATCATGCCCATGCGCTGACGCTCAGGCGCAGGCAGCTGGAGGCCGACTATTCTGTGGCGCAGGCAAAGGGGAACATGCGGCAGATAAGCCTCTATGCACAGGTGGGATACAACGGCACCGACAGGCATCTTTCCGATGCCTACCAGCATCTCAGGGGCAGCCAGCAGGTGGAAGTGGGATTCTCCATCCCCATCCTCGACTGGGGAAAGCGCAAGGGACAGCTGCGTGTGGCGCAGGCCAGCCGCGAGGTGGTCAGGAGCCAGATAAGGCAAGAAGACCAGCAGTTCAGGCAGGACCTGTATGTGCTGGTGGAGCAATGCAACAACCAGCGCCGCCAGCTCTCCATCGCCATGGCCGCCGACACACTGGCCCAGCGACGCTATGACACGGGGATGAAGACCTTTGTGATAGGCCGCATCTCGATGCTCGACCTCAACGATGCCCGGCAGAGCAAGGACTATGCCCGCCAGGCCCGTATCTCGGAACTCTACAGGCTGTGGTACTATTATTACCAGTTGCGGAGCCTCACCCTGTGGGATTGGGAGCGGAATGAGCCGCTGGAGGCGGATTTTGATGCCATCATTCACGGAAAAGAGAAATTTTAGCTACCTTTGCAACATGATTCTGATAATAGACGATGACTTGGCCGTGCGCAAGTCGCTGGTTTATCTGCTGGACAAGGCCGGCTATGCGGCAAAGGCCGTGGAGGGTCCCCATCAGGCAGTGGCCCTCTTGCGCGCGGAGGTGCCCGAACTGATAATCATGGACATGAACTTCTCATTGGCCACATCGGGTGAGGAAGGCTTGCGCCTGCTGGCACAGGTGAAGCGCATGGTGCCTCAAGTGCCGGTGATACTGATGACGGCATGGGGCAGCATCGACCTTGCCGTCAGGGGGATGCATGCAGGTGCCTTTGATTTCCTCACCAAGCCCTGGGACAACCTGACGCTGGTGCACCGTGTGTCCATGGCGCTGGAACTGACCGCTCCTTCGGTGCGGCATGTCCCCCGTGCGGCTGCTGCGCCGGAGGGACAGCGCATCATAGGGCAGAGCGCGGCCTTGCGCGAGGTGATGCAGACCGTGGAACGTGTGGCACCCACGCAGGCCTCGGTGCTCATCACGGGCGAGAGCGGCACGGGCAAGGAACTGGTGGCCGAGGCACTCCATGCCATGAGCCGCAGGCAGGGGAAGCCGTTTGTGAAGGTGAACCTGGGAGGCATGTCCGCCTCGCTGTTCGAGAGCGAGATGTTCGGCTATCGCAAGGGGGCTTTCACCGGGGCCGACAGCGACAGGCTGGGACGCTTTGATGCGGCCGACGGAGGCACCATTTTCCTGGACGAGATAGGCGAACTGCCCATGTCCTTGCAGGTGAAGATGCTGCGGGTGCTGCAGGAGCAGACCTTTGAGCCGCTGGGCGACACGCGTACCCACAGGGTGGACGTGCGGGTGGTGTGTGCCACCAATGCCAACCTGCCGCTGATGGTGCAGCAGCACACGTTCCGCGAGGACCTTCTCTATCGCATCAATCTGATAGAAGTGCATCTGCCACCCTTGCGCGAACGGCGTGAGGACATTCCCCTGCTGGTGCGTCATTTTGCTTCTTCCCAGGGTAAGTCTGATGCCGACATCACGCCCGATGCCATGCAGTGGCTCGCCTCGCTTCCCTATCCTGGCAACATCCGCGAACTGAAGAATCTGGTGCAACGCACGCTGTTGCTGGCCGAAGCAGGAAGGCCCATCACGGCTTCCGACTTCCGCCGCCACTATGAGGCCATGCCACGTGTAAGTGCCGCGGTGCCGGCCGAGACCGACAGCCTGCAGCTCGATGCCTTGGAGCGGCAGGCCATCCAGCGCGCCCTGGCCAGGTATTCCGGCAATCTCTCCCAGGCAGCCTTGGCCCTGGGCATATCGCGGCAGTCGCTCTATCGCCGCATGGAGAAATACCAAATACCCTTGCCATGATGATGACGCACACGGGATGGTTTCTGCTGATTGTGGTGTTTGTGGCCGTGGTGGCGGTGCTGCTGTGGTGGTATGCGGTGCGTCCTCTGCGCACCATCGCCAGGGGGGTGGACCTCTTGCGCGAGCAGGATTTTGCCAGCAGGATGGCTCCTGTGTCCAATCCGTGGGCCAACCGCATCGTGGAACTTTTCAACCGTATGATGGACCAGCTGCGCGACGAACGGTTGCGGCTGAGGGAGCAAAACCATTTCCTGGACCTGCTGGTGCAGGCATCTCCCATGGGGGTGGTGCTCATGGATCTGGACGGACACATCACCGGCACCAATCCTGCCGCCGACACCCTGCTGGCCGACCCTTGGCTGCGCTCACGCATACTGGCTGTGCCCAGGGGAAAGACACAGGTGCTGAGGCAGGGAGGCAGGCGCATCCTGCGCCTGAGCCACCTCACCTTTCTGGACCGTGGTTTCCACCATCCTTTCCTGCTCATAGAGAGTCTGTCAGAAGAGGTGAGCAGGGCTGAGCGTGAGGCATACGGGCGTGTGATACGCATGATAAGCCATGAGGTGAACAACACGCTGGCCGGTGCGGGCAGTCTGCTCGACCTAGCCTGTCAGGATGCCGTATCGCCCGAGCAGCGCGACATGTTGCTCACCTGTGGCAGCCGCTATCGCCAGATGGCCGACTTTGTCACACGTCTGGCCGATGTGGTGCGCATCCCCGCTCCTGTGAAGGAGCAGGTGGTGGTGCAGGACTTTGTCTTGCATCAAAGCCGTTTCCTGGAAACCTTGTGCAGGCAGACGGGCGACATGCGTCTCCGCCTTTCCCTTGCCACTGATCCTCTCAGGGTGAGCATGGACACCACGCTTATGGAACAGGTGCTCATCAATGTGGTGAAGAATGCCTGCGAGAGCAGCCCTGGGGGCAGCGAGATAGTGGTGGAGGTGACCACATGCCCGGCTTCACTGATGGTGCTGGACCATGGCAGGGGCATCAGTGCCCAGGAGGAAGAACTGCTTTTCACTCCCTTCCATTCCACCAAGCCCACGGGGCAGGGCTTGGGTCTGATGCTTGTACAGGAGGTGCTTTCGCGCCATGGTTTCCCCTTTTCACTCCATACACATGACGATGGCATCACGGTGTTCCGCATCGATTTCCAGCAGTAGAAACTGCGAGTGGGCCCACGCGACGTGTCCCCCTTCTGCTTTATATATTTTGGTTTTATTTCAGGTTAAACTTCTCTGCCGGAATTGGCGATTCACCCTGCCATCGTCTGCTTTTTGCCCAAAATTGCACGGTGCATCGTGCAATTTCGTATATTTGCACCACAAATGAATGGAAAATATGGAACGGATGGATGTTTTTTCCTGTTTCCCTTGTCTGGCTGATAGATTTTCTCTATATTTGCGTCCATAAAATTAACATTAAAGACGAAATCGTTATGAAAATAGGAGTGGTTAACCCCAGGTCACACGTGATGGGCATGTGGATGATGTGCTGCTGCATGGCTGGACTTTCGTTAGGAGCGGTAGCACAGGAACCGATGGACAAGAATCGGTTGCCCAACAGCAGGTATCAGGAAAAATGGGAAGAGTATGTCCACGAGTATTCCAAGGGAGGATACAACGACCTTCTCACTGAGCATTATTTCAAGCAGACCGTATCGGTAGATGAGATGGTGGCAGCCTTCCATGCCAACAAGGACAAGAAGTTCACCACCTCCCCATACGCAGGCCACGATTCTGTGGTATATGCCTTGTACAGCGAGCAGGTGCTGCTCACCTCGCCCATCTCGCGCCACCCGGAAAAGAAAGTGAGAGAATGCAGGGGAGTTTGGACAGACGGAAAGCTAGGGTATATCCTTAAAGCTGTGCAGGGAAAGGACGGAAAGACGGATGAGGCCCTTACAGAAAAAGTGAAGAAAACAACTTCACTCGAATGGCGCGAGGGAGATTTCGTTGCGCTCCGCAAACCTGTCCACTACATGGGGTTCATCGTTTCCCCACGTGTGCAGCTGGAAAGCTACAACAAGGAACGGCTTGTGGGATATGAGAATAGATTTCGCAACAAGGCCGACTATTTCTCCCATGCCGCACCGGGCTGGACAATAGACGGTGACTGGGACAGCGAGATTCCATGTGGAGCCCTGTTGCTGGGCAAGATGATCTGTCTGGATAGGACCAGTCGTTATGTAGGCCCGGAACGTACATTCTCGGTGCTGCTCTATCAGAAACCCGACAGCAAGGCCTATAAGCGGGAATACACATTGCAACTGTTGCTCCCCGAGAGCCCCGACAAGGATACGGCCGAGTTGTTCTGGCAGATGAAGAATTTTGTGGAGAAGTTGCGCATCAATGCGTTCAACCCTTTGTATACTACAGATTTTCGTATCATGACAGGCCGCTACTACCGTGTGACCGTGAACAAATGCGGGTGGCTGGTGGAGGACTACATGGCCATTAATAGATGAAGAGGCTTATGAAAATTCAGGCATTATTATTGCTCTGCTGCTCTCTGCATTTGAATGCACAGCAGCCATTCGGCGCAGAGATAGACTGTCTGCGGAACGGTTTCCATCGTCAGTACATACGCCAGGAAAAGGTGGGTGTGCTGGATTCCTGCGATGTGTTCTACCAATGTGGAAAAGGCTCCACCGGTTCCATCGGTGACAAACAGTTGCGTATCGTATATGACGATGCCCTCCATCAGGCCGACGGCTACCAGCTCCCGCCTTCGCGTTTCGTGGTCGTCGAGGAAGAGTTGCCCGACGGCCGTTCCCGTGCAGGCAAACTCTATTGGATGGGACCTTTGGAGATGGCCGACAGCAAGGAAAATGTGCGTCTTGCCAAGCAGATGCGGAAACGCTATGGATGCCAGAAGTTGAGCGACAGTCTTGAATGCGTGCCGGCCCAGTGGTTTACGGGTTCATTGCATGTGCTTGCCTGGCCCTTTGCATACGGAGGGGAGGCCGTGTCTCGCCGCATGCTCACCTATCGGGTGGAGCAGGGAGTGGTTGTCCCCACGGAAAAGGGCCGTCTGTATGTGGACGACTTCACTTATCACGGAGCAGACAGGGAGGCCTCCATTTTATGCGGCATGCGGGCGGACGGCAAGATGGATATCAGGCTGGACGGCAAGACCTCCCCTGAGGAAGATGCGCTGGAATCGCGTCGCGGGCTTCATCTGTTTGCCAGCGGTGTGAACAGCCTGATGGACGCAAACCTGCTCCCGGCCGACCTTGAATGCGCGCTTCCCGTGATGCTTTATCTGGACACTTGGGGAAAGGCGCATCTCTATGCCCTGTCCGAACAGCTGACCGCACAGGAGCGCCTCCTGCTGGCCCTGCTGTCGGGTGCGGTGGCATCCCAGCCAGCCAATGTGTTCCGGCCGTATTGGTGCGGAAGGGGTGCATTTCCCGCCATCTACCTTGAGGCCAGGCTGAAAAACCGGAAATGGAGTTTTGTGGACTATCGGTTCAAGTGACACCAGCAGTATGATGGGCTTATGCCAACTCTTCAAACACCAGCTCATAATTGGTGCTTCTTCCTCCGTCATCGGTTTTGCGCAGTATACCCTTATGGATAAGATCATTGATGTCTCGCGTTGCGGTGTCCTGGGAACAGTGGTTTATCTTATACCATTTGGAGGAATTGAGTTTTCCCTCGAAACCATCTAGGAGCATGTTCAGGACCTTCCGTTGCCGGTCATTGAGCGGGAGGTCCTGGTATACATCCCAGAATTTCTTCTTCATTACCACCCTTTCGGTCTTGTCCAACGCCGTTTCAACGGCCTTCTTCAGTGTTTCAAGAAACCACATTATCCATGCTGTCACATCCAGCCCGCCTTTCTGGGCCTCCTCCAAGTGTTGGTAATATGAGTTTCGCTTGTTCAATATCTCGGCAGAAAGGCTGTAGTACCGTTGGGAGGAATGGTCGGCGCGCGACAGGAGAAGTTCTGTGATTGTACGACACAAGCGTCCGTTGCCATCGTCAAAAGGATGGATGGTAACAAACCATAGATGGGCTATGGCGGCTTTCACCAGAGGGTCAATATCCTTTGAGTCATTGTCCAGCCATTGCAGGAATGCGTCCATCATCTCTGGTACAGCCTCACAGGGTGGAGCTTCGTAGTGTACTTTCTGATGTCCCAACGGCCCCGAAACCACTTGCATTGGTTCCTCCCCGCAGCGCCAGGCACCCACGTTTATCTTGTACATTCCGCTACGACCAGTGGGAAAGAGTGCACTGTGCCATGCAAAAAGTCTCTCATCATCAATCGTCTTGTCGTGGTTGGCTGTTGCATCAACCATTATGTCCACCACTCCTTCTGTATAATGGTCAGGGACAGGCAGTCCGGCATGGCTGAGCCCCAGATGGCGTGCCACGGAGGATTGCACACTGTCGTGGTCTAATATTTCGCCTTCTATTCCTGCGGAATTGACAATCTCCATTGTCATGGAGTCGAGCACAGATTCCTCCTGCTCCTTGAAGCCGAACATGGACAACCGTCCTGCAAGTCTGCCTCTCAGCGTATTCACATTTGCCAGCAATCCGCAGAGCTGCGAGTCGTCCCAATACATCTTGGGCCATCCCTGTTTTTGCCAGATGTAGCTTTCCATCATATTTACATTGGTTTTTGTGTTGCAAAAATACAATAAAATGCAGACTCTCCCAAACATTTGCGGAGAAAAACAGCATTATTCTCCGCATTTTTGCGGAGAAAGAGCATTCTGGCCGTTTATGTGCGGGGTTGTCACCTTTCCCATTCCGGCCTGCAGGAGCGGATGCGGATGGGGAGGAGCGAGGCCGACAGGCTGTCGTGGCGGACAACAAGGCGGGCCACGGCACCGCGGCAGGTGGTCGGATGGTGCTGGTCGAAGGCGAAGCCTCCCAGGCTGTAATATGTGGGGATGAGGTCGTGCGGCCGCGGAGGCTGCACCACATGGGGATGGTGACCGATGATGGCATCGGCTCCTGCGTGGGCGAGCACTGTGGCCTGGCTGATTTGTGTGAGCGAGGCGTGTGGCTGGAACTCCACACCCCAGTGCAGGATGCAGACGATGTGGTGAGAGGGATGCCGGGTGCTGTAGGTGCGTATGGAGCGTGTGAGTTGGGAGAGCGAAGGCTGGATGGGGGAGAGGGCTCCAGAACGGGGCATCCAGTTTTCAAGACTCAGAAGAACCGCGGGAAACAGGGCGACATGGAGGCCGGCCTTGCTGATGACGGTGGGAGTGATGAGATGCGAGGTGTCGTTGCTTACGGTGTCGCATCCCATGGGCACAATGCCGGCACGGGAGAGGACATTGAGGGTGGATTGCAAGCCTTGGGCACCCTGGTCGTTGGAGTGGTTGTTGGCCAGTGTGGCATGTGTGATGCCTGCCCTGCGCAGCATGGAAGCCATGCAGGTGTCGCCGCGGAAGACATAGCGTTTGCCCAAAGGGGTGGACACGGAGGTGAGCGGACATTCAAGGTTGGCCACCGTGGCGTCGGCACTGCGCAGGACGGGGGCCACATCGGCAAGCAGCCAGTCGGCGGGATGAGCGGACATGGCTGTGCGTACACCCCGGTCGAGCAACAGGTCGCCCGTGAAGAGCACCACCAGGGAGTCATCGGTTTGCATGTGGGCAGAGCCTGCCTCCTGCGGTGAGGGACTGCACATGGCGAGACACACAACCGCAGGAAGCAGGCAAAGAAGGGTGCGAGGGGTCAGCATCCTGTGCTGTAGACAAACCGTTCGTCGGCACGTGCCGGCTGGCGTGTGATGAAAGGAAGCATCCATTCGGGCATCGGAGGCACGCCCTTGCCGCTGTAGAGCATCTCCTGCCACTGCTCGTCGGTGAGACGGTCACCCATTGGGCGCACGAACTCATAATAGCTGTAGGTGGCACCGCGTGTGAGATAGCATCTTCCGTCTATCTCCACCACCACGTAGATTTCCATTGGCAGGCCTGCGGCCTCGTAGAGAATACCGTCCTTGCTGCAACCGGGGATGTTGCGTGTGAAAACATCGCTCACCTGTGCCACACAGCGGTCGGGACCCTTGAGATCATCCCAGGATGGATATGCGTTTTCCGTGTCTATGACGGAGAGCGTGAACCATTCGAGTGTGGCCCCGATATGGTAAATTCCTTCGTGCTCGTTCTGGGTGAGGGACTGGCCGGACAGCTCCTTCTCGGCTATGCTGCGGCATTTTCCCACAATGTCTGCCAAGTGGGTGCTTCTGTCCTTGAGCGTTTCGGTGAGGAAACCATTGCGGCTGAGCATTTTTTCAGTGAGGGCAATGAGTGCTTCCAGTTCCTTCCAGAAGGGAAGGTTGGGCTCCACATATCCCACATTCCTCGGGTCGGGCAATCCGCCGCCTCCGCATTCGGCTGCCATGGGCTGCTCGGCATAGAGAAGGGCATCGTGCTTGAGCAGGGCCCATGAGGCGAGCGATGTATTCAGGTTCTTGCGTTTCCATGCCGTGGTTTGCATGAAGGACGGCTGGTCCTTTCTGGGCTGCTGCATGAGTTGGAGAATGTGCATCCATTTGTCGTAGAGTGTGTTGTCCCATCCCGTGAATGCCTTGCAGCGCTCTTGCTGTGCTTGCCGCAGTTTGTCATAGTCGGCCCAGGGCTGTTGCTTGTTGAGCGTGGATAGTATGGATGTGGCTTCTTCCACGCCCATCACGTCCATTACGTCGAGCCCCGAGGGATAGGCTCGCGGCGCATCCTGCAGCGGGTCGTAGAGCGTGGCCAGGATTTCACCGTCCGATGTGTACCGGCTTGGCATCAGGTTGAGCTCGTCCTCCAGTCCGTCTGTCTCCACCTTGGGGCGGATGCGGTTGGCATCCTTGAACTGTTCCTTCAGCCATTCGTCTATACGGTTCATCTGTTCTTCATCGCGCAGATTGACTGGATTGGGCATCTCGCTGCGCATCCACACGGCAAGGTCTATGACCGACACATTGTCGGGCCGGCCCATGAGGAAGGAGATGGCCTGGTTCAGCCGGCGCAGTTCATGCTGCGCTGCCGGCGTTTCGTTGATGAGGGTGGCCAGGTTGGCAGCCGTGAACAGCTGCTGTTCGTCCTCGCGCATGAAGCATCCCTTCTGAATCCACATCATGGCGCGGAAATAGCGTGCCGTCTCCTCGCTGCGTGTATAGTGGCCGCGCGGTTTGAAAAGGGAATAGGGGAAATGGGTCTTTGTGCGGAACAGAGGTGATATTTCGTCCTGTGCATTCTCCACGAGGGCAAGCTCGCGGTTGTACAGGTCCATGCCATATTCGCCCATCCTGTGGTCAAGGTGCTGGAACATCTTCATGGGGTCGCATCCCAGCAGTTTCAGCCCCACTGCCAGATACACAGCCAGGTCTATGTCCTCGGGGTTGCGCATTTCGGGGCACATGCACAGGCGGTTGTCGTCGCACGACTTGAGCAAATGGGCCAGCGCCTTGTAGAGTGATGGGGCAAGGGCATCCTTCTCGATGCTCTTGAGCACAAAGCTGAAATACATGTGGGTGGCTTGCAGCATCACGTCGGTGGTGACGAAGCTGGGAATGCAGTGGTAGTTGTTCGCCTCATAGATGTTGAAGAGCTGCTGGCATGTGGAAGGCTGCATTGCCATGTTGTGGGTGCGGAGCAGCCGTGTGATGCAGGTGTCGGGGCGGTAGAGCTGGAAATGGTTGATGGCTATGTCGGGGTTGAGCAGGCTGATGCCCTCGGGCGAGGTGATTCCCTTGTGCCGGACAAGGGAATCCATGCGTGCGTCTATGCGGTGCACGAAGGCCTGTTCCCCGGATGTGAGAGCGATGAACTTGTATGCCAGACTTGTGTCGTCCTCCCACAGTGCCTTGAAGTAGCGTTCGGTCAGCCGTGCTTTCGCCGTGTCCTTGTAGTCATAGTTCTCCCACATGTTGTAGGTATAGTTGGAATACCAGTCGGTGTGCTTGCAGAAGAAGTTGTTCAGGTCGCCCTCCATGAACCAG
Source organism: Bacteroidaceae bacterium (assembly GCA_016292545.1). Taxonomy (GTDB): domain Bacteria; phylum Bacteroidota; class Bacteroidia; order Bacteroidales; family Bacteroidaceae; genus Physcousia. The sequence goes on from JAEDIG010000001.1 coordinate 18,962, forward strand.
TGCCCGTGGATGGCATACACATAGCTGCGCAGCAGGCGCAGTTGGCTGTAGGAGAGGCGGCCGATGTCCAGCAGAGTGTCCACCCCCTGTGGCAGGGGTTTGTCCTGTAGCATGAAGAAGAGGCTGTCGGGATGCAGGTCGCCTGCAGATGCCGAACATTCCGTCTGGCCGGATGCAGGCTGTGAAGAATCCGTCTGTGCAGATCCTGTTCGTCTGCCACATCCACAGGTGAGAACCAGCGGAAGGACCAGGGCGAGCATACGTGTGAGCTGATGTCTGTTCATAATATAATATATATGTATTAATAATGTTTGCCGGGCAATTCTTTCCTGAACTGCAGGCCAAAGCCTCGCCAGAAATATTCGCGCTCTATGCTGATGCTGTCGGGGAGCATCTCTGTGGTGTGGATGCAGGCAGGCGTGGAATCCCTGCATACGCGGAAATCCATGAGGGGATGGCCCACTCTCGACCCCATCCAAAGGGGTCTTATGTAGCGGCCTTCGAAGAGGTGGAAGATGAACAGCCTGCGGGCAGGATGCCGGTGATAGCGGGTGGGTTTCACCACACCCACACATATCTCAGGAATGCCATTGCCCGTGAGGTCGCCGCAGTCGAACCGATAGACGGGCCAGGGCAGCAGAAAACTGTCCACACACACACCGTCCACGTCCAGCCACAGGGTATGGAGTGTGTCGGCCTGTTGCTCCATTCGGATGCGCCATGCCCCATCCTCGTAGGTCTGCACAGGTGGATGGCCATGGGTGCAGGCCGCTGTCAGAAGCACGGTCAGTGTCATAGCGGCAATGTGTTTCGGTTCCATCACCTACAGTTCCTTGAGCCTGCGGCGGAATTCGTCCTTGTCGTAGAGGCTGTTGCCCCGCACCCTGGAGCTATAGTTGTAGACCGTGGGCATGGAGTAGTTGAGGATGCGTGCTATCTGCCCCATGTCGTCGACTCCCAGCCGCATGAGTGCGAAGATGCGCAGTTCCGTGCTCAGTCGTTCGCCTTTCTTGGGACGCAGTTGTGCCTCTGGTTTGAGCAGCGCATTGAATCGTTCCACAAACTGGGGATGGATGTTGAGGAAGGCATCGTCGAAATCCTTGCACAGTTGCTGTTGGGCATCGGCCACGGTGGTGTCTGTCTTGAGCCGGTTGAGCAACTCGTCCTGATGGCCCGATTTGGCAATCTTCAGGAGCGAGCGATGGAAGGTGTCCAGTATGTCGATATACTGGCGGCAGCGTGTCAGATAGATGGCAATGTAGTCCTCCCTGAGGCGGGAGGAATCGTTCAGCCTGCGGTTGATGTCCTCCAGTTGCTGGTTCGAGAGGGCCAGTTGCTGGTTGGTGAGTGCCAGTTCCGACCGTGTCTGTCGCAGTTTCTGGGCTTCGCGCCAGAGCGAGAGTGTGATGACGAGGATGATGAGAAGGAGGGTGGTGAGCGCACCGATGAGCGCCTTCTCCCTATGGTCCTTTCGTGTGACTACATTCTTGTAGGCCTGGTCTATGATGGGGAATATCTTGTTGATTTGCACACTGCGCAGCATGGCATTGCTGCTCGACGCATCCTCCATCGAGCAACGCAGGTAGTCATAGGCGCGGATGATGTCTCCCCTTTTGTAGAGCAGGTTGGCCAGGTGTGGCAGCGCAGTGTATTCAGCCACTCCGTTTTTCAGGTCATTGCTCACTGTTTGTGCCAGTGCCCGCATTTGTTTGTCGGTCTGTCCCCTCAGGCGATACACCTCGGCCAGGTTGTAGAGCGTATAGGAGAGTTGGGTGCCGCTGACATGTTCCACCAGTGGAAGCAGCATCTTTTCTGCGCTGTCTATCTTGTTTTCCACAATCATCTTGTCGGCCATCACGATACATCGGCTCAGCGAGTCGCAGTCAATGCGCAGGATGGAGTCGCGGTAGCATGCTGTCCTGTGGAGGGCCTCCCTGTTGTCGAGCCCTATGTTGCTCAGATAGTCGGCCTCCCATCCATGGATGGTTCTGCAGATGTGCATATAATCCGTGCGTTCCTTTTTCCCCAGATGGGCGACACATACTTTTCCCAATTGCCGTTTGGCTCCTTCATAGTCGCCCATGAAGGCCAGGGACAGTGCCCTGCGGCTGTGGGCATAGTTCAGCATGCAAGTGTCTGCTTTCTTCTCGGCCAGTTGGATGAGATGGTCCACATAGCGGAGAGCCGAGTCGGCCTGAAAGTCGGAGTAGGTGAGATGGATTTGCTTGTACACTTTCATGTGTTGGCTTTCGGGCAGTGCAGGAATCATGCCCACCAGACTGTCGATAGTGGACTGGCGTGCTTGCTTGAACCCCTGTTTGCCGGCAATCACCTTGTCCAGTTCACAGAGTTCCTTGTGGAGTGCAACGGCATCCTCATCTCCTGTTGCATACAGGCTCTTGCTCAGGTTCTTGTCGTGATAGACAACCCGGGCTAGCAGAATGAAACAGATGGCAACGAGCATCAGCACGATGGCCTCGATTGCATACTGGAAGGAGAGACGTTTGTGCATGGTTTTGTGTCTGTAGAAGGTTTTTCGTGGGCAAAGATAAGGAATTTTGGTGAATAAACAAAGGAAATCCAGGAAAATTCGCACTTTAATTCATTTACATTTTATTTGCTCATGATGGGTATACATTTATTGTATATCAAATGATTATATTTTAATTAGACTTATATTTTTTCTTTTTGCGTATGACATGCGAATTATTTTTCCTAATTTTGCAGCTGGAAATCTTCCGCAATCTAACCACGAATACATCAACAACGAAACATGAATACACGGAATCTTAAAAAGGTTTTGCTCACGTTGGGGCTTTTCAATCTGCTCCCGTGGGTGTCTGTCATGGCAGGCAAGAAAGAGAAATGTGAAGTCAGTGAGATGCATCCTACCTTTTGGTGGGCAGGTATGCAGAATCCCAGATTGCAAGTGCTCATCTATGGCACGGGCCTTGATGGCATAGTGCCTGAACTCAAGGGAGCAGAGGGCATCAGCATCGATGAGGTGGTGGATGTGCCCAACAAGCACTACATCATTCTTTACCTCAACACCAAGAATGCGCTCCCGCAGCAGTTCAGCATTCTGCTCAAGGACGGCAACAAAGTGGTGAAGACGCTCCCCTATGAACTGAGGAAAAGCAGTGTAGGCAGGGTGGAGAGCTTTGATGCCAGCGATGTGGTGTATCTGCTCATGCCCGACCGCTTTGCCACAGGCACAACCGATGCAGAGAAGAAGCAGATGTATGCCGGCATGAAGGAAAGCAGCTGGGGACAGGAGGACATGGCCCGCCATGGAGGCGACCTCAAGGGGTTGACTGCACACCTCGACTATCTGCAGGATCTGGGAATCACGGCTATATGGCCCACCCCCACATTGGTGAACGACATGCAGAAGGAAACATACCACGGCTATGCCATTACCAATTATTATGAAACCGACCCCCGGTTTGGCACCAACGAGGACTATTGCCGCTTTGTCAGCGAGGCACACAAGCGTGGCATCAAGGTAATCAAGGACATCGTCTTCAACCATTGCGGGTCGGAAAACTTCCTGTTCCGCGACAGACCTGCCGATGACTGGTTCTGCTACAACAGCCAGTACAATCAAACCACCTACAAGACAGGAGCTGTGGGCGATCCTCATGCCTCCGGGCACGACCGGAAGCTGGCCGTAGACGGCTGGTTTACGCAGTTCATGCCAGACTTCAACGGACGCAACCCTCTGGTGGCCGACTATCTCATCCAGGCCAGCATGTTCTGGATAGAGTATGCGGGAATCGACGGCATACGGCAGGACACCTATCCCTATAACGACTTCGACTTCATGCGCAGATGGTGTCTCGACATCGAACGCCAATATCCCGGCTTCAACATCGTGGGTGAGACATGGATCAACAATGCCGTGGGTGTGAGCTATTGGCAGAAGGGAAGCCCGCTGGCAGCCCCCCGCAATTCGGAACTGAAGACGGTGATGGATTTCCCGTTGATGTATATGCTCACCAGTTGTGTGGACGAGGAAAGCGACTCCTGGGACAATGGGTTTGCACGGCTGTATGAGCTTATGTCGATGGACCGTGTCTATGCCGACACGGGCCATCTGCTCACCTTCCTGGCCAATCATGACACCAACCGCTTCCAGCCCACCGAGGAGAAGGCCATGAATGTGACGCGCTACAAGCAGGCACTGACGCTGTTGCTCACGCTGCGTGGCATTCCCCAGCTTTATTATGGCGACGAGATAGGCATGTATGCCAACAAGAGTGTCAACGACGGTGCGCTCCGCCAGAACTTTCCTGGCGGATGGCCTGGTGACAAGAACAATGCCTTTACGGCCGACGGCAGAACCAAGTTGCAGGCCGAATACCATGATTTTACCCGGAAACTGCTGAACTGGCGCAAGGGAAACCGCGCGGTAGCATACGGAACACTGACTCATTTTCCTGTGCGCGAGGGTATATATGTATATGCCCGTCAGTGGGAAGGAAAGACTGTTACCGTGGTAATGAACGGTACCAAGGAACAGCAGCGCATAACCACCGACTATTATCGGGAAGTGATGCCCGCAAGCAAAGCACACGAGGTGCTGACGGGAACAGACGTGGAGATTGCAGACATGTTGCAGCTGGAGCCCAGGGAAATCATGATTCTGGAATTCTGAGTATTCATAAAAGAAAAATAGGAGGAAAGAGATGAAACATTTGATGACCATCCTCTTGGCCATGATGGCCAGTGCCACGATGGCACAAACACTGACTTCGCCCGATGGCATGCTGAAGGCCGAGTTCAGCCTTGATGCACAGGGCCGCCCCACATATAACCTGTCTTTCAAGGGAAAGACCGTGGTGGCCGACAGCCATCTGGGTTTGCTGTTGAAGGGTGATAATGCCGACATGGCGGATTTCTGCACAGGCTTCAAGGTGGCAGGCGTGGACCATGCAGCTTTTGATGAGACATGGAAGCCCGTATGGGGCGAGGAGTCGGAAATTCGCAACCACTACAACGAGATGACCGTCAGGTTGGACCAGCCCCGCAACGAGCGTAGCCTGGTGGTGCGTTTCCGTTTGTTCAACGACGGTCTGGGGTTCCGCTATGAGTTTCCCGAGAGCAAGAACCTTGTCTACTTTGTCATAGCAGAAGAGCAGAGCGAGTTCCGCATGACTGCCGACCACACAGCATGGTGGATTGCCGGCGACTACGACACACAGGAATATGAATGGCAGACAAGCCGGTTGAGCGAGATACGCGGACGAATGGAGAAGGCCATTGCCCCCAATTCGTCCCAGACACCGGCCGGACCCACTACCGTGCAGACAGCCCTCCAGCTGCGCACCGATGACGGCCTTTATATCAATCTCCACGAGGCTTCCTGCATCAACTATTCCACCATGCACCTCACCTATAACGACAACCCGTCGGACAAGGATGGCTACCGCAAATTCGTGAGCCACTTGACCCCCGATGCCCAAGGCAACAAGGGACATATCCAGACTCCCTCTGTGTCGCCCTGGCGCACCATCATCGTGGGCGAGAGCGGAAAGGACATACTGGCCAGCAGAATGACCCTCAACCTCAACGAGCCTTGCAAACTGGAAGACACCAGCTGGATACGGCCCACCAAGTATGTGGGCGTATGGTGGGAGATGATTTCAGGCAAGAGCAGCTGGGCCTATACGGACGACGTCTTCAGCGTGCAGTTGGGAAAGACCGATTACCAAAAGGTGAAGCCCAATGGCAGGCATGGCGCCAACACCGACCATGTGAAACGATATATCGACTTTGCTGCCGAACATGGTTTCGATGCCGTGCTGGTGGAAGGCTGGAACGTGGGATGGGAGGACTGGTTTGGCAACCAGAAGGACTATGTGTTTGATTTTGTGACACCATATCCCGATTTTGACCTAAAGGCCATCACTGACTATGCCAGGCAGAAGGGAGTGGAAATGATCATGCATCACGAAACATCCTCGTCGACCATCAATTATGAACGTCATCTGGAGGATGCCTATCGGTTCATGAACAAATGGGGGTATAAGAGCGTGAAGTCCGGCTATGTGGGCAACATCGTTCCTTATGGCGAACATCACTACAGCCAGCCCCTCAACAACCACTATCTCTATTGCATCCAAAAGGCAGCCGAACACAAGATTATGGTGAATGCCCATGAGGCTACGCGTCCTACGGGTATCTGCCGCACCTATCCGAACTGGATAGGCAATGAGAGTGCACGTGGCACAGAGTATGAGTCTTTTGGCGGAAACCCGGTCAACCACACAACCGTTCTGCCCTTCACCCGCATGATTGGCGGTCCCATGGATTATACTCCTGGCATCTTTGAGATGGACTGCAGCAGGGCCAATCCTTCAAACGACAGCCGAGTGCGCTCCACATTGGCGCGCCAGCTGGGCCTCTATCTGGTGCTGTACAGTCCTCTGCAGATGGCTGCCGACATGATAGAGAACTATGAGCCCCACATGGATGCGTTCCAGTTTATCAAGGATGTGCCTGTGGACTGGCAGCAGTCGGTCTATCTGGAGGCTGAACCGGGCGAATATGTCACCATTGCCCGTAAGGACAAGCATTCGGAAAACTGGTTTGTGGGCAGCAGCGTGGGCGAGGAAGGCCATCTGTCTGTAATCGGTCTGGACTTCCTCACGCCGGGCCAGAAATATGAAGCCACCATCTATGCCGACGGGAAGGATGCCAGCTGGGACAAGAACCCCCAGAGCTATGCCATCACCCGCAAGAAGGTGACCAGCCGCTCCACCCTGAAAATCCAGAGTGCCAGCGGTGGTGGCTTTGCCATTAGCCTGAAAGCGATAAACAACTAATTAATAAACAACTCTAAATCACATCAAAATGAAACAGAAACTCAAATTCAGGACATTGGCAACCCTGATTGCCATGTTCTTAGTGTCTGTCTCGGCATGGGCCCAGAACATCACGGTGAAGGGTCACGTGCAGGACGACATGGGTGAGCTTCCCGGTGTTGCCGTCAAGCAGAAGGGCACAAACAATGGTGTTTTCACTGACTTGAACGGGGATTTCACCCTCTCGGTTCCCAAAGGGGCCATGCTCGTAATCTCCTACATGGGCTATGTAACCCAGGAGGTTTTGGCCGCTCCCAAGATTAACGTCACCATGGTGGAGGACACCAAGACGCTGCAGGAAACCGTGGTTATCGGTTACGGTAGCGTGAAGAAGGAGGACATGACGGGTGCTGTGGCCACCTTCAAGCCCGACGAGAAGAACCATGGCATCATCACCAGTCCGCAGGAGCTCATCCAGGGCAAGGTGGCTGGTGTGAACGTCAACATGAGCAGCGGTGAGCCCGGTGCGGGTGCCCAGATTGTGATTCGTGGCGGTGCTTCACTGAATGCCAGCACCAAGCCACTGATTGTCATCGACGGCATGGTGCTCGACAACAACGACATCAAGGGTATGAGCAATCCCCTGTCGCTGGTGAACCCAGCCGACATTGAGTCGTTCACCGTGCTGAAGGATGCCAGCGCCTGTGCTATCTACGGTAGCCGCGGTTCCAATGGTGTCATCCTCATCACCACCAAGAAGGGCCGCACGGGTGCTCCCGTGAAGGTGAGCTACAACGGTAGCCTGTCCTTCTCCACCAAGACAAAGACCATGGACGTGATGAACGCCGGCGAGTATGTGTCTTTCGTGGAACGTTTCTATGGTAAGGGCAGCAATGCCTGGAACGCCCTGGGATGGAAGGAACGCGATGCCGACGGCAAGCCCATCGAGAGCGCTGGAACATACGATACCAACTGGCAGGACGAGATTTTCCGCACGGCTGTGAGCCACGACCACAATGTGACCGTGCAGGGCGGTCTGAAGACCAAGGATGCCAAGGTGTTTGCCATGCCCTACCGTGTGAGCCTGGGCTTCACAGGTCAGGAAGGTATCATCGAGAGCAGCGACTACAAGCGTTTCACCGCAGGCGTGAGCCTCAGCCCCGAATTCCTCGACAAGCACCTGACCTTCAACATCAACGGTAAGTTTGTGCAGAGCTGGACCAATCCTGGCAGTGCGCCCATCGGTGATGCCGTAAACATGGACCCCACACAGCCCGTCAAGAGCAGCGACCCCCGCTATGCCAACTTCGGCGGTTACTTTGAATGGCTGAAGGATGCAGGCTACAACGATGCCAATTATCCCTATGCCACCAACGGTCCCAAGAACCCCGTGGAGCAGGTGGCCAAAGGACACAACACCTTCACCAAGGACTCCTGGGTGTTCCTCGGCAACGTGGAGGCTGCCTACAAGATTCATGGCCTGGAGGACCTGAGCCTTCACCTGAACCTGAGCGGAGAGTGGACCACGGGTAGCGAGACCACGGGTGACCTCTTCTACACCAGTGCCAACGGCACCAAGTATTATTGCCAGCCCCGCTACACCTCCTCCTGCGGCTATTATGGCTATGGAAAGTATAACACTGAGGACAAGCAGAACCAGCAGCTTCAGGCATACGCCAACTATGACCACACATGGAAGGATGCCCACCACCTGAACGTGATGGCCGGCTACGAATGGAGCAAGCTGAAGTATGACGGCTATGAGGACCACTACAGTTACCAGAACAGCGTCTACGGTGATTTCGGCACCAATCCCGGCAATTATCTCAATGCCAATGGTGAACTGGACCTGCGCGACAGGGTGATTGACCCCTGGGGCAGTGAGAGCTACATCGTGTCGTTCTTCGGACGTGCCAACTACACTCTTCTCGATCGCTACCTCTTCACCTTCACCGGTCGTGGCGATGGTTCCAGCCGTTTTGCCAAGGGCAACAAGTGGGGCTTCTTCCCCTCAGCCGCCTTTGCATGGCGCATCAACGATGAGGCTTTCATGAAGGATGTAGATGGTGTGAGCGACATGAAACTGCGTCTGGGATGGGGTAAGACAGGTCAGCAGGACATCGGAAAGGACTTCTATTATCTGGCCACCTACACCAGCAATGTCAACGGCAACTACACCTATCCCATTGCCGGGCTGAATGGTTTCATGGCCAAGCCCAATGCCTATAACGATGAGATTCGCTGGGAGACCACCACTACCTACAACGTAGGTCTCGACCTTGGCTTCTTCAAACAGCGCCTCACTGTGGGTGTGGATGCCTATTACCGCAAGACCACCGACCTCTTCAACCTCAATACCGTGCCTACGGGCTCCAACTTCGACCGTACCGTCTACACCAATATCGGCGAGATGAGCAACCGTGGTGTGGAATTCCAGCTGACAGGCCGTCCCATCGTTACCAAGGACTGGTACTGGGAGATTGGCATGAACTTTGCCTACAACAAGAACCGTGTGGACGAACTCTATGGCGGCAACGACAAGGTAGACGGATGGGTGGACCACGAAGGTACGGTGAGCTGGCAGAAGGTGGGCAAGCCCACCAACAGCTTCTATGTGTACCAGCAAGTCTACGACGAGAAGGGACTGCCCATCCAGGGTGTCTTTGTGGACCGCGACGGTGACGGAACCATCACCGAGAACGACAAGTATTGGTACAAGAGCATCAACCACCCCTGGAACTGTGGTCTGAGCACACGCGTGCAGTATAAGAACTGGGATCTGGGCATGAACCTGCGTGGTTCCTTCGGAGGCTACATCTACAACGATCTGGAGGCCGGACGTGTCAACTTGGCTGCCGTATGCCGCGACTACAACGGATGGTACAACCAGAATACCACGACAGACATTGAGAAGCTCAACTGGAACAGCTATCTCTATGGCCACAGCGACTACTTCGTGCAGAATGCCAGCTATGTGCGCTGCGACAACATCACGCTGGGCTACAGCTTTGAGAACCTGTTCAAGAAGGGCAAGTACAATGGCATCACAGGCCGCATCTCGGCCAGCGTGAGCAACGCCTTTGTCATCAGCAAGTACAAGGGTCTGGATCCTGAGCAGACCAGCGGTGCCGAGTCCAGCCTCTATCCCCGTCCGCGCACCTATACCCTCAATCTGGGTCTGAATTTCTAGGCGGAAAAGTGGTAACTAACAAATTTAAATCTTGAAACAATATGAAATTCAATATATTCAAAACTATAGTCCCAATGGCGGCTCTCGTTGTGAGTGGTGCCTTTACCTCCTGCATAGGGGATCTGGACTTTGAGAGTGCGGCTGACACCAACGACCCCGATATCAATCAGCCTTTCGACCCCAATCAGATGTACACCAAGTGCTATGCTTCGCTCATCATGGAAGGAAATGATGGCAATGCAGACTTCGACATTGATGACGGCGGCAAGAGTTGCCTGCTGCGCAACATCTACAATCTGGAGTGCCTGGGCACCGATGAGTCTATCTGCTGGTGGACCGATGGCGGATTGGTGAACGTGTGCTACAACCAGTCAACCCCTGGCGATCAGGTGTTGAAGTTCATGTACTATCGCAGTATGTCCAACATCACCTATTGCAACCACTATCTCAACGATGAGTCGTGCAAGAATCTGGGTGAAACCAAGTATGCCGAGGTCCGATGGATTCGTGCCTTCAACTACTATGTGCTGGCCAATGAGTTTGGCAATGTGCCTTTCCTGACCAAGATTTCGGGCGAGGCCGCCCCTCGTGCCACCCAGGCCGAGATGTACGATTGGCTCATCAGCGAGTTCACCGAGTGTGAGAAGAACCTGATGGAGGCTGCCCCCAAGAAGGACAGCGACAAGGAAAGATACGGCCGTGTGGACAAAGCTGCCGCCTGGCTTATGCTGAGCCGTCTGTATCTCAATGGCAAGGTGTGGAAGGCAACTGTGGAGGATTTCGACTACGAGGCTGCACTCCAGCAATCCAAGGCATATGCCAAGAAGGTGCTGGATGCCGGCTACAAGCTGAGCGACGAAACATCTACCGTCACCGACAAACAGGCGGGCGTGATGTGTACCTATACGGGCTACGACAAGCTCTTTATGGCCGACAACGGCAGCAGCAGTGCTTATGTGGAAGCCGTCCTGCCCCTGTTGCAGGATGCCGAGAAGACGCGTGGATGGGGTGGCACCCTGTTCTTCATGGCTGCCCATGCAGGTGCCGACCAGGAAACCGTTACGGGTCTGGACCGTGGCAATGTGGATGGCTGGCGCGGTATGCGTGTGCGCAAGCAACTGGTGGAGAAGTTCACCAATGCGCCTGAGGCATGGGAAGGCAAGACCTCCAAGGAAATCCGTGAGGTGGCAGGCGATGACCGTGCACTGTTCTGGGCCAAGGGCCACACTGTGCGCATTGCCCATAACGACAGGGACGAGTCGTTCGACCAGGGCCTGATCATCACGAAGTTCAGCAACCGCCGCAGCGATGGTGAAATGTACAGCACAACGGGTGTGGATGGCGATTTCTTCCTGCTTCGTGCAGCAGAGGCATATCTCAACTATGCCGAGGCTGAGGCACGTCTGGCCGGTGGTACACTGGCAGCCGGCAGCGAAGGAGCCAAGTGTCTGGACGCACTCCGTGCCCGTGCCCATTGCACCAAGAAAATTGGCACCTACACCCTCAACGACATTCTCGACGAGCGTGCCCGTGAGTTCTACTGCGAGGGCTATCGCCGCACCGACCTTATCCGCTTCGGACAGTTCGGCGGCAACGATGCCACCTATTCCTGGGACTGGAAGGGCGGTGTGGAGGCCGGGCAGGCATTCCCTGCTACACGCAACCTCTATCCAATCCCTGAGAGCGAGCTGCTGGCCAATCCTAACCTGAAGCAGAACGAGGGATACAATTAATTAATATATATTGTGAACACATTGAGTCTAGAAATATGAAATTCAAGAATCTTTTATCATATATGGCCCTGGGGGCAGTGGTGGCAATGAGCAGTTGTACTGACGACAACGACTCCAACCCGACCCTCATCAAGCCTGCGGCTGGTTCGTTTGTGGTGTTCCAGCCCGAATTTGGAGAAAATGTGGTAGACCTCAGCCCGTCTGTGATGACGGCCGATGATGGCATCACCCTGACATGGAACCAGCCCCGGTATACCGACAACGGAGCGCCCATCGGCAATCTGGCTGGTTCGGGCATCGTGTACAAGGTGTTGCTCTCGCCCTCCGGCAAGTTTACCAAGGCATACGACCCCACCAAGCTCAACGAGAAGGCCGGCAAGTATGAAGGCGATGCCGATTTCGACTATGTGACTATGGACAACAAGTTCACGTCTACCGTCACCACCATCCTGGCCAAGGACCTCAACATGACGCTCAACCGCTGGAACCAGTTCAGCTCCCAGGCGACAACCGTATGGCAGGAAGGCGTGGACTGCGAAGCCCTCAAGGTGTATGTGAAGGTGGTGGCACGCATAGATGCCGGCATCGGAGGCACGGTGGATGGCAGCGAAGTGGAGTCGAATGTGGTGACCATCAATGTGAAGCCCTACTACATGCTGCCTTACGACAAACCCACTCCCGAACCCATCTTCATGCCCGGCAACGGCAACGGATGGAACCATGGTGTGTGTCCTGTGCTGGCTTGGGACGACGACAGGGATGCCCTCTGCGGCTATGCCTATATGGACGGTGAATTCAAGTTCACACCTCAGCCCAACTGGGATGCTGAGTACAATGGCAACAACTTTGAGCAGGGGCTCTGTTCGGACAACATCACGCTGAACGGTGGTGGCAACATCCAGTTCAACGGCGAACCGGGCATGTACTTCCTTGAGGTGAATCTGGACAAGAAGTCGCTCATTGCCACTCCTTACGCATGGCATCTGGTGGGTGCTTTCAACGAGTGGAACCAGGCCGACGACAGCCAGATTATGACCTACGACACCAGCGAGCACTGCCTGAAGTTCGAGAATGCCGGTGTGACAGCAGACGGCTGGAAGTTTGCAGCCAATGGCGGCTGGGATGTCAACCTGGGTGGTGATGTGGACAACCTGACGCAGGACGGAGCCAATCTCACTGTGGAAGGCACCACCATCCGTCTCTATCTGGAGCGTACCCAGGCAAACATGAACGATTTCAAGTACAGGTGTACCGTTGAATAATAACCCCTAAAACAAAGAAGACATTATGAATAAGAAAATATTGTTTGTAGCTATGCTCGTTGCAGGACTCACCTCCTGCACCGAGGACTACACCGATTGGAAGCAGCCTGCGCAGAACACGCAGCAGGAGCAGAAGACCCAGGTGCTGAAGGTGACTCCCGTTGCCGAGGTGGTTGACCTGGAAACCGTTGAAACCGAAAGTGTCAAGGTGGTGGAGTTTGGTGAACTGGAAGGAGCCACCTTCGTAGAGGCCACCTTCAATGCCGTGCAGGGCGGCAAGACATTCGTTCTGCCCGTGGCCGAGGATGGAACCGTGAAGGTTGCCGACCTGAAGAAAGCCATCTCTTCCCTTTACAACCGCACCCGCGAGGTGCGCGATGTGACCGGAAAGGTGAAGGCTACGCTCAAGACGCTTCCCACCGAGGTGCAGCCCCAGGGGCTCACCGTCTATGTGGAGACCGAGGCCGCTGTCACCTTCCGGGCCGTGTTGCCCGATGTGCCCACCTATTGCTTCCTCACGGGCAATCCCAACGGCTGGGCCACAGAGCCCAGTGTCCCCTTCATCCCAACGCTGGAGAACCAGAACGTGCAGACCCTGACCACCTATTTCAACAGTAGCTGGGACGGCAAGCTCTGGTATCGCGAGGACGTGGGCAACTGGGATGTGGCCATGGGTGCCGAGAAGGAAGAGCCCCTCACCGAGGGCAAGATCGTGTCGGAGAATGTGGGTTGTTTCTTTGCGCCCAGCGAAGGCTTCTACACCATGACCATCGACATCAAGAACATGACCTATCGCTTCACCGAGTGTGAGGAGCAGTTCCCCGCAGAATACAGTAAGATTGGCCTCATTGGCGGCTTTAATGGTTGGGGCGGTGATTATGAACTGATTCAGGCCAACAAATCCCATGTATGGCACGCCTACGACTTCACGCTGGAAAGCGATTCCGAACTGAAGTTCCGTGCCAACGGCGGATGGGACATCAACTGGGGCAACGGCTCTGATTTCCCCTATGGAAAGGGTGTCCAGAATGGTGATAACCTCAAGGTGTCTGCCGGCACCTACGACGTGTACTTCAACGACCTCACTGGTCAGTATCTGTTCATTGAGAAATAAGTTTTCATGGATACAGTCCTGCCTCGCCTTCCTTCTTTTTCCAAGGGAGGAGGGGAGGCAGGATGCCTATAAAACCACAACCACTATGCGCAAGCGAATACTATTTTTCCTTTTAGCGATTGTTCCTGTTGTGACATTCTCCCAAGAGACATCCCGCACCTCGGCTATCGGATGGCCCGAGCAATATACGGGTGTCATGTTGCAGGGTTTCTCCTGGGACAACTACAGCCAGAGCCGTTGGTCCAGGCTCGAACGTCAGGCTGGTGAACTGGCCGGATGGTTCGACCTTGTATGGATTCCCAATTCGGGCTACTGCGCACAGCACAACAACATGGGCTATCTGCCTTTGTACTATTGGAACCAGAACTCCAGTTTCGGCACAGAAGCCGAACTGCGTTCCCTCATTCGCACTTTCCGGCAAAACGGTATTGCCACCATTGCCGATGTGGTTATCAACCACCATAACACCAATGGATGGTTCGGATTCCCCCAGGAGACCTATCAGGGGGAGACCTATCAGTTTCTGAGCACCGACATCTGCAACAACGATGATGGGGGAGATGCCCTCACGGAGGCTGCGGCACAGGGCGTGACCCTCTCTTCCAACAAGGATTCGGGAGAGGACTGGCCGGGTTGTCGCGACCTCGACCATCAGTCGGCCAATGTGCAGCGCATTGTGAAGGCATACGAAGACTATCTGCTCCACGACCTGGGCTATGCCGGTTTCCGCTACGATATGGTGAAGGGCTACGGTGCTCAGTACACAGCCCTCTACAACACTGCCTCGCAGCCCCGGTTCTCCGTGGGCGAGTGTTGGGATGGAAGCCAGACCATCAAGGCATGGATCAACGGCACGAAGGTGGACGGTGTGCCCACCAGTGCTGCCTTCGACTTCCAGTTCCGCTATCGCGTTCGCGATGCCTTCAACGGAAATGACTGCCGTGCGCTTCTCAACACCTATACCGATGCCAACGGCACCGCCCTCAGCTACGATGCCGGCTACCGCCGCTGGGCCGTCACCTTTGTAGAGAACCACGACACCCAATACCGCAGCGAGAGCGAACCGCTCGACCCGCTGAAGTGCGACACTGCTGCGGCCAATGCCTATATGCTGGCCATGCCCGGCACACCTTGTGTCTTCCTGCCCCATTGGCTGGACTACAAGGCGGATATACGCCGGCAGATTGCCCTGCGCAAGCTGGTGGGCATCCACTCGCAAAGCGCATTCCAGCATATCCAGCAGAGCGCGGGGGCTGTGGCCAATGTGGTGGACGGACTGAACGGCTCGCTCATTGTGGCCGTGGGAACGGGCGTGTCGCGCTACACACCCCGTGATTATGCCTCCACCCATACGCTTGCCCTTGAGGGCCGTCACTACAAGTATTTCATCCCAAACGGCCTCATGGAACAGTGGCAGCAGACCGAGGCGGCCATCCGGCAGCAGGAGCAGGCCGAACGTGAGGAGGAAGACAACTTCCAGCCCTATGTGGCCACCATCTACTGCAAGGCGGATTTTGCGCCCGTCTATTTCTATGCGTGGGATTCCCAGCCGCTTCTTGGCAGCTGGCCCGGCCGGCTGATGACGGGGCAGACGCGTGTGGTGGACGGCGAGAACTGGTATTATATGGAATTCGACATTCCCACCAGAGACTATGAGTTCAACATCATCTTCAACCAGGGCAGCGGCAAGGCGCAGACCGATGACATATGCGGGCTCAGCCATACCCGCTTCTTTACGGCCACGCTGAGTGGCGGTAAGGTCGTGTATGAGGATGTCACCGATGCACATGCCAGCGGCATTGCCAGTCCGGCTCTGCCCTCTGCTGCAGCCACGACCGGGATGTTCGACCTCATGGGCCGCCGCCTGAAGGCCGTTCCTTCGCGCGGTGTCTATATCTGCAATGGCAAGAAAATCGTAAAATAAAGCAATACATCATGAAATCCTTACCAAATCTTTCCTTCTGGAAACTGTTCAACATCTCTGCCGGCTTCTTTGGCGTACAGATTGCCTACGCGCTGCAGAGTGCAAACATCTCACGCATCTTTGCCACGTTGGGAGCCGACCCCCATCAGCTGTCGTTCTTCTGGGTGCTGCCTCCCTTGATGGGCATGATCGTGCAGCCCATTATCGGTGTGCTCAGCGACAAGACCTGGTGCCGCTTCGGGCGGCGCATCCCCTACCTGTTTGTGGGTGCTGTCATTGCCGTGGCGGTCATGCTTATGTTGCCCAATGCAGGCAGCTTCGGCCTCACCACACAGGTGGTCATGTGGGGCCTGACGGGCACCATGCTCTTCGGCCTTATGTCGCTCATGCTGCTCGACACGTCTATCAACATCGCCATGCAGCCGTTCAAGATGATGGTGGGCGACATGGTCAACGAGCAGCAGAAGAGTGTGGCCTACAGCATCCAGTCGTTTCTCTGCAATGCCGGTTCGCTGGTGGGCTATCTGTTCCCATACGTCTTCACCTATCTGGGCATTTCCAACATTGCCCCCGAGGGCGTCATTCCCAATTCGGTGATTTATTCCTTCTATGTGGGGGCTGCCATCCTCATCCTGTGTGTCATCTACACCACGCTGAATGTCAGGGAGTATTCGCCCGAACAGATGAAAGCCTATAGCGTGGAGTGCCCGTCTGCCGCTTCCGCAGCCTCCGCTGTCCGGGGCCAAAAGGTGTCCATCTCCTCTATCTTCCTCTCCATCGGCTCGGTGCAGTTCTTCTGCTGGGCCGCTTTCATGTACATGTGGACCTACACCAACGGTGCCATTGCCGCCCAGTGCTGGGGCACCACCGATGTGTATTCGGCAGGCTATCAGGAAGCGGGCAACTGGGTGGGAGTGGCCTTTGCCGTGCAGGCCATTGGTTCGGTGATATGGGCCGCCCTCATCCCCATGCTCACCCGCCTCACTTCCACCCGCATTGCCTACATGCTTTCGCTGCTGATTGGGGCAGTGGGATTCGTCAGCACGCTCTGGGTCACCAACCAGTATGTGCTGCTGGGCAGTTTCCTGCTTGTGGGCTGTGCCTGGGCGGGCATGCTGGCTTTCCCCTTCATCCTTTTCACCAATGCCCTGCAGGGCAATCCCAAGATGGGCACCTATCTGGGCCTTTTCAACTGCACCATCTGCCTGCCCCAGATTGTGGCAGCCGTCTTCGGCGGTGCACTTCTCGGCCTGGTGGGCGGCGAGCAGGTGATGATGCTTGTCATTGCCGGTGTCTTCTTGGTTGTTGGTTCATTATGCGTTTTCACCATTAAAGAAAAATAAATACTGTTATGCGTAACATACACGAAGGATTCCGCAACGCGGGAACAGCCGTTCCAGTCTTTTCACTCCGCAGTGAAGGTAGCTTTGGCGTGGGTGATTTCGGCGATTTGCAGCGAATGACCGACTGGGTGGCCAAGACCGGCCAGCACATCCTGCAGATTCTGCCCATCAACGACACTACCAGCACCCACACCTGGGTGGACTCTTACCCCTATTCGGCCATCAGTATCTATGCCCTTCATCCCATGTATTGCGACTTGCGCCAGCTGCCTGCGCTCAAGGACAAGGCCAAGGCTGCCCAGATGGAGGCCCGGCGCCAGCAGCTCAACAGCCTGCCGCAGGTGGACTACGAAGCGGTGAACAACTGCAAGAACGAATATCTCCATCTGATATTCAAGCAGGTGTCGGCCAGCGTGCGCCGCACCAAGGCCTACCGCCTGTTCCTGGAAGAAACGGCCCATTGGCTGAATGGCTATGTGGACTTCTGCTGCCAGCGCGACCAGTCGGACCAGCCCGACTATTACCGTTGGGTGCAGTTTGTGCTGGACCAGCAGATGAAGGCCACCCATGAACATGCCCGTGAGGTGGGCGTGATGCTGAAGGGCGACATACCGATTGGTGTGAACCGCCATGGCGCCGATGTCCTGCTCGACCCCCGCTATTTCAACATGAACGGACAGGCGGGTGCGCCGCCCGACAATTTCTCGGCCAACGGCCAGAACTGGGGCTTCCCCACCTACAACTGGGACGAGATGCTCAAGGACGACTGCCAGTGGTGGGTGCGCCGCTTCCAGAACATGGCCAAGTATTTCGATGCCTACCGCATCGACCACGTGCTGGGCTTCTTCCGCATCTGGGAGATTCCCACCCATGCCGTCCATGGCCTGCTGGGCCAGTTCCAGCCGGCCCTGCCGCTTTCCAAGCAGGAGATAGAGGGCTATGGGCTTTTCCTCGACGAGGAGTTCATGACGCAGCCTTTCATTGCCGACTGGGTTGTCGACCGCCTTTTCCCCGGCCGCAGCGGGTGGGTGAAGGCTGTATGCCTCGACCATCAGCACGACGACATCTGGCAACTGAAGCCTGCATTCAGCACGCAGCGCAAGGTGGAAGCCTGGTTCAATGCCCATGAGGGCGAAACTGTGGACGCAGACGGAGCAGACCGTTTCCGGATTGACGAGTCGCTCCGCGATGGCCTTTATACCCTTGTCGGCAATGTGCTTTTTGTGCGCGACCACAAGCGTCCCGAACGCTTCCATCCCCGCATCGCTGTGCAGAACGACCCTGTCTATGAAACACTCTGGCAGCACGACAAGGACAACTTCAACCGTCTCTACAACGACTTCTACTATCATCGCCACAACCAGTTCTGGTATGAGGAAGCCATGAAGAAGCTGCCGCGCCTCTGCGATGCCACCGAGATGATCTGTTGTGCCGAGGACCTGGGCATGGTGCCCGACTGTGTGCCCTGGGTGATGAACCAGCTCCAGATTCTCACGCTCGAACTCCAGTCCATGCCCAAGGACCCTGCCTGCAGGTTCGGCCATCTGGAACGCAATCCCTGGCGTTCTGTGTGCACCATCTCCAGCCATGATTCTGCCACCATGCGCATGTGGTGGGACGAGGACGAAAAGCTCACCCAGGAGTTCTACAACACCATGCTGGGACATGGCGGACCCGCTCCCCATCCCATGCCCGGATGGCTGGCTGCCGACATGGTGCAGCGCCATCTCTGCTGCCCCTCTGCCTTCTGCATCATCACCCTGCAGGACTGGCTCGCCTGCTCCGAGACGCTCCGCCTTCCCGATGCCAGTGCCGAGCGCATCAACATCCCGGCCAATCCCCGCCATTACTGGCGCTACCGCATGCACCTCACCATCGAGGAACTGATGGCTGCGGATGAACTCAATGACATGATACTCAATATGGTGAAAAATGGACAGCGTGCGTAGCATTTTCATGGGGCTGCTCCTTGTGCCGCTCTCGCTCATGGGACAGACGTTCTGGCGCGGGGCAGACATCTCGTGGTACACGGAGATGGAGGCCGACGGCAGGCGCTTCTGTAACCAGCAGGGCGAGGAGCGCAGCTGCCCTGCGTTGATGAAGGAACTGGGAATGAATGCAGTCCGCCTGCGTGTGTGGGTGAATCCGTCGCTCCGCTTGTGCGACTATTGCCACACGGCCGATGTGGTGGCCAAGGCCAAGGCGGCCAGTGCTTTGGGAATGGAAGTGCTCATTGATTTCCATTACAGCGACTGGTGGGCCGACCCCGGCCGCCAGGACATTCCTGCCGAATGGACCGACAAGTCGGTTGCAGCCCTGCAGAAAGCTGTGGACGGCCACACCAAGGCTGTGCTCACAGCCCTCAAGGATGCTGGCGTGCAGCCGCGCTGGGTGCAGGTGGGCAACGAAACCAACAGCGGCATGCTGTTGGAAACGGGCCGTGCCAGTGATGCCAGCACAGCCTATGCCCAGCTGTTCCAGTCGGGTGCCGAGGCCGCACGCGAGGTTTTTCCCAATATACAGGTGATTGCACATCTGGCCAATGGCTATGACCAGGGCTCGCTGCTCTGGAACCTGAATCTTTTGAAGAAGGGTGGAGCCCGGTTTGATATGATAGGCCTTTCCTGCTATCCCTCGCTCTATCGCTATTGGTCGGATGGCAAGTATGTCAATGTCAGGTTCTGGTCTGAAACGGACCGTAGGGAGGTTACGTTGACCTCTGCCGCTGACTATATCCGTGCCACCTTCGAGAGCATCGATTTCCTGGCCTCCCGCTTTGGTGTGCCCGTGATGATATGCGAGACGGGGGTGCCGGTGGCAGATGTAGCTGCTGGTGCCCAGCTTGTCGCGGATCTCATGACGCGTGCCCGCAGCAATCCTCACTGCCAGGGTGTCTTCTACTGGGAACCGGAGTGCGAGCCTTCCTGGCGTCCGTCGAGCTATGAGGCCTGGGGATGGAATGCCTACGACATGGGTGCCTTCCAGAACGGCAGGCCCACAGCCATCCTCGATGCCTTCTCCCCCACCGACGACGAGCGGCTCACCGAGCCTGTCCCTGTAGTCCGGGCTTCTGCTGGCAGGGTTCCTACGTACGACCTCTGTGGCCGTCCTGTCACATCCCCCTGCGGCATCTATATCCGCGATGGCCGGATTGTTGCCCATTCCCATAAGTTCAGTAAACAATAAAAACAAACGAAATCCTATATTAATATATGTATATCCCAAGATTCATTCCGCTCACAGCGTTTCTTCTGCTTATGATTACATCTTGTTCGCAACCGACCGATGACCCACGTGTTTTCAATGAGATGGAGTATACTCCACAGCAAACCACCTTCTGCCTCAATGCTCCCTCCGATGCACAGGAAGTGAAGCTGCGCCTCTATGAGTCGGCCGTGGCCGGGCAGCCCGTGCGCACCGTTTCCCTCAAGCGTGTGGCCGACGACCGCTGGACGGCTGTTGTGCCGGGCGACCTGATGGGCATGTTCTACACCTTCGATATGGGGCGTGGCGAATGTCCCGGCACCTTTGCCAAGGCCGTGGGTGTCAATGGCAAGCGTGCCGCCATCATCGACCTTTCTGCCACCGACCCCGAGGGCTGGGCCGAAGATGTGCGTCCTGCCCTGGAAACGCCTGCCGACATGGTGGTGTATGAGATGCACCATCGCGACTTCTCCATCCATCCCAGCCGTGGCAGCCGTTATCCGGGCAAGTTTCTGGCCCTCACGGAACCCGATAACATCCGGTATCTCCAGGACCTGGGCATCAATGCCGTGCAGATTCTCCCATCCTATGATTATGCCACGGTCGATGAGAGCCGCCCCGATGTACCCCAATACAACTGGGGCTACGACCCGCTCAACTACAATGTGCCCGAGGGCTCCTATTCCACCGATGCCACGCGTCCCGAAGTGCGCATCCGCGAATTCAAGCAGATGGTGCAGGCACTCCACCGGGCGGGCATACGTGTGATTCTGGATGTGGTGTACAATCATTGCATGAGCATTGACGGCAGCAATTTCCAGCTCACCTATCCCGACTATTACTTCCGCAAACTGGCCGACGGGAAATATTCCGACGGATCTGGATGCGGCAACGAAACGGCTTCAGAACGTCCGCTCATGCGACAGTTCATGCTGGAGAGCGTGCGCTATTGGATTGAGGAATACCACATCGATGGCTTCCGTTTCGACCTCATGGGCATCCACGACATTGAGACGATGAACCTCATCCGTCAGGAGGTGGACAAGATAGACCCTTCCATCACCATCTATGGCGAGGGATGGAGTGCCGGCCAGTGTGCCATCGAACAGGAGCGGCTGGCCATGAAGGCCGTCACCTACAAGATGCCGGGCATCGGTGCGTTTGCCGATGACATGCGCGATGCCATCCGTGGCCCCTTTAGCGACGACACCAAGCCTGCTTTCCTGGCTGCCTTGCCCGGCCATGAGGAGAGCATCAAGTTCGGACTGGTGGGAGGCATCCGGCATCCGCAGGTCGACATGGAGCGCGTGAACTACAGCAAGGAACCCTGGACTGCCCAGCCCACCCAGCATGTCAGCTATGTGTCTTGCCACGACGACATGAGCCTTGTGGACCGTCTGCGTGCGTCCTTCCCTGGCATCCAGACGGAGGAGCTCATCCGCCTGGATAAACTGGCACAGACCTTCGTCCTCACCTCGCAGGGCATTCCATTCCTTTGGGCCGGCGAGGAAGTGCTGCGCGACAAGAAGGGTGTCCACAACTCCTATAACCAGCCGGACTCCATCAATCAGATCGACTGGACCCATCTGGAGAAGTATCAGGATGTGTTCCGTTATTACCGTGGTCTCATCCAGATGCGCCGTGCCCACAAGGCATTCCGCATGGCCGATGCCGAGCTGGTGCGCAGCCACATGCTTTTCCTCGATGCCCCCTCTTGTGTGGTGGCTTTCATGCTCGACGGGCAGGCTGTAGGTGACAGCTGGAACCACATTGTCTGCATCATGAACTCCAACCGCACGCCCCAGAGTGTCACCATTCCCCAGGGAACCTATACGGTGGTTTGCCGCGACGGTCTTGTATGCTCCGATGGCCTCGACAGCGTGCAGGGCGGCACAGTGACAGTGGGTGCCCAGCAGGCCCTCATTCTTCACGACTAGTTCAGTCCTGTGCTGTTCTGATTGCCCCCCCCTCAGCTCCCCTAAACGGGGGAACGAGGGGGGCTGCTTGAACAAGCCGAGCGGATGCCAACCTTTACGACGGGAAGGCCTGTGGGCGAAAACATTGGCCATACAGTGCTCCACAAGGTCATTGTGGTGTATCGCGGTGTGGAAACGGTGATGTGCAAGGAGGTTCATGGGTGAAACGTTTTTTAGTGACGGCATTTATCTGTTTATGTGTCTTCTGCAGGTGGTGCCATGCACCCTTACCGGCATTCCGACGGTGCAAAGTTACGACAAGGTTTCCGTTCCTGCAAGAGGTTTCCGACCTGGCGCCGCCTCGTTTCCGACCTGCCGTGCCGCCGGGCTGCTTCCTCGTGTGTATGCGCGCTCACATGCGTATCGCAGTGGACGCGGGACACCCGCTTCTCAAGGGCCTCTGGAGGGAGAAAATGGGGTCTCTTTTTTCCCTAACTGGAGAAATTTTGTTACCCAGTTGGGCAGCAAATTTTTTCCAGTTAGGCAGCAATGCGGCACTGCCCGATGCCCTGAGCGTCCACAGTGTCCCGCGTCCACAGGAAGCGAATTGGGAGATGAAACCTGTATTCTATCTATTAATCAACCGTTCATTTATATAAACTTCAAGTCTCCATCGCGCGCGCGATATATATTAGTATTTATTAACTTGAAAAATCATTATTTTTCCCTCATAATATCCCTTCCTGGCCTCAGAACAGGGCAGCGGTGTGGGGGGGTGCAGGTGCAAATCGGTTCCAGTGGACGCGAGACACTGTGGACGCTCCGGCCAGTGCATCACGATGCCGCAGGAATGCATACATCATCACCGCCACGCCTTTGCCGGAATTCCAGCAGAAGCGTGGCGGTGATATTTTATGCGAAAAGGGGAGTTACTTGTCGCACTTTCTTCTGGCCTTGATGACCGGATAGGAAAGACTGAACAGGACAAGGACAAACAGAATGCCGAAAGAGAGGTAGGCGATGCGCTCGGTGACATGGATGCTCTGGGGGTCGAAACGGAAAACAACGGTGTGCTTTCCCGGTTCCAGACGAATGGCACGCAGCACATAGTCCACACGGCCGATTTCCACTTCCTGCCCGTCAACCGTGCAGGTCCATTCGGGATAGTAGATGTCGCTGAACACGGCAATGCCGCCCTTTTGGCTGCTGGCCTCATAGGTGAGCTCGTTGGGCTGATAGCCGGTGAGACGGACGGTTGCCGTAGAGTCGGCAACAGCCTCTCCAAGTATGTCCTTGAAGCGCATGTCGGCTATGGCCGAATGGCGTGTGTCCAGCCCGTGGAGCCCCATGATTTCGGCATCTGCATCTGCCACATAATCCACACGGTCCACCATCCAGGCATTGCCCAATGCCCAAGGATTGGGAAGGGCCACCTTCTGCTTTCCGTCCTGACTGCCCATGATGGCATACTTCATGTTGAGCATGCAAAGCACGGGGCAAAGGCTGTCCACCCGCACGCTGTCGAGCCTGCCGCCATAAGTGACAGCCTCTCTCCGCAGCACCTGCATCTCGTTCTGGATGTGCTCCTCGATGAGTTCCTGATAGCGGCGGAGCTTGGCTGCATGATAGCCGCCGATGCTCTTGTGGAAATAGGATGTGGTGTTGTCGTTGAAGGTGCTGACCGTGAGGTTGAGCACACGGTAATAGGGGTCGGTGTCCTGAAGGATGGACGTGTCGGCCTGGGAAGGCTGGAAGCTCTGCGATTCTGTGCGTGGTGCCACGAACATGCCATCGTTCAGGTAGCGTTTGTTGATGCCCCACATGTCGCACAGGCAAAGCACTATCAGACAGCCCACCATCGGAACAGCCTTGATTTTGCCATAGCGCCATGCCAGCACCACGAGTGTGCCCACAGCCACAACAATGAAACTGCGCATGGCATCGGCGGTGAACATGGCCTTGCGCATTTCGCTCATGTTGGACAGGATCTGTCCCATCATCTCCTGAGGGATATAGCCGGCCTGCACATACTGGCTCATGTAATGAAGGTCGGCCTGCGACATGTACTCTCCGAAGAACACGTCCGGCATGAGCCAGAACAGCAACGACATGCCACCCGTGAGACAGAAACTGATGGTGAAATAGTGGATGCGGGGGATATAGCGTCCCCTGCCCTGGAGGCAGTCAGGATGCTCCACCATCTGCCTGAGGCCGAGCATGGCCAGCAAGGGGATGGTGAACTCCGCAATGACCAGAATGGAGGCCACGGTGCGGAACTTGTCATACATGGGCACATAGTCGAGGAAGAAATCGGTCATGCCCATGAAATTCTTTCCCCACGAAAGGAGGATGCTGAGGACAGTGGCCACGAGGAGCGCCCACTTGAGGGGACCCTTGACAATGAACAGGCTGAGGAAGAAAAGCGTGAGCACAAAGGCCCCCACATACACCGGCCCGCTGGTGCCCGGCTGCTCGCCCCAATACTGGGTGAAGGCACCATAGATGGGCGCAAACATGCTGTTGGCCTTCTCCATGGCCTTAGGGCTGGCCGAAAGGGGCATGCTGGCACCGCCCTTTGTGTTGGGCACAAGCAGCGTCCATGTCTCGCCTATGCCATAGCTCCAGGCGGTGATGTAGCTGCGTTCCAGGCCGCTACTGGTCTGGTCGGCCGCATCCGTGGTCTTCTGGGTGAGCTCGCTCTTTCCGCGCATGCTTTCCTTGCTGTACTGCCATGTGTGGTAGAGATTGCTCAGGTTGATGCACACGCCCAGCAGGCCGCCCAGGGCAAAGCACAGGCTTCCGCGCCACCATGCCTTGACGGAGCGGCTGCGAACGGCATCCGCCAGAAAGGCCACCACCATGAGCCCCATCACAAAAAGGAAATAGTAGCTCATCTGCACATGGTTGCTCAGAATCTGCAATGCGGTGAAAAGCCCCGTGAGCACGATGCCCCACAGATAGCGTCCGCGATAGCAGAGGGCCATGCCGGCAATAGTGGGAGGGATGAAGCTGAGGGTGAGCAGCTTCCAGATGTGTCCGGCTGCAATGATGATGAAATAGTAGCTGCTGAAGGCCCACAGGATGGCCCCCAGGGCCGACATCCACACCCGGAAGTCGAAAGCACGCAGCATGATATAGAAGCCCAGGAGCATCATGAACACATAGGCAGCCACAGCGGGAAGTCCCAACTGATAGACCGTCTCAATCAGGCTGAGGGTGCCCGTGCTGGGATAGGAAGGGCTCATCTGGTAGGTGGGCATTCCGCAAAAGAGCGTGTTGGTCCAACGGGTGCGCTCCCCGTCGTGTGTCTGGCGGTACTGCTCCATCTCCTGACTGGAACCGATGGCGGCACTGTGGTCGAGCCCGGTGAGCACCAGACCATCGCGGATGGGGTTGATGAAATACAGTAGGCTGATGGCCACAAAGAACACCACAGCCAAAAGGTCGGGAATGATTTTCTTGTAATTCATTTATAATATCTATAAGGAAGGTTTGCATAAAACGGAAAAAAGCCGCAACCCCCTGATGGGAATGCAGCTTTGTCCTTCTCAGTGGGTGGGCGTAAGAGATTACTTGCGCAAGCCCAAAGCCTTGACGATGGCGCGATAGCGCTCGATGTCGCGGGACTTCAGATAGTTGAGCAGGCTACGACGCTTGCCGACGAGGCCTGTGAGCGCACGCTCGGTGCTGTGGTCCTTGCGGTTCTGCTTCATGTGCTCGGTGAGGTGAGCGATGCGGCAGGTGAACAAGGCAATCTGGCTTTCTGCGCTTCCCGTGTCGGTAGCACCCTGGCCATACTTCTCAAAAATCTCAACTTTCTTTGCTGAATCCAAATACATAAATTTAAATAATTTTGGGGTTAAACTTGTTAGTCCGCGCAGCCTGCTTCCATGCGCTGGTAGCCACTGCTCTCGGAAATGCGGGTGCAAAGTTATAAATTTTTTGTGAGCTGGTGTTGCTTTATGCCTCTTTTTTTTGATGTTCGGGCATTTTTTTGTAATTTTGCACCCGACTTTTAAGGTTAATTTATGCAGAATATAAGAAATATTGCCATTATCGCCCATGTTGACCATGGCAAAACCACACTCGTGGACAAGATGTTGCTGGCGGGCAACCTGTTTCGCAGCAATCAGCAGACAGGGGAGCTGATGCTCGACAACAATGAACTGGAAAGGGAACGCGGAATCACCATCCTCTCCAAAAACGTATCCATCAACTACAAGGACACCAAGATTAACATCATCGATACTCCGGGCCACAGCGATTTCGGCGGCGAAGTGGAGCGTGTGCTCAACATGGCCGACGGATGCCTGCTGCTGGTGGATGCCTTTGAGGGTCCCATGCCCCAGACACGTTTCGTGCTGCAAAAGGCATTGCAGATAGGTCTGAAGCCCATTGTGGTAATCAACAAGGTGGACAAGCCCAACTGCAGGCCCGAAGAGGTGTATGAGATGGTGTTCGACCTCATGTGCGACCTCGACGCCACCGAGGACCAGCTCGATTTTCCCGTCATCTATGGTTCGGCCAAGAACAACTGGATGGGTGAAGACTGGAACACCCCCACAGCAGACATTACCTATCTGCTCGATGCCATCCTCGCCCACATCCCGGCACCCCGGCAGCTGGAGGGAACACCCCAGATGCTCATCACATCGCTCGACTACAGCAACTACACAGGGCGCATTGCCGTGGGACGTGTGCACAGAGGCACCCTGCGCGAAGGCATGAACGTGACCATCGTCCACCGCAACGGCGACAAGGAAAAGACCAAGATAAAGGAACTGCACACCTTCACCGGCATGGGCAGGCAGAAAATCCAGGAAGTGTCGAGCGGCGACATCTGTGCCATCATCGGGCTGGAACGCTTTGAGATTGGCGACACCATCTGCGACTTCGAGAATCCCGAAGCCCTTCCGCCCATCAGCATCGACGAGCCCACCATGAGCATGCTCTTCACCATCAACGACTCGCCCTTCTTCGGAAAGGAAGGCAAATTCTGCACCAGCCGCCACATCAACGACCGCCTGCAGAAGGAACTGGAGAAGAATCTGGCTCTGCGCGTGGAACTGGCCGAAGGCTACACCGACCGCTGGATTGTGAGCGGACGTGGTGTGCTCCATCTGAGCGTGCTCATCGAGACCATGCGGCGCGAAGGCTATGAACTGCAGGTGGGCCAGCCGCAGGTCATCTACAAGGAAATCGACGGGGTGAAGTGCGAGCCCATAGAGGAACTCACCATCAATGTGCCCGAGGAATTCTCGAGCAAGATGATTGACATGGTCACCCGCCGGAAAGGCGAGATGGTGAGCATGGAAAACCAGGGAGAGCGCGTGAACATAGAATTCAACATTCCCAGCCGCGGCATCATCGGCCTGCGCACCAACATGCTTACCGCATCCCAGGGAGAGGCCATCATCGCCCACCGGTTCAAGGAATACCAGCCCTTCAAGGGCGAAATCAGCCGTCGCACCAACGGCTCCATGATTAGCATGGAAACGGGAACGGCCTTTGCCTACAGCATCAACAACCTGCAGGACCGCGGAAAGTTCTTCATCGACCCCCAGGAGCAGGTGTATGCCGGAGAAGTGGTGGGAGAGCATGTCCACGACAACGACCTGGTGGTGAACGTCACCAAGGCCAAGCAGCTCACCAACATGCGTGCCAGCGGCTCCGATGAAAAGGCACGCATCATCCCCGCCACTGTGTTCAGCCTGGAAGAGGCACTCGAATACATCAAGGAGGATGAATACGTAGAAGTGACGCCCAAGAGCATGCGCATGCGCAAGATTATCCTCGACCATCTGGAGCGCAAGCGTGCCAACCGCGCCGAGGCATAAACACCCGGCGCATTCATATCCTCAAGAAGAACAAAGAACCATACATTAAATACATAATAATGACAAAGACCTTCCTCTCGTTTGGAATGGCAGCGCTCCTTGCCTGCCAGACACAAGCCCAGAACCCGAACACGGGCTATTACCAAGACCTGATGACCGACACATGGGTGGCAACCGATGCTGTAGGGCGCACCATGCCCTCCGAATCGGAATGCCCGCTGAAGACAGACAAAGAGCGCACAGTGGGAATCTTCTACATCACCTGGCACACCCCCGGGCTGCACAACGGGCAACCCTATCTGGCCGATGTGACCAAGGTGCTGACAAAGGACCCCAACGCCAGCCGCTCGGACGAAGGATGGCCCTCGTGCTCCGGCATGGGTTCCTACCACTGGGGAGAGCCCGAGGCCGGCTATTTCCTGAGTCAGGACGAATGGGTGATAAGGCGCGATATGTCGATGCTCGCGGATGCGGGAGTGGACATGATTATCCTGGATGTCACCAATGCCGTGCTGTACTGGGACGAGTGGGAGGTGCTCATGCGCACGATGGAAGCCATGAAGAAGGAGGGCAACAAGGTGCCGCAGTTCTGCTTCTGGGCCTTCAACGGCAATGTCATCACCGTGGTGCAGCAGCTCTATGACAAGTTCTACCGCACCCCTCGCTATCAGGATCTCTGGTTCTACTGGCAGGGCAAGCCCCTGCTGCTCTACAACGCCACACCCAGTGTGGATGCCAATGTGGGAGGCGGGGAAAAGAACTTTTCCGACTATCCGCAGGAGATAAAGGATTTCTTTACGCTGCGCGGCATGTGGTGGGGCTATTATAAATGGGCCGGCCAACGCTATGTGGGCACCGAAGGGAACTGGAGCTTCGGACTGGACCTGGGCGACAAGAATGTGGCAGCCATGACCCCCAAGGAACTGGCCTCCAAATGGAAGGGGCGCTGCGAGGAAATGCCCGTGACGCCCGCACAGCACCCCATGTCGAACATCGGCAAGTGCTGGACACGGAAAGACAAAGAGCCTGCGCTCGACATGACGGACATGCCCATACGAGCCTATGTGCCTGCGCTGGGAGAGGAAAGGGATAACCCTGTGGAGTATGGCATCTATTTCCAGGACAGATGGAACGAAGCCCTGGAGGTGGACCCCGACTTCATATACCTCAACGACTGGAACGAATGGACCGCAGGCAAGTATGTCAGCGGCAAGGACCCCGGAGGCCATGTGCCGGGCCCAGATGGATTCCTGGACCGCAAGAACCCCTTCTATTTCGTGGACCAGTACAATGCAGAGTTCAACCGCACCATTTCCCCGATGAAAGGCGGCTACACCGACAACTACTACATGCAGATGGTGCAGAACATACGCCGCTACAAGGGCGTGCGCCCCATTCCCGTGAACCATGGCACCGCCAGGATTACGGTGGACGGCAAGATGGAAGATTGGGAACAGGTGGAAGTCACCTATCACGACACACGTGGCGACATTGCCCATCGCGACCACGACGGATACGGCAACCTCCACTATGTGAACACCAGCGGGCGCAACGACATCGTGAAAAGCAAGGTGGCCTACGACGGCAAACAATTCTACTTCTATGCCGAAACAGCCAACGCGCTCACCCCGGAAACCGACCCTCGGTGGATGATGCTGTTCATCGACTCCGACCGCAACAGCCAGACGGGATGGAACGGATACGACTACATGATTGAGAAGCGGATGCTTCGCCGCTACAATGAAGCCTCTCACAGATGGGAGGATGTGTGCCCGGTCGAGATGGCCGTGGCCGACCATGCACTGGAACTGGCTGTTCCACGCAAGCGCATCCAGGCAAAGGCCAGCGGATTCGACTTCAAATGGGCCGACAATCCTGCCGACACCGACGACATCATGTCGTTCTGCACCGATGGCGACACCGCCCCCAACAGGCGCTTCAATTACCGCTACCTGTGGAGCGAGTGAGCATGCCCTTCACCTGATCGTCTGCCCGCATCACGCGCGACATCGGGTCGAGCATCATGCTGAAGGCCGAACGTGTGGGCTCGTATATCAGGAAACTTATGTCAAGGTTGCGAAACTGTCTGTGGAAATAGGGATACCATGCCCTGCTTATGGTGAGTGTGTTCACCTGTCCGCTGGCTGCAATGCGGTGGATGCGGGTGACCACACTGTCCTTCTGCTGCTCCGAAAGGGATGAAGGCCGGGGAGCCTCCCACGTGTATGCCGTATGCACACCCAGAAGGGTGAGCTTGCGTGTGAGGTCCCACCGGTCGGTTTCCACCACGATGCGGTCGGCCTCCACGCGACGGATGAAGGCACTCCCTATCACCCTGCGCAGGAAACTGTCACAGTTTGGCGCATCCAGGCCGTCGGCCACAATCCACACGCCACACCATTTGTGCTTTTCCATGAAGGAGAAACAGGAATCTATGTCGGCAAATCCGGCCTGCGGATCGCTCACCACCCACAGGCTGTCCCCCTCGGGGCGTACATGCATACGGAAGCCTCCGAATGCCCCTTTACCGCCCTTCTCCATCTGTATGCCAGCATAACTGTCGCACCAAAGCCACTGGACACTGCGGACCGACAGATGCCACGACCATGCCACATACGCGCCCCCAAGCAAAACAAGGGCAAAAACGAATCGTTTGAGTATTTCCATACTGCAAAGAAACACATTTTGACGGACATTCCCAAACCACACTCCGCATTCGTGCATTTTTTGTACAGAAAAATGCACGTAAATCGAAAGAAATGCCTACTTTTGTACGCGAATTACATCAAAACGATGAAAAAACTGCATATAATTACGCCAGTAAAGGACTCTATCCACACCACCCTGGACACCATCAAGGCCGTCATGCTGTCCAAGGTGAACATTCCCTATTTATATACGGTATACAACGACAACTCCACGCCCGAGAACACGGCATTGCTGGAAGAAGCCAGAAAGAAATACGGTTTCCGGCTCATCCACCTGAGCGAACTCACCGACCATTCCTCGCCCAACTATCTGTTCGTGTTGCAGCATGCCCAGAAGGAGGCCATCGACAACCAGGCCGCCCTCTGCATTGTGGAGAGCGACGTGACAGTGATGAACGACACCCTGCAGCTGCTCTATGAAGGCGCATGCAGCCATGCAGAATGCGGCATTGCCGCTGCAGTGACCGTAGACGAAAGAGGCATCATCAACTACCCCTACCAGTATGCCCGGGGATGGGAGGGCCGTGTGGTGGACAATCCCAAGCACCAGAGCTTCTGCTGCTCACTGCTCACCCTGGACCTGCTGCGGAAGTTCGATTTCAAGCAGCTCAACCCCGAAAAGAACTGGTTCGACGTAACCATCTCTCATCAGTCGCTGGCCCAGGGATTCCACAACTACCTTTTCACCACACTCCCCGTGGTGCACCGCCCCCACCAAAGTCGTCCGTGGAAGCAGCTCAAATACAAGAATCCCCTGCTCTACTACTGGAAAAAATTCACCAAAGGCCTTGACAAGATATGAAAGAAACCCATTTTTCATTGTGCCATACCTCGGTGATGCAGCTTGCCGAAGGCTGCGACGACCTGCAAGGCTTTGTGGCCTCGCTGCCCGCGCGCTTCGAGCAGAGCGAGGGAAAACTCATACACGACGGACGCAACAAACTGCGCGAGATTTCATACAAGGCAAACGACTACGTAGTGAAATCCTACAAGAAGCCCAATCCCGTGAACCGGCTGGTCTATGGCCTGCTGCGGCCCTCCAAGGCCAAGCGGAGTTTCTGCAACGCACTGCTGCTGAAACAGATTTCCGTGGGCACGCCCGACCCTGTGGGCTACCTCAATGTGCGCAACGGCCTGCTCTTCACACAAAGTTTCCTCATCACACGCAAGTCGGTGTGCCGATACCGCTACGACCAGCTCTTCGACACGCACACAGAGATGCAGGAGGCAGTGACGCGTGAGGTGGGCCGCATCACAGCTGTGCTCCATGAGAACAACCTTTCCCATCTCGACTACGGAAGAGGCAACATCCTCTTTGATTTCGACAAGCAGGGCAATGTGTTCCTGGAGCTGGTGGACCTCAACCGCATGCGGCATGGCACCGTGGACATCAAGGCGGGCTGCAAGAACCTGGAGCGGCTGCCTGCCACCGCACAGATGCACCGCTGGCTGGCCCAGGAATACGCATTGGCCAGAGACTTCGACGAGGAGGAATGCTACCGCCTCATGAGGGCCTATCGGAGCGTGCAGCCCGGCCTCATAGAAGGTGAGTTTTAAAACCCTATCCATCATCCAAAAGGAAACAAAATGACCGTCATTACAGTAATTGTAACATACAACCGCCGCCAGCTGCTCATCCAATGTGTGGAGGCCGTGCGCCGCAACCGGCCGGAGAAGATTATCGTGGTGAACAACGGAAGCACCGACGGCACACGCGAATGGCTCGACGAGCAAACAGACCTCCACGTAATCCATCAGGAGAACGTGGGCGGATCGGGCGGATTCTGCAGGGGCATGCAGGAGGCACTCGATATGGGTGGAGACGCCATCTGGTGTATGGACGACGACGTGCGCCCCCACGATGATTGCCTCAGCAACATGAGGCCCTATATGGACAGCTTCAATGCAGGCATCATTGCCCCCCGGCGGCTGATGGATGGCAAGGTGTTCACCAACGACTTCTGCCGCTATAACCTCTACAATCCCATAGCCTCGCTCTATGCCGACCGCATCAAGCACAAAAGGGTGGACAATCCCATCGACATTGCCGGCACCGCCTTTGAGGGACTGTTTGTGCGTCGCGACGTGGTGGAACAGATCGGGCTGCCCAACAAGGACCTTTTCATCTTCTGCGACGACACCGACTTCTGCCTGCGTGCCTATCTCTGCGGTTACCGCATCCTGTATGTGCCCCATGCACTCATGGACAAGGCGAACCTTGCGGGCAAGGACACATGGTCGGAAAGACAGCAAAAGAAGAAGTGGAAACGGTTCTACCAGATTCGCAACTCCACCTATCTCAACCATCATTACGGACAAAACTGGATGGTGCGCTATCTGCGCGGACTCATGACGCTTTCCGGCTATGTGCTGACGGCCCTGTTCACGGCCCCATTCTGTAGCGGCTACAGCCTGTGCGACATCCCCCGTTTCTGGAAGGCCTACAAGGATGGAATCAACGAATGGCTGGGCCGATAGTGGCACCAGGCTTCGGTCTGTGGTTTGTCTCTTCATTCTATGGCTGCTTCTGGCCACACCTGTCCACAGCCAGGATTCCCTGTCGGTCTATACCTGGGAGGACTTCGTGGAAGAATACACCGACGACGAGGAACACACCGAGGATGAAGCCTGGGAGGCCAGGCTGGAGGAACTGAGGCAGCTCCACGAGCAACCCCTCAACATCAACACGGCCACAGTGGACGAACTGCTGCAGCTTCCCTTCCTCACCGAAAGGCAAATCGAACAAATCCATGCCGACATCTATCTGAACGGAGCCATCCGCCACCTGGGGATGCTGCGGTTGCTGCGGTCGATGGACGATGACACATGGCGCAAGCTCCTGCTCTTCGTATATGCAGGAGAGCCTCAGCCCAGAGAGGAGACACTGAAAGAAAAGCTACTGCACGGCATCCGCCACACGTTTTCCTCCCGCACCGACATTCCCCTCTATTACCGCAAAGGCTTTGTGGTGCCCGATGGATATGCCGGCGACCCGCTCTACCACCGGATGAAATACCAGCTCTCGGGCAGCAGGCATCTGGCAGCCGGATTCCGCATTGAGAAGGATCCGGGCGAACGCTACTACGACACCTATGGGGCCTATGTAATGCTCGCCAGTCTGGGCAAGATGGACAAGATGGTGGCAGGCGACTACCGGGCCGGCTTTGGCGAGGGCATCGTGATGGGAGCCAACGGAAACGCCTGGGGCAGCAAAAGCATGCCGCCCTCCCACCAGCAGACGGGCCTCCGCCCCATGACCTCGATGGACGAGACACGCTTCCTGCGGGGAGCAGCAGCCTCTTTCCTGCTGGGCAGGCACTGGGACCTCACGCTGATAACCTCCCACAGAAGACTGGATGCCACACTCGATGAAGACGGGCATGTGCGCACACTTCTCCAGACAGGGCTCCACCGGACAGCCAGCGAGCGCGAAAGGCAACGCAATGTGTCGGCCTCTCTGGCAGGCGGCCATCTGGGCTGGAAACACGGAGGCTGGAAGGCCGGATGCACGGGTTACTACCAGCAGTTCTCGCGCCCCCTTTACCCCGGCGACCAGCTCTACAGGCGCATCTATCCGTGTGGCCGTCGCTTTGGTGTGGCAGGCCTCCACTATGCCTATTCCTCCTACCTTATACAAGCGGCCGGAGAAACAGCCTACAGTACATCCCGCCACGGATGGGCCACCCTCAACCGTGCGGAATGGCAGTTCCACCGCAAGTGGAACGCCTGCGTATTGCAGCGTTTCTACAGCTACCGCTACCACTCCTTCCATTCGGGAGCCTTTGGCGAAAACAGCCAGAACCAGAACGAGTCGGGCCTTCTGCTTCGCCTCAAAGGGCATCCGTGGCCCCGCTGGCAGCTGCTGGCCTACGCGGATTTCTTCTATCATCCATGGCCTCGCTACCAGCTGCTGAAGAGCAGCCGTGGGGAAGACCTCTCGGGCCAGCTGCAATGGCAATGCACACCCGCCCATCTGCTGGAAGCCCGCTATCAGTACAAGCGGAAAATGTATGCCGACGGCTATCTTGCCCACCATCGCACCAAGCTCCGCTGGACAGCCACCCCACATCGTTCATGCATCTGGCAGACCACCCTCCTCTTCCATCGGGTTGAAGGCCGCAACGGCTGGGGCCTGCAACAGACAGCCCGTGCCGACATCCCGCAATGGCGACTGCGGCTGAACGCCTCTTGTGCCGCCTTCCTCACCGACGGCTACGACTGCCGACTGGCCTTCTACGACCCTCCGCTCTATGCCTCCATCTGCACAGCCACATATTTTGGCCAGGGCATCGTGCCCTCCTTCTCCTGCCGCTGGACCTCGGCAGACAGCCATTGGATGGTGGAGGCCAAATACCGCTGTTGCAGATATTTCGACCGCCATGTCCAGAGTTCTGGCCTGCAGACCATCATGGGGCCATGGAAGCAGGACACCAGCATAGGGCTGGTGGTCAGATGGTGAGCCTGGAGGAGATTGCCGAAGAGATGCGGGTGAGGGGCACAGAGGCGCACCAGGACAGCAACACCAGCATGGGATAGATAAGGAAAGGATAGCGGAAACTGTAGACAAACGGAGAGAAAAGGTAATAGGCAAAGAAGGTGTGGCAGAGCCATAGGGACGTGGACTGCCGGCCCATGGCCAAAAGAAAGGCACTGGGGCGGCGCGGTGCGATGACGCACCAGAGCAGCACGAACAGGCAGGCGAACACGGGGTTGGGCAGCACCCATCCCATCGACATGCGAAGCACACACAGCAAAAGGAGTGCAAGCCCCGCCAGCCTGCGCGACCGCAGTCCCAGACGGGCGTGCATGAAAGCCCGGAACCTGGAGGGAATGTGGTGGATGTGGCTCAATGCCCCACATAGGAACACCAGAAGCAGCTGCGCCACCTCATTGGCCAGGCTGAGCAGGGCACAATGGTCGAACCACGGTGCATAGAGGCGGTAGGATACATCGGAAAGCAGATAAAGCAGCACAGCCATGCCCGATGTGACAGCGCATCCACGGCGGGCATAAAGGGCACGGAAAAGCAGCGGAGACACCAGAGACAACACCACATAGGGGCGCAGGAACCACCACTCGTGGTTGTAGGAGCAGCTCCATCCCACCATGTTCAGGCAGAAATCCCACACACCACCGGGATAAACCTGCGGTTTCAGCAGGCATCCCAGTGCCACAAAAGGCAACAGCACCACCCAATAATGGATGTAAAGCGGAACCAGACGGAGAGCGGCACGGGAAAAACCGAATCCCCTCTTTTCTGCACTGGCAGCCAGTCCGTAGCCACTCAGGAAGATGTAGACATACACACACCAGGCAGCCACACGGCTCATGGCATACACCAATGGCAGCCCTCCAGGAAAATGCAGCAACGTGATGCACGAGGCCACGCGCTCCGGTGTGTTGAAGAGGTGAAGGAACAGCATCATCAGAATGGCTATTCCCTTGAGCTGGAGGCTGTCGGTCCGTGTCATGATCCTCTATCCCTTGCAGACGACGGTGCGTCAATCCTTTCCGGAAAAGTGGTTCAGGCGTGCCACATACTGACGCGCGTGGCGGTAGGTGCTCTCCACCTTGCCGTTGATTACGTGGCCGAAACCCTTCTTTGCCCCCGGAATGAACGAGGTGTTGACTATGTGGTGGATTTCAATGCCGTTGTTGCAAGGCACCTCCACGGAATTCTCCAGCCTGATGTCGTGTATCAGCACATCATAGATTCCTATGCCAAAAGCCCTGTGGGAGCGCACATGGTCGGCCACCTTGTATGCGGCATAACCGTTGCGTGTGCCGTTTTCACTCATGAACACACTTTGCGTGCCTGCATCGTAGGGTGTCTCGCACTGATAAAAGTAGACAAGACCGTTTTCGCCGTTCCACAGCGTCTGGTACTTCTGGAAATGTTCATTGAAGAGCCCGTAGATGGTGATGTTGTTCCCGTTGACCACCAGTCCATGGTTGGCCGTGTTCACATCCCACCCCACGGAGTTCTTCACGCCGTGGTCGGCACGCCAAATCCAGAAATGGTCCCCCACCACATCGTTGCTGTTGATTTCGAGTGCGGTGTCTACATGTGTCTTCCGGGGCACAAAGCCTCCGATGCGGAAAAACATATCGGAGAGGACAATGGGATTCTGGCTGTGTCTTCTGGTCGTGCCCTTGTCCCCCACCTTCAGGAGCGTGCGTGTGGAATGATGGGCATCAAAGAGTATGGACGCCAACCGCACGCCATCGATGTCGTCAATCTTTATGGCCACCTCCGCACCATCCGGCGGAACGATAGTAGCCCATCCCAGTCCCATGACAATGGTGCCTGGAACCGACACGACGAGCGGCTGGTCCAGCAGATATATGCCTGGGGTCAGCAGCAGGTGCTTCCCTTTGGCAAGCGCGGCATTCATTTCGGCGGCTGTGGTGGAAGGTTTGGCCACAAGAAACGAGTCCAGCACGTCCAGCACATCGCCCTCGCCCATCGATGCGGCTGTGTACGACACGCCCTTGCTACTCTGCCGGATGGCCGGACGGAACACCTTGTAGCGGCCGTCATCACCCATGAAGAGGAACGGTTTCTCGCTGACCAGCGGGGTATAGGTCTCAAATGTCACATTCCCGCCTTTGTCCCAGTCGGAGTCCACATAAGTATCCTTCGCAGCCTGCTCACCCAGTTCCACGCCTGTGAAGACAAAGTTGTAGGCCCCCTCGGTAAATCTCCCGCGCCCCTGTCGGAGCAGGCTGTTGCGTGTAAACCATTGCTGCTGTCCGTCAGATCCCACAGGCGCGTCAAAGATGCAGTCAGCCGTAAAGCCGCCGCTCACCCAACCGTTTTTCCATTGGTTCCTGACCGTTCGCTGCGAGTAGATTCTGCGGAACGGGGCAGCCTGCGACACTGCCCAGTTGAACATCTTGTCATGCTCATACGAAGCTTCACCCACGACAGAAAGGTTCTCCAGCGACCGCCAGAACGTGCAGGTTCCGTTGTCGTTTGCCAGATGGGGAGGTGTGTGTATGTTGTCGATCTTCACATCGAACGGCACTTTACCCAGTCCTGCCACATGGGTGTAGAACCCCACGTTGAACAATCCTGCCGATGTGTAATCACCAGGCTTGAACATCAGCGCGTAGCGCCCCGTCCCCATCTCGGCACGAAACATCTCCTTATGTATGGCAGCTATGTCCTTGCCGATGGCCTCGGGTGAATCCTGTGGGCTGTAGATATGCACGTCATCGCCAAACAGTTCCTGTTCGGCCGACATCTGTGCCACAGTGTCGCCCTTCTCGTCGAGCACCAGATAATAATAGGAATAAGGGCTCCCCTTTGCCTTTTTGTCCACGAATTCTGTTTTCTTTGTGGTGCCTATGGCACGATATTCCGCATACCGGCCGTTCGACCGCATCACGGTGTATTTACCTGGCTTTCCGTCGAATGAGATTGTAATGCAGTTTTTACCGGGACGGACACCTGCAGATGCCGTTGTCGCCCCCATCAGCAAGGCGGCCACACAAAGGCCTGTCACATATTTCGAGCGTTTCATGTCATTGAACATATATATATTTTTTTACTTTGTAATAATCATCGGTGTTCCCACCCATCATCTTTAAGAGCATGCCTCAATCGTCAACAAACAATGCTCCACCTGTCGTTTCTTCTTCAATTATTTGGCAAAAATAAATAAAAATAATTTATTTACCCTTATTCCGCACAACCTTTTTGCTCAAACCAGACAATCTTTTAACATTTGGCCCGGTTCTCGTAGCGTTGTCCAACGGACTGGTTGCGGAGGTTCAACGTCTGAATTGCCGTGGAGGGAAAAAGACAAGAATTCCGAGAAACGAATTGCCATAAAACGACATTAGTTAGCAAAACAAGTCAGTTTTTGTTCCAAAATTGAGCCAAAACACCCTTTTGGCATCATTAAATTGCAGATTCTCGTCCATTTATGTGAGAGTCTACATTTATTTTTATATCTTTGTGGCCAAATACTGACAATTCTTTCTAAGAAAAGTCTATAAGGATAAGAATGATTTCTGATGTTAGCAGTTAAAGAAAAGCATTTTAAGTCCGTTAAGACTGACGCTTCATTGTATAATGGGCAACCGACGACAAACCGAATGAAGAAGCCAAGTTCACTTGGATTATGCCGAGGTGCGAAGGAGGAAGGCAACAGCCAACCGACTGACACCGGCTCGATGTGTCACAGTGCAGAAGTTACATCCAGCACGCCCCCCATCTTGAAATGCAAGGATGGGGTGTTGGTAGAGAATGTGCCTACAGAAAACAAGCAATGGCTTGTCCTTCGTGTGTCTTATGGTAGAATTTTCAAGGCAAAGACGTTAGTTGTAGGCAAAGGTTATAAAATTAGTAAATGGTGCATAAATACAGCATAGCCATATTTGCAAATTCTCGCCTTAATTCTGATTTCTTGAGAGTAAACATCTGAGAACTTTTGGTTAGCAAGAATGGGGAGATACAAAATTACAAATGATAAATCAAAACAACGATATGATAAACAACGATACACTCAAAAAAATATTATCCATATTTCTGTCCTTGAAAAAAGAATCATTACCTGAAAAAGGTGAAGGATGGGTTAATATGGCTAATTTTGGTTCTGCCTTGCTCAAGGCTGGCATTAACTATAAAGCGTTGGGATATGAAAAGCTTAATGAATTCGTTATGAAGTCTGATGCGTTCTTAGTACATACAGATACATCTTGCAAAGTGCCTGTAAAATATATCAAGGAGAAAGAGAAACTAACAGATATTTATAGGAAACCCAGAGCTGAACGTGCGCAATCAATATACACAGCCCCTAATGAGGTTATAAAGGTAAAGCGAAGGTTGCGTCTTGACAATAATATATTTATAGGACAGTTCGCACCTCAGAGGAATGAAGGTTGGTTTACGATAACAGATATCCGTAATACTGATTTTACAAAGATTGAAGATAAGGAACGTGGTATAAAGAATCTGTCTATCTCATTCAGAAGCAACAAGGAGTTCAACCGCTATGCATACTACAAGTTCACTTGGGTATTGCTTGGAACCGATCCTCTCAAGTTCGGTATTGACTTGCATGAGGAAATAACACCAATTTACCCCAAAGACATTGTGAGCAGTCTTTACGAGGGCATTATGCGTTATCCTGCAGGTGCGGCAAAGAAGATTACTCGTTCGCTTGATACTCTCAAAAAGCAACTTACACAAAGCGGTAAGGAAGTATTCATCTATGAGTTGTTGCAGAATGCTAACGACTATCCTCGTCGTACAAAAATTGATGGCAAGATTCAACCTTTGCCTGTTGATGTAGAGTTCCATATTACCGAGAACTACTTAACATTCGAGCATACAGGTGAATATTTCAATCCGAAGAATATTGCAGCTATTTGTGATATAAATGATGGCGAGAAGTCTGACAATATCGAAGCCATCGGCTACAAAGGTATTGGTTTTAAGACAGTTTTCCTTGACAACGACTATGTTCTCCTAAATACGGGTAAATACACATTCAGGTTCGACAAGTCTGCTACGGATGTAATCAATACACCATGGCAGATCCTGCCAATCTGGACGGAATATAATGAGATCGATCATGAAATCAAGTCTGTATTCCGTCAGCATCCTAACGAAGAGTTTAGAGTAAAGTTCGCTCTCCAACCACGATATAAGGAAATTCTGACCGACGAAGACAGAGATGATAACTACATCGATTTGTTTACCGATGTATTTAAATCAGAGCGCGTCATATTGTTTATCCCGAACATCAAGAAGGTTAGCATCTTTATTGATGGTCAGGATGAACCGATTGTACGTGAGAAAGACAATAAAGATTGGTGTGTATCAGATTCTCTTGTAGATGATATTCCTGAGGACATTACAGATAAGATAAACGATGTTTTGGAAAATCCAGACTCTCTTCGTTCGGATGGTTATGAGAAAATACCTGAGAAGTACATGAACTTCCGCAAGACTGCGGTAAAGTTTGCGTGCAAGAAAGCTGAAAGAAAGTTAATGCCAGTTGATGATGCCATGCTTTATTGCTATCTGCCAGCAAAGCGGGCTGATTGGGGTTTCAATTTCCTAATGAACACCGATATGGTGCCCAACGGACAGCGTGATGATATTGAGGATATCGAGCTCAATCACGTTATTGCTCGTATTGCAGGTAAACAGTTCTTTTATTGGATCAAGCAGCTTATTGAAAGCAAAGAATACGACCTTGACTCTATCTTTGCACTTATCCCAGACTTTGATGAGTGCAAGAAGAGACGCGTGTATAAGACGTTTATAGAGGAGTTCCAGGAAGAATTTGAAAAACTCATAAAAGAAGAGCCTTTTGTTCCATGCGTTGATAAGGATGGTGAACAAACCTTTGAATGCATCGACAATATTATTAACGACATGACTGGCATGACAGCGAACGGAGTCATTTCAGACGAAGACTTCATAATTCTTATGGAGTTGGGTGACTACTCCTTGCCAGTTGACGAGTTAAGACAATCGGAGGCAT
Source organism: Bacteroidaceae bacterium (assembly GCA_016292545.1). Lineage (GTDB taxonomy): Bacteria > Bacteroidota > Bacteroidia > Bacteroidales > Bacteroidaceae > Physcousia. The sequence continues at coordinate 60,501 of JAEDIG010000001.1, forward strand.
TCATGGGTTTCTTGTACAAGCATTCTCCTTCGAGCCTTAATGTAAAGGTTGATGCTGTTGTAAAGAAATGTGAGGAAACTGATTTCCAGACATGGTTGACAGTTCCCGAAAACAATACACGATTTATAAGACATTGGTTGAGTGAGGATGAACTAAACGAGTTTGCTAAGAAAAATATATTTATTGAATACGAAGGCGATTTGTTTACAGCAGGAAGTCTCTACTATGATTTTGACACGAATTGTAATGGAATAGGATTCTTGCGTAAATTTGTACCGCATCTTTGCGAGGCATCAAGAGCAAATTTTGAGGAAGATGAAAATTGGAAATCATTTGCAGACAAGTATTTCCTGTCTTTCTCTGCTGCGTCTATGATTACAGATTGCATTCTATCCAATGAGGATGCTATGGCGTTGCTTAACGTGCCAAGCAATTCTGTTGCATTCTATCGTTATCTTGCAGTAAAGGAAGTTGATTTAAAGGCGAACAAGACAAAGATTCCGTACATTACTGAGGATGGTGGTGCAAGTACAGACTATACCAATTATCACTACTTCTTCAACGAAGATGCTCATGCCTTAACACGTGAGAAATGGTTGGGCGAGAATGTTATCAACGTACTATCGCATATCTATTTTGATAGCCTGGCTGATGACGAGAAAGGTAATGTAACTGCAATATTTGCTAACCTTGGATTCAACGAATTTACCAAGGACTCCTTCATCACGACTGTCATAGTTGGCGATGCCGATTTCCGAGCAAAAGTAAACGCTGCCATAGAAAACAATTATGTTGCCAACAAAGCATTTGTTGAATATGTGTACGGTTGTGAAGTGCAGTTGAAGGAAAACGTTTTCAAGGATTATGTCTTGCGTTGTGTTGACATCCACAAAAATGAGGTATATCTTTGCAACGATGACGTGCGATACTTCAATCAGGATGCGTATGCTCAGAACAGCACCTATGCTGACAATACCAATCATGCTTGGTTGCAGGATAGCATGATGTATGCTCTATCGAATGATTATTTTGAAGGTCGTGAGAAGGAAGAGGTAAAGAAACTGGAATCGTTCTTGCGTCAGCAGTTTGGCGTTAAGACCTTCACAGACAAGTCGTTCTTCATAGATGTTGTAATCAAGAACAAGGCGGTTATCTATGCCAGTCTTGTTGACGAGGCAATTATGCTCACATTCTTGGAATACCTGAAGCGAGACGCAGACAGACTCTTTGATGATACTATGAGTTTCAACGACATCAAGGATATGCCTTTACTTGCCTACGACGGAACCATAGTAAGAGCAAGAGAACTGAATATCCAGTATATCGAATACAACGAGGGCGCAAAGATTCTGTGCGAGAAAGCATGGTGTCCGAAGACGTATGTTGTGCTCTCACAGAAATATACCGATGATTTCTCTCAGGATATGCGTCAGCTGTTCAAGATTGTGAAGTTTGACATCAATACCACAACTGACATCCTTGCTCAGAACGCAAACTTGCGCCAATCGGTTAATGTTATAAACAATAACGTTGATTTCTGGCGATGGGTCAAGGTAAACCAGAAGCAAATTGCATATGTTGATAAGTTCAAGACTATTCCGTTGCTTGACAATAACAACGCGCTTATCAATTGTGCATCGCTTTACATTTCTGACACCTATCAGCAGGAACAAATTGAGGCGTTGGTAACTAAGTATGTAAAAGAGGCGCAGTTCGTGTCTTCGTCTTACATCGAAACCGCCAATGAGAACGAGAAGGTAGAGTGGATGAAATTGTTTAGGAAACTCGGTCTTAAGTCCGATAACAAGGATATTCTTTTCTCAGACATCTTGCCTAAGCTTTCAACTATTGAGACTGAGTCTTTGGATTCGGTTGTAGCGATGATGACCAAGCACTTTAAAGACCTGAAGGATAAATGGGCAGAAAGGAAATACCAAATTATGCAGTTGAGAGTTCGTACTCAATATGCTGGTTATAAGACTCTTGATCAGGTAATAATCGTCAACATGGATGAGGATTCTGTATCTGAACCATTCAAGTACATCACGCTTGCTAACGAGGTTCATCCCGATATTCTAAAGGCAAATAAGGACTTGCTTCATGCTATCTCTGAAGAGTACGGTAATCGCAATCTCATTACCACAAAGCAAATGTGGATTGACGCAAAGGTTAAGGATTATCTTGCAATGTTTGCTGCCGATGAGAATAGCGTTGCAGACATTCACATTCAGTTTGTACGTGAAGTAGCTAAGATACAGAGTGAGTATGACATAAATGACACACTTCGTAAGCAGATAAAGTATCTGGTCAAGTCAAATGAAACGACATACAAGTTTGCTCATGAACTGACACTTGGAACAGAATATTCTCCAACGTGCGACTTTGAGGCAAATCGTGTGTCTGAATTGTCGTATCTTTCTGACACTTACATATTCGAAGGCAACAAGGATATCATTAAGCAATATTTCAAAGCGGAGAACGTGCATCAAAATATGACGCGAGAGGACTTGAAGTATCTCGCAAACCGCACATTTGCTTGTTATTTCTGGTCGAAATGTTTCTCTCATCGCTTGGGCGAATATGAATCATGGGTGGAAGATGGATGTTTCAATAACCGCGTGTGCATACCAACAGAGAATTCTGTTCAAAAGCCGGAGTTGTTGTATGCACCTCACATAGCTGGTTATGCTGTTCGTGCCAAGGTACCTCAATGGCAAGAGAAGGTTCCTTGCAAAGCTATTGTTGACTCTATTGACAATCGTGATGCTCGTGAATTATTTGAGAAGATCAACTTCTGTAAGGCTCTCTCTTTTGAAGATTGCCTTTATTACCTTGCTCGTGTTACGCATCCAAGAGAGGAAGAAACTCATTTCCGAAGCATAGTGATTAATTGGATGCTGTCTTCGCCTGTTCCAGATGAGACTTTGGTTGACAACTATCGTAAAACGCCAACTGCAGAATGGCGTAATGGTAAGGGGCAGAAGAAGCATATTACGGAACTTTATGCTATCCATCCAGATTCGACACAGGAAAGGAATATCTTCCGTGGCGATGAGTTTGTTATGCAGACAAGTGCTTTCCCTTATGATACAGATTTGTTTGTCAAGGCCTGCAACATACTGAAGATAAAATGTCTGACAAGTTCTAATTTTGTGGCAACACCTATAGGCAAACAAGATGAAACAGCTGATATGGTTGCCATACTCAGACCTCGTCTGCTTATCTTGTCGGCTATCGAAAACCCAGATCGATTCCAAGAACTCTACGAACGCTATAATACAAAGCTGTCGCAGTATCATTTTGTTGTATGTGAAAAGATAGACCTCGGTTATGATACTATACATAATGATGTAGAGCGTATCTATAACGATGACAATCACCTTTATTATGTAAGCTCATGGAAGCATAATCGTACCTTTACAAAGTTCTGTAGTAGATTGAAGCGACTGGTAGGTTTTGACGTGTATGATAATGTATGTGAAGACGTTCTTGATGATAGCGTTTCTGTAGAAACGTGCATCGAAAAGTATTGCTCTTCGCTTGCATACGATGAAAAGTTCCGCGCTTATCTCAGATCGTTGGATTTGACCATAAACGTTGAGCCAGAGGAAGAAGGACCTATCGAAACAGGAAACGATTACTATAGCAATGCTACGAATGAACCAACAGATTCTGCTATAGAAGCAACTACAGAGACATCAACAGAAAATCAGCATGTTGACGATACGGAAACTTTTCGCGAGGATGACAATATTGGTGCACCAAATAAAGATGTAACGTCAAGACCTGTTAACGAACTTGAAGTTAGGGAAGAAGCAGAGACATCACCAAAAGAACTTATTCAAACCGCTTCGCAGCAGCCAACTTCTTACTCTCGTCCACAACAACAGTCGCAACAAGCCGAATCACCAGTTGGTCAAACAACGTCATCTACAGCAGAGGAAGAGTCAGAAGATGACCTTGGTCAGTATGACACATATGAACAGGTTGATGAAGAGGATATTGAAGACTACGATGACACAGATGAAACAGACGATGTAGAAGCTGATGTTGATGAAGATGTTGACACAACGGATAATGCCAGCACAACGTCTTCTAATACTCATACGTCTAACACGTCTCACGCTTCATCAAACAAGCCTCATAAGGATTATAATCCTGACCGTAATGGGTACATGGGATCTGTTGATAAGGACAAGGATTACCAACCAGTTGGCGACAGGCCTTACAAACCTCGTACACGTAAGCATCCAAAGATTTTCACCAAAAAGGAATTAGAATGCCTTCGCTCACATGGAACGCCTCTTGAACTGGAATCATTACCACCAACGAGGGAGGAAATAGACCTCTTAGCTCAATGTAACATCAAGCCAGAGCAGATTGCCGACACAAACTATCTTGCTCAGTTGCGTATGTACCAGAACCTTAGAAATGAGATGCACACAGAACCTGAGGAAACAATGGAGGAGTTCGTGCGTAATGCGAGTGATGTAACTTTACACAAACTTAAAGATGGCAAATACATTCATACTTGTAGTGCTGCTCGTGGCGTGATGTATGTTTCTCCTTCTGTATGGAATAAGATGGTTGATAACAAGTGGAAAATTTGCGTTTATCTTGATGGACAAGGCAAGAACTTCCATTACATTAACAACGCCAATGAATTCTTGAAACTCGTAGAAAAAGACGATGTTGTTATCAAGATTACCGGCAAGGAGAAAGTTGATGTGGTAAGGGCTCTTTATACAGGCATACTTGAAAATGCCAAAGGTACTGCATACACCTTGATTCGTGTGGCAGCTCGTACAAATATGGATGCCGTATTCGCTCACTATGTTGGTGCTATGGCAGAAGCGGAAGATGGTAACGATGATTATAACGATAACGACTATTGATGATGATTGACAATATCAAACTTGCAAACTATAAGTCATTCTTTGCTGACCAGGTGAAGGAGGCTATCGACGAGCAACAAAAAATCAATCGCTCGCAGATGCGGAACTTATTCAAGACAGGTGAATTATCGCTTGCTTATGTTGATTCCATTCAGCATGAGACAGGCATGATTATCCTCAAATGCCCTCGTCGTATGGCTCCACGCTTGAAAGTTCTGAAGGGCGTGTGCATAATTAAGAAAGGTGCTAAGCAAGCATTAGGTGAACACGTTACGGATTGGATTTGCCGTTGGGAGGAGTTTGTTGACAATAAGGATTTTCATTCTCCTGGTTCTGACATGACTCCAATGTACTATGTTCATACTGGTGATTCCAACTATGACTATGTTGCATGCTCTGGATTCAGTTTTAAGTTGTACGATATCTTGTCAAAGGCGTTGGCTGATGGCAAAAGTCTTTCACTTATCGTCCATAATCCATTTCCTCCTGTAGAGTATTTCCGCAACCTTGCCAGCTACATGGATGCATTCTCTTCAAACGAGGAATTGAACCTTGAACCGGCTATAGATTATGAGGAATGGACACCCGAGGAACTTGCGTTTGATGAACAGAAGCCAACAGGTATCTCTGACACAATCATAGACACGCTCGCTAATGAACATTGTTGTATCGTACAAGGTCCTCCGGGAACTGGTAAGAGTTACACCATTGCTTCTGTGATTTCATCGTATCTTGATGCTGGTAAAACCGTCTGCGTCACCACCATGGCGAACAAGGGCCTTATCGAGTTGATAAAGCAGAAGCCTTTGCAGAAGTATGTGAAGGGAGGTCGTGTCAGCAAGACAAATCTCTCAATTGACGAACGCAAACAGGTGTCAGGTGTAAAAGCTGCCTCTGCCGACTTGCAGGTTCCTGGTGGCGAAATGCTCTGTGCGACAAACTATCAGTTGTCAAGCGTTTTTAGCGAAAAGAAGATGACTTTGTATGGTTTGCCACAATACGATTTAGTAGTCATAGAAGAGGCTTCTCAGGCATTCCTTACTGCTATAGTTGCATTCAAACAGTTGGGTGTGGATTGTATGATAGTAGGTGACCCTATGCAGTTGCCGCCTATCGTGAAACTTAACAATCCACAATATAATTCGTGGAATATGGCAACTCAAGTTGAAGGATTGAAGTCTATGGCGCTGGGAACATCTATAAAATCTTATCGTATAGTAACCACTTTCCGTCTCACGAGTCGATCTGCCTCCCTTACAAAATGCTTTTACGGGAATCGTTTTGTGTCTGTGAAGAAAGATTATTTAGATTTTACCAAAGCGAATAGTGTCTTATTTCCACAAGATGGCGGTGTACTTTACCATTGTACACAAGATGTCCGCAATGGAGTTTATTCAGATAAAGCAGATGCTATTATACGAGATGTGATTGAAAAGCTGGAAAAATTTTATCCTGATCGTTCTTTAGCTATCATAACACCTTTTAGAGATTCTGTAAAGGAACTGCAGAAACGTTTCTGTACGTCTGACATTGAACTGGATATAACTATAGAAACGATAGATAGAATCCAAGGAATGACTGTTGATTATGCTATCTTATACATTCCTGGAAGGAATCCGGGGTTCGCACTCGAAGATCGACGTTTTAATGTAGCAACAAGCCGTTCGCTTAGTACGACTCTCATTATTTCAGATATGCCTCTTAACGAATTTCATACTGTCTCACCTACAGTATTACAGTTTATAGATAATTGTGATAAGTTTGATGGTAAAACAGATGTATGGAGAACTAATTTGCAAGAGTCAGAATCATCAGGCCCTATAGTCCGACCTATATCTGAAGAAAAAACAGCATCAACGGTCTCCTCCACAATAGGGTTGAAAGTTGTAGGTAAAATTGACCTCTCTCAGTTTGAACGGAAAAAGAGGGAATTAAGTATGACGAAGAAAAACTATTATATCATTGATACTAATGTTTTTGTAGACTATCCTGATATTATTTCTAAGATTGACAGAAAGTATCCTATCATCTTGTCTGCAAAGGTGACGGATGAACTCGATAAGATGAAAATCAAATTAACTGAAGAACGAAGACAAAACGCGGAGAAGGCATTACGCAATCTTAATAATGAGACACAACATGAGATTTTATACGAGTTCGCAGATACTTCTTTATTGCCTGATGACTTTGATAAACGTTCACCTGACAATATGATATTATCAACCGCATTAAAGTATAAAGAACAGAATCCCATTATGTTGACATCGGACAATGGGTTACAATTAAAATCGAAAGTCTTAGGAATTTCGTCAATAAGTTTAAAACAGTTCTTAAAACGATAATTATGACCGAACTCGAAATACAACAAAACCTCCTCCGCGAGTACCCACAGGAGAATGCTCGGTGTGAATGGAAGGAATTTAAGAATCTGAAGAACTCGTTCTGTTTTAGTTTAATGTAGAATAATATAATTTGTATGATACAGATAGATTTATTATCAGGTGATAAATTAAGTTTTGAGCCGTACAAGGGTTTGTCAATAGTGAGTTTAAACGGCTCTTCTAAAAAGTTCCATATTGATGAAGGTCCATTGCGTATTATTTGCGACACTCTGAGCCATGGAAATTATCACCATTTAGATAATCTTATTGATTCGACAGGTAGAAAAATACTGGATAAAGGAGTAAGGACAATCAAATATGACAAGCAAGGTTTCTACGTTGTAGAAGATAACAACGAGGATGAACTGATTAATCGTTATCATTGTATTCCAGGTGACAAATATGAAGAAAAGCATTGTATTGTATTAAATAATGGGACTATTCTCGCAAACCAATGGTTTGATGACATAATGGTTCTTCCACATGGATATTTTAAAGTTTTCAAAGACAACAAAGAGAATCTGCTAAATCTAAATAGTGAGTTTTATTTACATAGCTATGTTGACTTTATCACGGTGTTTTATGGGGACTACGCTTATTACATAAATGATGGCGTTCTCTATAAGGCAAATAAAAGTGGAGAACACATAAAAATAAAAGAGTTAAATACATTGCCTGTAAAAGGGAAATATATTCTAAGACAATTAAGGGTTGAAGATGGTAATGTTGTTGGATATAATAAACCTATATCTACATTTCAGTTTCCGTATAATTCTTTAGTGTACAAAGCATACGGAGATGACTTTCTGCCTACCGAGAATAACGGAACTAATGTTATAGATAAACATTCGAGACTTATTTTCAATCAATGGTATGACAGTGTTGAGTTTTCTCACATGCCAGGTTTATATTATGTTTGCAGAAATAACTTGTGGAGTATGGTTGACATTGCAGAAAACAAGGTGGTAGGTTCTGAATATTCGTTATTGACACCATTCCAATGCGGATATGCAATAGCACGCAACACAAACAATACATATTGTGTTGTGGATATTTCTGGGAAAATAATAGTCGATGGTTTCACCTCCGTTTTACAAACACAGAAAGGTGGAATATGGAATGTGCAATATTATAAAAATGATAGTCATAAAACGTTTTTTCATGGACAAGGCAATAGTTTCATATTTATCATTCAGTGTCTACTGACGGAAACTAATTGGCTTGGCTTGTTAGAAAAAGATAATATATGGTATTACTTTGACGATAATCAGCAGATGGTTCCTTTTTGTGAATATAAACTTTCTATTTCATCTGATAAATAATAATTACACCAAAATACGTCTAATAATTATGACCGAATTTGAACTACAACAATATCTCCTCCGCGAGTACCCACAGGAGAATACTCGCTGCGAATGGAAGGAATTTAAGAATCTGAAGAACTCGTTCTGTGGGGACGAGAAGGACGATGTGATCTCCTACGTGTCGGCTATCGCCAACATGGAGGGCGGGCATCTCGTGATAGGTGTAAAGGACAAATCGCTTGAGATTGTCGGGACAGACATTTCAAGGCTTACCTTTAATGGACAACCAGCCAATCCTCAATCGGCGACATTCAAACTTACGGAACAGTGTACTTATCTGTCGTCTGAAGGACTGTCCATTGAAGAGTTTGTAACAGATGATACGCATAAACGGGTATGGATTATCCACATTCCTAAGCATCTTCCCCGCCGTCCTGTATTAGCCCAAGTTTGATATCTTGTTAGTTGTTTCTATTGCTAATCAGCGATTTGTAAATT
>JAEDIG010000166.1 GCA_016292545.1 Bacteroidaceae bacterium
GGCATTGCCGAAGGCCGATGTACAGGCGTTCATGATGGCATGGTCGCGGTCGGCCGAGGCTGTGATGATCATTACGTTCTTGCCACCTGTTTCGGCCGAAAGCGGAGTGGTGGGGTTGGCACGTGTGATGGCTTGTGCCGTGTCGGTGCCACCCGTAAGAATGATGTGCTTGATTTCGGGGGCCGTGGTGAGTGCCTTCAATGCATCGCGCTCGGTGATAATCACCTGCAGCGCTTCCTTGGGCACGCCTGCATCCCAGAATGCCTGTGCAAACAGCCATGCTACGGGAGCGGCCACAGTGGCGGGCTTCAGAATCACCGTGTTGCCTGCTGCAAGCCCGGCTACGATACCGCCTACGGGAATGGCACAGGGGAAGTTCCAGGGAGAAATCACCAACACAGTACCCTTCTCCTTGATGTTCACATCGGGTAGTGAGGCAAACTTCTTCATCGTGGTGGTGTAGAAGCGTGCGTAGTCGATACCTTCTGACACCTCTACGTCGCCTTCAACCACAGTCTTGCCCGTGATGGCACACATGCATCCGATGAGGTCGCCGCGGAGTTCACCCAGTCTGTTGGCAGCATCGTACATGATGCGATGACGCTCCTCGATGGTGGTCTTGCGCCATCCCTTGGGGTCCTCGGCTGCAATGCGTACAATCTCCTTAACCTGCTCAACGGAAGCCTGCGACATCTCGCAAATCTGCACCTCGTCGTCCTGACAGCGGTCGAAATAGCGATGGCGGCGTTCGTTGTCTACGGTGTTGGCACCAATCTGCAGAGGAATGGTGTAGGGCTTGTCGTCCTTGCTCTTCTTCCATTTGGCAAAAATCTGGCGTTGCCATTCCTGGTTGCACTCGCGGTCGAAGTCGGTGTCCGGCTCGTTCTTCATTTCGTCGGCGGGTTCTACGGGTTTGTAGGGCTCCAGCCTGTTCTGTGTGCGATGAGGTGTGTGAGGGATTTTGTCCTTGATGGCATAGGCATCCTCGAACTGCTTCTTCAGGAATTCCCAGGTCTTGGTGTTGGGCTGCAGGTTGAACGAGTGGGTGAGGAAGTTGTCGGGAGCGGTGTTCTCGTCCATACGGCGTACCAGATAGGATACGGCGTTGAGGAAATGCTCGTCCTTCACCACGGGGGTGTAGAGGATGACGTGGTTGCCCAGCTTCGACTGGGCGCGCCATACATGGTCGGCCATGCCTTCGAGCATCTCAAAGCAGAAGCAATCCTTGGGTGTGCCGTATTTCTGGGTGAGCAGATAGGCATAGGAGATGGTGTAGAGGTTGTGGGATGCCATACCGATGTGGAGGTATTTGGCATTCTCGGGAAGCAGTCCGCGTTCGATGATGTGCAGATAGTTGGCATCCACCTCTGTCTTGTTGGGACGAACGGGGTTTTCCCATCCTCTCAGCGAAGCCACGACGGTTTCCATCTCCAGGTTGCAACCCTTCACGATACGCATCTTGATGGGAGCACCTCCACGCTCGCAGCGTTCCTTGGCAAACTCCAGCAGTTCGCTCTGGAAATCCCATGCATCGGGCAGGTATGCCTGCACCACGATACCGGCAGAATACTGAAGGAATTCGGGCTTTGAAAGGACTTCCTTGAACAGACGCATGGTCAGATGGGCGTCCTTATACTCCTCCATGTCGAGGTTGATGAACTTGCTCCGCTTGTTGCCGTTCTCGTCCACGTATGGATTGTCGATGGCGGCCTGATAGAGCTCCGACATTCTGCGCACCAGTTCGGGGAAACTCTCCTCGTAGTTGAGGGCATGGGTTTGGGCATAGATACCAGAAATCTTCACGGAGATATAGTTGATGTCTGGATATTTAAGCGCCTCCAGATAGCTGTAGTATCGTTTGTCGGCCTCTTCATTGCCCAGAACCACCTCGCCCAAGAGGTTCACGTTCTGTCCGATCTTCTGGTTGAAGCGTGTGGCAAGATGCTCGGTGAGGTGGGGACGGGCGGCATCAATGATTACCTTCGATGTGTCCATTCTCAGACGCTTCTTGATGATGGGGATGGCAATGAAGTCAAAGTGGTAGCCAAAGGCTTGGTACATCTTGAAGAGGAACCTGTCGCGAGCGTTCAGGAATTCGGGCACGCCATACTGATCGATGAGTACCTTGATTCGCTTGGCTAGCTTGCGGCGGTCGCGAATCTGGGAGGATTCGTCGAGCATCTTCACCAAGAACTTCTTGTCCTGGGGGCGTTGCACCATGATGGCATACTTGCGCTGCTCGGTGCGCTCTTCCTCAGTGATGGTACTCTCACAAGTGTCGTACAATGTTTTTACCCACTCTTCTACTTCTTTGATGGTCGGTTTGTTCATAATTGCTTGATGATTTAAGTGTGTGAATGCTTTAGGTTTTTTTTTTATCATTTGCTCCACGGCCTTTCCGCTCATTGTCATGAACGCCTCCCAATGATGCCATCAGAGGCATGTCAGGAAGACGCTGACCAAAGGTCAGTGAGAGAATCCCGGAGCATTCGCTTCGCCTTATATTAATTAAGGTAGTGAAGCACACTTAAACCGTAGGGCTGAACATGACCGCACGGTAGCGATGAAGCTCTGATAGAGCCTGCGCTGAATACTGGTCAAAATACAAACGTTTCATTTTAATACTCGTTAATACTGTTTATCGTTTGCAAAAGTAGCAATTATATTTCAAACAACCATACATTTTGGCAGTTTTTTATAACAGAAATATACAAAATGTCATATTCTTCTGATAAAATCTAACCAAAAGGCCCACTTTGCTTCAAGTTTGATGCTTTTATGGACATTTTAATAAAAGTGCGGAAACATTTGCAGGAAAAGAGAAAAAAATGTAATTTTGCCTCAAATCTCTTAAAACACGACACAAAAATGAAACGTTTTTTCCTTCTTTCCGCACTTTTCTGCCTGTTGCCCCTCTTTTTGGAAGCACAGGATGGTTTGTTGACCCCAGGAACTGTTTGGCCCGACCAGAACGGTCTTCACGTGAACGCCCACGGAGGCAATGTGATTCAGGTGGGGGACACCTATTACTGGTATGGCGAAAGCCGCTCACGCGAGGGCAAGTTCATGCCTGGAGTGTCGCTCTACACCAGCAATGACCTGCTCCACTGGCACGACTGCGGCATTGTATTGGCCACCGTGGCTGATACGGCAAGTCCCATACAGCAAGGATGTGTCATCGAACGCCCAAAAGTGGTGCGTTGCCCTCACACCGACAACTATGTGATGCTATTCCATCTGGAACTGAAGGGGAAGGGATATGCCGCTGCAATGATGGGATTTGCCGACAGCCCTTCGCCAGAAGGACCCTTTACCTTCCGCAAGGCCATGCGCCCCACGGCCGGCAAATGGCCCATGGATTTCACACGCAAGGACCGCAAACTGGCACGAAGCCATCGCCCCGAAGACTATAAGGATTGGTGGACACCGGCATGGGAGAAGGCCGTGAAGGAGGGCATGTATGTGGCACGTGACCTGAAGGGCGGGCAGATGAGCCGCGACCAGACAATCTACATTGATGATGACGGGAAAGCCTACCAGATAACCAGCAGCGAGGAAAACCTGACGCTGCATATCAACGAGCTCACCAATGACTATATGGGTTTCACGGGCCGCTATGTGCGTGTGGCTCCAGGAGAGATGAACGAGGCACCCACCCTGCTCAAACGCAATGGCACCTATTGGCTCATCACCAGTGGTTGCACGGGGTGGGCACCCAACGAAGCACGCATGTATTCGTCCAAGAGCATCTGGGGACCATGGACACGCCATCCCTCTCCCTGCAGGGGACCCAAGGCAAAGACAACCTTCGACGGCCAGGGGAACTATATCTTCCGCCAGGGGCAGCGGTTCATCTTTATGGCCGACCGCTGGCAACCCAAGCATCTGAGCGAGTCGCCCCACATCTGGTTGCCCATCACCTTCGATGCAGAGGGCGTGCCCGTGATAGAATGGAAGGAGTGACCGCGGG
>JAEDIG010000167.1 GCA_016292545.1 Bacteroidaceae bacterium
CGTTCTGATGGGATTACGTATGGTATACACGGGTTATTTGATAGCTTTGTGTACCTCAGAGAAGATATACTTACTTGCGCAGAGGAGATATACTTACTTTGCTAATGAAGTATATCTTCTATTATAGATAAATCGTGTGTCGGTCTGTCGATTTTCCTAGATGAAGGGTCGCCAACTCGAATCTTTTTTGTAACTTTGTGGCGGTATTTAATCACTCGATAAGGAGAAACACAATGAAGAAGATATTCTATGCGCTTCTGTGCATGGCATTGCCCATGATGCCGGTCAGGGCCGATGGTCTTGACCGCTGGAACAGTCAGGAAGTGGAAGGCCACCCCAGCACGTGGTGGCATTGGCTCGACGGTAATGTGTCGCGCCAGGGTATTACGGCCGATCTTGAAGCCATGCACCAGGCTGGCATACGCGAGGCCCAGATATTCAACGTAGGCTACGGCTATCCTGCAGGACCGGCCAAGTACCTCACGCCCGAATGGCTCGACCTTGTCAAGTGGGCTGCCATTGAGGCCAAGCGGCTGGGCATGACCCTGTGCATGCACAACGGACCGGGCTGGTCGTCGAGTGGTGGCAGCTGGGTGACTCCGGCCCAGAGCATGCAGACCGTTGTATGGACCGACACCACCCTTGTGGGCAACGGCAAGAAGCAGACCCTTTCCCTGGCCCGTCCCAAGGCCAACTGCGACTATTACGAGGACATCATCGTGCTGGCTTTCCCCACACCCTCCAGCGACCTCCGTATCAAGGATTTCCAGTTCAAGAGCCTGGGCGCTTTCCAGAACCCCGACAAGTTGCCTGCTGGAGAGGACGTGTTTCCTGCCGAGGCCGTCGTGCGCAAGACCGACATCGTGCGGCTGTCCGGCAAGATGGATGCCCAGGGCAACCTCACGTGGGAGGTTCCACAGGGACGCTGGACCGTTCTCCGCTTCGGCCACACCTCTACGGGCAAGACCTCCCACCCTGTGAATGAAGTGACGGGAGGCGGACTGGAGATAGACAAGCTCAGTGCCAAGGCCATGGATGCCTTTTGGCGCGATGGCATACAGCCCATCCTCGACCATCTGGGCCCGCTCTCCGGCACGGTGCTCAACAACCTGCTCATCGACAGCTACGAGACGGGGAGCGCCAACTGGACCGAACATTTCGACCAGCAGTTCCAGGCGCGCCTCGGCTACGACTGTTTCGACTATTATCCCGTCATGGCCGGCTATTGTGTGGAAGGCGGCAACCAGAGCGAACGTTTCCTCTGGGACATCCGCAAGGTATGTTCCGACCTGATGGCCGAGAACTACTACGACCATTTCCGCGACCTTTGCCACCAGCGTGGCATCCTGTTCTCCACCGAGCCTTACACTGGGCCCTTCAACGGCTTGCGTGTGGGCGAGCCCAGCGACATTGTCATGGGCGAGTTCTGGATGGGCGACACGGGCATGAGCCCCTCCTCCAAGCTGGCAGCCTCCATCGCCCATGTCTGTGGGCGCACGCTGGTGGGTGCCGAGGCTTTTACTGCCGATGAGCGTTATGCACGCTGGAACTCCACGCATGCCCAGATGAAGGCACTTGGCGACCGCTACTGGTGTGAGGGCATCAACCGCTACATCTTCCACACCTACGTCCATCAGCCCAACGATGCGGCTCCGGGTTACACGCTGGGCCAGTTCGGCTCCCATTTCAACAGGCTCAACACCGTGTGGCCGCAGCACCATTATTATTTGGACTATGTCAATCGCAGCCAGTACTTGCTCCAGCAAGGGCGTTTCGTGGGTGATGTGCTGGTGTTCACGGGCGAAGCCACACCCAACAACGGCACGTTCTGCAGGGACATCAAGCAGGCTGGCTACGACTACGACGAGGTGTGGACCGAGATGATGTACCGCCTCACGGTGAAGGACGGACTCATACAGACGCCTGCAGGTGCCACCTACCGGGTGCTCCTGCTGCCCGAAAGCGACCAGATGACACCCGGGATGCTGGCCAATGTGAAGCGGCTGGTGGATGCGGGTGCCGTGGTGGTGGGCACACGTCCCCGCCTCTCTCCCTCGCTTCAGGGCTATCCTGCCTGCGACGAAAAGGTGGAGCAGCTGGCGTGTGAGCTCTGGGATGGCGGCCGTGTGCGGGATATGTCTGTCATAAAGGCCCTGAAGGAGCTCGATGTGCAGCCTGACTTCCGCAGCGATGCCAATGCGGATGCCCTCTGTTTCATTCATCGTTCTGCCCCCGACGGAGAAATCTATTTCGTGAGCAACCAGCAGCAGCAACTGCGCAATGTGCGTTGCACCTTCCGCGTGATGGGGCGTGTGCCTGAGCTGTGGGACCCCATGACAGGGCTAACCATGTCCGTCCCCGCCTTCCATACCGTGGACGGCTGCACATCGTTGCAGATTTCGTTCCAGCCGGAGCAGTCTTTCTTTGTAGTGTTCCGCCAGCCGGCTTCGCCTGTGATGCAGGTGACCAGCCAGCAGACCACCTTTGCCCGGCCTTTGCAGCCGCAACCCTTGCCCGGACTGGAGATTGTGAAGGCCGAATACAATCATTTCCTTCCTTTGGGCATCATCGATGTCACCGACCATGTACAGCAGCGTCTGCGCAACAACCGGCTGGAGGTGATGGCCGACAACAGCGCGTGGGGCGATCCTTGCTTTGGCACGGTGAAGCATCTGCTGGTGACCTATACCCTCGACGGCAAGCGCCGTACGGTGTGTGTGCCCGAGGGGCGTCAGCTTGTGTTGCCCGCTCCCTCCGAACAGGGGACGCTGGCCATTGAGAAGGCTTTCTATGGCGGTCTCAGTGATGGTCTCGACGAGGAACGTCCGCGTCCCTCGGTGGATGCCACGGACAGGGTGCGGCAACTGGTGGATGCAGGCACCTATGTGATTCCTGTGGACGAGAGCTATGCCGATGGCCGCACGTTCAGCCTTCCGCCTACCTTGCGCATCACTTATAAGTCCGACGGAAAGACCCACGTGGTGGAGGCTGCCAATGGTGCGTCCATCGATCTTTCCCGTCATCTGCAGCTGCCCGTCACATCCTACGGCAGCGACGGTTTCCTCTGGACCACGGGCATGGAGGGAACCACCACCATCACCACAGCCCTTGGCAAGACGTTCAAGGCCAAGTCGGGCCGTTTGCCTCAGCCGATTGCGCTCGATGGGGAATGGCAGGTTCGTTTTGAGGGGCTGGATGCCCCGTCGCCCACCACTTTCCCCCGGTTGATGTCGCTCTCCGACCATCCCGACGAGTCCATACGTTATTTCAGTGGCACCACGGTCTACAGCCAGCAGTTCACGCTTCCCAAGCGTTACCTTGCCCGCGGCATGCGTTTGCAGTTGCAGTTGGGCAGTGTGGCCGAGGCCGCCGAGGTGTATGTCAATGGCCAGCTTCTGGGCAATGTGTGGTGTGCGCCCTACGCATTGGAGGCCACCAGTCTGCTTCGTCCCGGCACCAATACGCTGGAGGTGCGCGTGTGCAACCAGTGGGGCAACCATCTGATAGGGGAGGAGCGCACAGGCCGCAGGTCTACCACCGCTTCCTGGAGCCATTGGAACAAGGACAGCCAGCTTCTTCCGGCAGGTCTGCTGGGTCCTGTGCAGCTCACCGTTCTCAAGGATTGTATGTTCAAGTAGGCCTCTGTCTGTTCTCGTAGTGGCGTAAATCAGGCCCCGATATGGGATTATGTCGCCCTTGCTTTGTGGTGTGAGAAAATAAAACCCCGAAGACCCCCTCACTCCCCCTGTTTAGGGGGAAGAAAAAACGCCCTAGAAGGGCAACCTGCTCCCAGCCTAGGGCAGAATGGAGCGGAGCGGAATGGCCCCCTGGGTAACAAAAACGGATAATTGAAAAACGCCCTGAAAGGTAGGGTGTTCAAAATAGGTTTCAAAAACCTACGCATTTTTTGCCAATGGTTTCAAGCCTTTTGACTACCTGATT
>JAEDIG010000168.1 GCA_016292545.1 Bacteroidaceae bacterium
GGTTGAAATAGCTGGGGTTCTTGCACATGCCCACCAGCGTGGCGGCTTCGCAGGTGTCCAGGTCGTGGGGTTCCTTGCCGAAGTAGGTCTTGGCGGCCGTCTTGATGCCCACGGCGTTGTGGAGGAAGTCGAAATGGTTGAGATACATGGTGATGATTTCCTCCTTGGTGTAATAGCGTTCTATCTTGAGCGAAATCACCCACTCGATGGGCTTCTGCAGGGCTCGCTCCCACAGCGACGGGGCCGTGCCGGAATAGAGCTGCTTCACGAGCTGCTGGGTGAGCGTGCTGCCGCCTCCCGCACTCTTCTGCCGCAGGATGATGGTCTTCACGGCCACACGCACAAGGGCTCTGAAGTCGATGCCCGAATGGTCGAAGAAGCGTTCGTCCTCGGTGGCGATGAGGGCCTCCACCAGATGCGGCGGCAGGTCGTCATAGCCCACAAAGATGCGGTTGGCCTTGCTGTAGCTCCATGTGCCCAGCAGTTTGCCGTCGGCCGACACTATCTGGCTGGCGTATTTGTCCACCGGGTTTTCCAGCTGCTGCAGGTTGGGCATATAGCCGATGGCGCCCCGTTCGATTTCATAGAAGACATATGCCACGGCCGCCACGGCTGCTATCATTATTACCCATAGGGTAAACATCAGTTTCTTTCTCATTACTTTCAGTACATGTATTTTAGGTTACAAAGTTACGAAGAAACATTGGTTTACGCAACATAAAGCGGAAAAAGTATGCAAATACGAAGAAAAAGACACACAATTCCTTGCCAAACAGACGATTTATTTGTAATTTTGCCTAGTTATACACAATTAACACGCAAAATATGGAAAACAGAAGCTTGGTAACGATTGCCAACTACAGCAAGGAAAAGATACTCTATCTGCTGGAAATGGCCCACGAGTTCGAGAAACATCCCAACCGCAAACTGCTCGACGGAAAGGTGGTGGCCACCCTGTTCTTCGAGCCCAGCACCCGCACAAGGCTCAGCTTCGAAACGGCTGCCAACAGGCTGGGCGCACGGGTAATCGGCTTTGCCGACCCCAAGGTGACCAGCGGCACCAAGGGGGAGACACTCAAGGACACCATCATGATGGTTTCAAACTATGCCGACATCATCGTGATGCGCCACTATCTGGAGGGGGCTGCCCAGTATGCAGCGGAAGTGTCCCCCGTACCCATCGTGAACGCAGGCGACGGAGCCAACCAGCACCCCAGCCAGACCATGCTCGACCTCTATTCCATACAGAAGACACAAGGCACGCTGGAGAACCTGAACATCTATCTGGTGGGCGACCTCAAGTACGGGCGCACCGTCCACAGCCTGCTCACGGCCATGCGCCATTTCAACCCCACCTTCCACTTCATCGCCCCCGACGAACTGGCCATGCCCGAGAGCTACAAGACATATTGCCGGCAGAACAAGATCCGCTATGTGGAAACCAAGGAGTTCAATGCCGACGTGCTCTCCGATGCCGACATCATCTACATGACACGCGTGCAGCGCGAACGCTTCACCGACCTCATGGAATACGAGCGCGTGAAGGACTGCTACCTGCTCAAGGAGGACATGCTCTTCCGCGCCCGGGGCAACATGAAGATCCTGCACCCCCTGCCCCGGGTGAACGAGATTGAATACAGCATCGACGACACACGCCATGCCTACTATTTCCAGCAGGCCCGGGGCGGGCTTTTTGCCCGCCAGGCGCTCATCTGCGACGCCCTGGGCATCACGCTCGAAGACATCAAGAACGACCAAACCATCATCCTGTGAACCCCCCAACCGATATGAAACGACAAGAATTACAGGTGGCCGCACTGGAGAACGGCACCGTCATCGACCACATCCCATCCTCCAAGATATTCGAGGTCATCAACCTGCTCCACCTCGAAAAGGCCGAGGCATCCATCACCATCGGCTTCAACCTGAAGAGCAAGAAAATGGGCACCAAGGGCATCATCAAGGTGGCCGACAAGTTCTTTTCCGACGAGGAGCTCAACCAGCTCTCCGTCATCACGCCCAACGTCACCCTCTGCATCATACGCGACTATGAGGTGACCGAAAAGAAGACCGTGTGCATGCCCGATGAACTCACCGACATCGTGCGCTGCCCCAATCCCAAATGCATCACCAACAACGAGCCCATGAAAACGCGCCTCCACGTCGTAGACAAGGAAGCCGGCATCTTCCAGTGCCACTATTGCAACAAGGAGCTCTCCATCGCCGATGCCAAACTGCTTTAATTCATAACATTCCACTCTATATAAACAGACAAAAAAAAGATTATCATGGACAAAGCCATCTTCGACCTGATTGAAAAGGAACATCAGCGTCAACTGCGAGGCATCGAACTGATTGCCAGCGAGAATTTTGTGAGCGACCAGGTGATGCAGGCCATGGGCTCATGCCTCACCAACAAGTATGCCGAAGGCTATCCCGGCAAGCGATACTACGGAGGCTGCCAGGTGGTGGACGAGGTGGAACAGCTGGCCATCGACCGCGTGAAGCAGCTCTTCGGGGCCGAATACGCCAACGTGCAGCCCCACAGCGGCGCACAGGCCAATGCAGCCGTGTTCCTGGCCGTGCTCAACCCCGGCGACACCTTCATGGGGCTCAACCTCGACCACGGAGGCCACCTCTCGCACGGTTCGCTGGTGAACACCAGCGGCATCATCTACAGGCCCATCGGCTACAACCTGTGCAAGGAAACCGGCCGCATCGACTACGACGAAATGGAGCAGCTGGCCCTGCAGCACCATCCCAAGATGATCATCGGTGGAGGCTCGGCCTATAGCCGCGAATGGGACTACCGCCGCATGCGCGAGATTGCCGACAAGGTGGGCGCCATCCTCATGGTCGACATGGCCCATCCCGCCGGCCTCATCGCAGCCGGCCTGCTCGACAACCCCGTCAAGTATGCCCACATCGTCACCAGCACCACCCACAAGACCCTCCGCGGTCCGCGCGGAGGCATCATCCTCATGGGCCAGGACTTCCCCAACCCATGGGGCAAGACCACTCCCAAGGGCGAGGTGAAGATGATGTCGGCACTGCTGAACAGCGCTGTCTTCCCAGGCATACAGGGCGGACCGCTGGAGCATGTCATAGCCGCCAAGGCCGTAGCCTTCGGCGAAGCCCTCCAGCCCTCCTTCAAGGTGTGGGCCGCACAGGTGAAGGCCAATGCCGCATGCCTGGCAGAGTGCCTGATTGAAAGGGGATTCCACATCGTGAGCGGCGGCACCGACAACCACTCCATGCTCGTGGACCTGCGCAGCAAATATCCCGACCTCACCGGCAAGGTGGCCGAAAAGGCCCTTGTGGCCGCCGACATAACGGTCAACAAGAACATGGTTCCCTTCGACTCGCGCAGCGCCTTCCAGACGAGCGGCATCCGCCTGGGCACACCCGCCATCACCACCCGTGGTGCCAAGGAGGACCTGATGAAGCAGATTGCCGCCTTCATCGAGCGTGTGCTCAACAATCCCGAGGACGAAGCCACCATCGCACAGGTGCGCGCCGAGGTGAACGGAATCATGAAGGACTATCCCCTCTTCGCCTGGTAACCCACCCCCTTCGAGGGGGCACTCCCCCCATATAACGGAATCCCCGCCCGGATGCAGCCATGCACATCCGGGCGGTTCCCTTGTTCCGGGCCTCTCGGGCTGTTGCAGTTTAGGCCCCCAAAAAAACTGCAACAACTGCAACAACTGCAACAGACAACCATCCAGAACCCCCAGGCCCCCTCGGTCCCTCTGGTATGTTGTGCTTTTTTAACCCAGGGTGCCATTTCGCTTCGCTCCATTCTGCCCTGGGCTGGAAGCAGATTGCCCTTTCAAGGCACTGTTCTTCCCCCTAAACAGGGGGACTGAGGGGGTCCGGGGCGTTTCAAATGCTAGAGCCCCTCTATCACCTCCGCAGACAGCCCCGTGGCTTCTGCTAT
>JAEDIG010000169.1 GCA_016292545.1 Bacteroidaceae bacterium
CACCGTGGGCGGCTGGAGCATCTCCACCATCTTCTGGCTGATTTCCGCGTCGTCAAACGGGGCATAGATGTCTTTCACGCAGTTCACCTGCTCATCGGCTGGCAGGAGCAGTTGCTGCTGGCAGCGGGCATACACATCGGCCACGGTTTTCTCCATGCCGCGGTCGCGCAGCAGTGCAATGGCGGCTCTGAAGGCACAGAACTCCTCCATGCGGGACATGTCGATGCCATAGTAGTCGGGGTAGCGCACCTGCGGACAGCTGCTCACCAGGATAATCTGCTTGGGGTGCAGGCGATCCAGAATGCGTATGATGCTTTCGCGGAGGGTGGTTCCGCGCACAATGCTGTCATCGATTACCACCAGATTGTCCACATACGGCTCCAGACTGCCATAGGTGATGTCATAGACATGGGCGGCCAGGTCGTTGCGGCTGTTGCCGCCCGTGATGAATGTGCGCAGCTTGATGTCCTTGATGGCCACCTTCTCGCTTCTCACATAGGGCCGCAACACGGCCTTTATCTCTTCGCGCGTGGGCTGGTGGTCCTGGGTGAGCGCATACAGCTCGTCCACCTTCTGGCGGTTGAGCTGCTTCTTGAAACCGTCGAGCATGCCATAGAAGGCCACCTCGGCCGTATTGGGAATATAGCTGAACACGGTGTGGGGCACATCGCCGTCGATGGCCTCTGTGATGCGATCCGTCAGCTGCTCGCCCAGCGCCTTGCGTTCCTTGTAGATGTCGCGGTCGGAGCCTCGGCTAAAATAGATGCGTTCAAATGAGCATGGGGCCACGGTCTTGGGCTGCATAATCTGGCTCAGGCACACAGTGCCGTTCTTGCGCACCGTGATGGCCTGCCCCGGCAGGAGTTCCTGAATCTGGTCGGCCTCCAGGTTGAAGGCCGTCTGGATGACCGGACGCTCGCTGGCCACCACCAGCACCTCCTCGTCTCTGAACCAGAAGGCGGGTCTTATGCCCCAGGGGTCGCGGATGGAGAACATCTCCCCACTGCCCGTGAATCCGCAAATTACATATCCACCGTCAAACATGGGCGCACTCGTGCGCAGCACATTGGTGAGCTCGATGTTTTCCTCTATGAAAGCAGTTATCTCGCGTCCCTTCAGCCCCCGTCCAGCAGCAATCTGATAAAGCCGTTCGCTCTCGCGGTCGAGCCTGTGCCCCACCAGTTCCAGCATGATGTACGTGTCGCTGTTGATGCGCGGATGCTGCCCCTTCTCCGTAATCTCAGTGAAGATTTCGTCCACATTGGTGAGGTTGAAGTTACCACACAGACAGAGGTTCTTGGCCCGCCAGTTGTTGCGCCGCAGGAACGGATGTACAAAAGAAAGGCCACTCTTGCCGGTGGTTGAATACCGGAGGTGGCCCATATAGATGTTTCCTGCAAACGGCAGGCAGTTCTTGGCATAAGTGGCGTCGGACAACTGTTCCGGAGAGAGGCCCTGGAATTGGCTGTGCACATGCTGGAAAATCTCGGTGATGGCTCCGCTGCCAAGCGCGCGCTCGCGAAACATATATTCTTCGCCGGCGTTGGCCTCCATCTTCACGCAGGCCAAGCCTGCGCCTTCCTGCCCCCTGTTGTGCTGCTTTTCCATGAGGAGATACAGCTTGTCCAAGCCATACATCCACGTGCCATACTTCTGCTGATAATATTCCAGTGGTTTTAGCAGGCGAATCATCGCCACACCACATTCATGTTTGAGTGGTTCCATTTATTGGTAGTGTTGAATTATTCGCCTGCAAAATTACACATTTTTATTCATATTAGTGCCATAAGGTAAGCATTTTCTTCCGTTTTGGAGTAAATTTCTCTCTTTCTCGTCATTTTGCCACCTTTTTGCCATCCACCACATACACACCTCTGGGCAATCCCTGCAAAGCCTTTCCAAAAGGCACCTGGCGGCGCAGCAGATGTCCTTCCATATCATACACGTCCACCGTCCGGCCCTTGTCCTCAACCAAAGGCAGTATGGCATCGGGATTCACATTGGTGTAACCGCCGTCCATGATGTAGACCACTCCGTGTGTGTCGTCGAGCACAGGCGAGTCATCCTCGGTCAGCGTCTGGAACCACTGCGGCGCATCGCTCTGCCCACCGTTGAGCCCCCAGCACACACTGCCCGAAGCAAACGCCTCGGCCGAGGCCATGCGGTTCTCGCCCTCCGAATCGCCCAGATTGCCGAACATGGCCAGGCTCAGGTCGTCCACGGCATAGCAGCCTGTCACACTGCTGCCCTCATGAAGCCATCCAGCCAGCATGCCGGAGTATGACCCTGTAGTCTTCATGAGCGCGCTCAACACATAACAGTCCGTCACCTGAGCCGGCTTGTCATCACCATAGCTGCTGCCGATGAGGCCGCCCATGGTGGAGGTGCCGCGGATGGTGCCCAGATAGTAGCAATGGTCCATCGTGCCATAGAGTTTGCCCACGAGGCCGCCGACATCGGTCGATGCGCTGGCAATCTTCACGTCGCTGCAGCAATGACTGATAGTGGTGGGCTCGTCACCCACGCAGCATCCCACCAGCGTGCCCGTATGGTCTGCATAGGCCACATTGGAGATGAGCGTGCCGCCGGTCAACTTCACGTTCCGTATGGTGGCACCGCTCACTGTGCCAAAGAGCATGCAGTTGGTATACTTTATCACATGGCCCTGTCCATCGAACGTGCCGCTATAGGGCCATGCGGGCGTTCCTATGGGTTTCAGGCTGGAGCGGTAGGCCAGCAGATTGATGTCGGCCGTCAGCCGTGCGTTGGCCTTGATCATTCCCTTGTTCACGTTTTCCATGAACTGCAGGTATTCCTTCGCAGTGGCTATGTCGAAAGTCTTGCCCTCTCCGTCGTCCACCTCCATGCCGTATCCCAGTTTCTCATCGAACCATGGAATGCGTTTCTGCAGGAAATCGCGTAGATACTGCACCTCGCCGGCATACGTGCCGGCCACGCGGGGATTCAGGTGCACATAGGAGCCCAGGATGTTCCATCGCATGAAATTGAGCCGCTGCGACTGTTCCAGTACCTTTTCCGTGCTGTCCACATAAGCCAGCAGTTCCTCTTCCGAAAAGAGGCCGCTGTCGCGCATCTCCGTCCACAGCTGCCTGAGTTCCTTCATCGACTTGGTGTCGGACAGCAGGCGGGTGACAAACGAGTTCATGCCCGCAGCATACGACCCGCCGCTGCAATAAATCCAGTTATTCTTGTCGTTGACGGGAAAAGTGCGCGAATCGTTGTCAAAGGCAAGATCGAAGTCCCAGCAAGGAGCCACATGAAACTGGTCCTCGGAGCGGTTCTTGTACATGTACACGCTCCAGTATGTGTCCGTATTGCCCGAAAATTCGCCCACGATGAAATGCTTCAGGAAGCTCGCCACGTCCAGCACACTCCTGTAGCCCGTAGTCTCGCTGGTATACTCCGTGGAATAGAGCCGCCTTTCCAACAGGTTGAAGTAGTCCTTTATATATTGGTATTGCTGGGGCACGATAGCGTCCTCGTCGGGTTCTTTGATGGTGACGGGCGTGCCGCGGCTGCTCGAGAACCAGGAAGCCTCACCATAGGCGTAAGCGTCGATTTCCACCAGATACCCGCCCGAAACAAAAGGCTCCTCCACATCCGTGGGCTCCATCTCCACAATGGGCACACGGTTGGGGTCGATGGTAATCTGGTCGCACAGCTGATAGCAACCCTGGTATTCGCCATTCAAGATTACATCCACCGGCTGGCAGTAGGGCGTATAGGGCATCCCCAGCCTCCGGCTCAACTCAAAGGCCACGATGTTGCGCATCAGCGTCTTGTCGCCATAGTTATTGATGAGCGTCCACTTCTTGGCCTTGGCGGGACTTTCCAGCCGTCCGCCCTTCATGATGTGGTGGCTCTTGCCGTCGTTGAACT
>JAEDIG010000170.1 GCA_016292545.1 Bacteroidaceae bacterium
TTAACGAGTATAATGCCCGCAAATGGGGTTATTGTAAGGGTTATTGGAGAGTGAGCAAGTCTCCGATAATGACGATGGCAGCCTCTACTGCCAATCTTAAAACGGCGGGCTACCCATGTCTGCTTGATTCGTATCTCGAATGGAATCCAAAATAGGAACCGCCGTATGCGGAACCGCATGTACGGTGGTGTGAGAGGTCGGTAAATGTGAAAGTAGGAGATAAACGCCTATGATTAACGTTTACCTCCTACTCGATTGATGTCATCGGCCTTTGAAGCCGTGAGGCGCATATAGCCCTTGCGTGCGGTGAGCGACCAGCGCGAAGGATCGGGGTTATGGTTCCACTGCCATTGCAGACCCAGCCGGGCGGTATTGAACTCGTCGGTGGTGGCCACGGTATGGGGTTTCACCTTCTTGCCTGTGGCGGGCTTGTTGTACACAATGGCATCCTTGCCGTCGGCTCCCAGCATGGGCCATCCGTCCACCCATTTCACAGGAACCAGACAGGGCACACGGCCAATGGCGCCACGGTCCTGCATGATGATGAACCACCAGTCGCCGTTCTTGAGCTGCACCATGCCGCCCTGATGGAGTCCGTTGCCAGGATACGACCTGTCGTCGTCCATAATGAGATGATGCTCGTATGGGCCCAGGATGTTTTTGGAGCGCAGGCATATCTGCCAACCGCCCGTACCGCCTGCAGGGCAGGTGATATAATACATGCCGTTGATTTTGTACATGTGGGAGCCTTCCATGCTGAAGCCTCCGCCCAGCGTGTGGCTGTCCTTGAAGCCGCCACGCCATATCTCCACGGCCTTCGACTTGACAGAGCGGGCATCGGCATTGAGCTCTGTCAGGTAGATGGTGCCCTGTCCGTGTGCCACATACACACGCCCGTCGTCATCGAAAAAGAGTCCGGGGTCATAGAGATAGTCGGGAAACACGGTGCGCGTCCAGGGGCCTTCGGCCTTCTCGGCCTCGCATACACAGAAATTGCCTTCTCCGTGCCCCATCCGTAGGGGGTGCAGAAGGCCACATAGAAACGTCCGTTGTGGTGGCGGATGCTGGCCGCCCAGGAGCCGTTGAGATAGAGTGTGCCGCCCTGCATGTCGTAGCGCGGGTCTTCATCGTAGCGGTCCACTGCATAGCTGGCCATCTCCCAGTTCACCAGGTCCTTGCTCTTGATGACAGGGCAGCCGGGCACATAGTGCATGCTGGTGGAAACCATGTAGAAGGTGTCGCCCACGCGGATTACGTCGGGGTCGGGCCAGTCGCCCTACAGGAGCGGATTGGTGAAGGTGCCGTCGCCGTTGTCGGCTTGCCACACTTGCTGTGCATGCCCACCCATGGGCAGTGCCAGACTGGCGCAGAGGGCCAGAAGAATTGTTTTCTTTTTGTGTGTCATGTTGTGGTAATTTAAAAGTTGGATATAAATGTCATTACTAGGGTTGATTGATGACTATACGTTCATTCTCATGTGCGGCGGCCGAAGAGATGGTAGGTGAGCACAGGGCTCACCCGCAGCAGATGGCTCAGCAGACAGCACGTGGCCACCACGGGAACGGCCATGCCCACGTCGAGCACCACCTCTGCCAGGAAACCCGGATGATGGGAGTTGACCCATTTGCCCACCATGGGCAAAGCCGGCAGCAGGAGGAAATGGATGAGATAGATGTCGAGCGTGCGTGTGCCCACATAGCGCAGGACACGGCTGGGCATACCCGGGCCCGCCCACACCTGGCGATAATGGAAGAAGGTGGTCACGACAACGAGCAGGAGGGCATACATGGCCACCGTGCGAGGCAGATTGGTCCACATGCGATGGAGCGTGTGCCAGCGGAAAAGGTCGGCACAGCATAGCGCAGCTACACCCGTCGCCAGGGGGAAAAACCAGCGTCGGGTAATCAGCCATCGGAACACGCCCCTGTGGCGGGCCACAAGATTGCCCAGCATGAAGAACTGCATGTGGCGGATAGTGAGCACAAGGCTCGACCACTGAAAAAAGGCTGACGAAGGATAGGTGAAGAGCCGCGGCATGTAGGATGTCTCATAGGCAACCACGGACAACAGCCACAGCAGGCAGGCAGCCTGATGGTGCAGACGAACAGGCAGCAAGGCCATCAGTCCATAATAGACGACAAACATCTGCAAAAGCACCCAAGTGAACCAATAGCCGCCCTTGGTGGCCTGCGAAAGCACCTGTTCCAGATGGAACATGAAATCGCCCTTCTGGCGGAACACCAGGCAGAGGCACAGAAACAACAAGGCAGGCATCACCTGCACCTGCGCCTTGCGCCACAGCGTGCTGCCCACCGAAGACGTGCTCCAGTCGAAGCGAGGACGATAGGCCAGAAAACCGCTCACAAAAAAGAACAGCGGCATGCGCAGCAACACCAGAAAGGGCAGCGAGGCGGATGTCTTCTCGCTCTGCCCGAAGGTGAATATCGCCACATGATAGGCCACCACCAGCACCATGGTGAGCCCCCTCATGGCATCGAGCCAATGCATGCGTGCCTTGTGTGGTTCAGCCATTGTGGGAACGGAGTTTTTCCACCAGTGTGTCGCTCTTCCCGCTCACCACCTTGCGGCAGAACAGTTTCCCGCTAGCCGTCAGGCGGTCATAGTCAGTGAGGTCGAGCACCTTTATCACAGGATGGTAGTCGATGAAATGCAGCGGTGTGAGTGCCGCCAGACCGGGATATTCACCCTTATGCTCATGGCATCGCCCACGCCACTGGGGATGGTTCATCACAATGGTGGGGATGAGCGTCTCGGCCGGCCCGAAGCTGTTGGAAAAATAGCGGCGGATGGCAGGCGTGTGGTCGTAGCGGTCGAGGATATAGGCTCCCAGTTCCTGAGAGAAGCACCACCAGGCACTGCCCTTGTAGAGATGCCATGTTTGTCCGTCCACGGAAAAACAGAGGCGTTTGCGTATGCCCACAGCCTTGCACAGGCGGCGCAATGCAGCCGCCCCCTTGCGCCACCTGCACCAGGGGCGGGGCACAGTGTAGTTGGCTCGCTGCGCAGCGCAAAGGGCTGGCGTGTCCATGCAATAGGCCGTCAGATGTTCCTGCTCCCCATGCTCCTGCAGCCACTGGCTGATGGCCTGGGGCGGAAGGAGCGGATAGTCGAGGCCGCTGAGGAAGAAGATATGGTGGAACTTCTTGTCCGGCCAGCAGACAGCCGCCCTCAGGAGGTTGATCTGATAGGTGACTTCCACCATCGTGCCCCACACCACATCCACACGGTCGGGGATGAAATGCACGTTGGGACGCTGGATGAGGCGGGTGAAATCCTCAAGATTGCTTTTCTTGTCGATATGCACGAAAAATTCCGCCTCAGGGTGCAAGGCACCTATAAGCCGTTTCAGCTGAAGGGGGTCGGTGTGAGCCGAAATGAGATAGGCAATGTTCATGTGTGTGTGCGCGTGTGTATATTAATTATTGTATATGGGCTTTCCTCATGCCCATCAGATAGTGGATGCTCTCACGCAGGATGGCGGCACGCAAGAGCCAAAGGGTGCCCAGATAGAGGCTTGCAGCCACCACAATCCTGACCACCAGCAATGCAAAAAGGTGGGTGATGGGCCGGGTGACAAACCACGTGACCACCATGCTCGCCGCTGCCAGCAGGGCAAAGGGGAGCACATCGGACAGGGCATGAAGCAGACGCAGGCCCACCAGACGGCCGGCAAAATACTGCCACACGAAAAGCCAAGCCACATTGATGGCGATGAAATAGACAACCATCACATCTATGCCATAGGGATGCAAGGCCACCAGACCACCCAGATTGAGTGCACTCAGAGCCGAGGTGCACCACATGTTGATGCGGCTCCTGCCCTGGCTGATGGTGAGCTGGCCATAGAGAGTGAGCAACGGGAAAATGGCTCC
>JAEDIG010000035.1 GCA_016292545.1 Bacteroidaceae bacterium
TGACGAAACATTGTCCGGGGCCGACATGTCGCCGCTCTGGCCCTGCCTTATGGGCACGCTCGTCATCGTCGTGCTGATAGCCACTATCGTCTGCTGGCACATCCGCGGCATCCTGCGCACCAATCCCTCGGAAATTATCGCCAAGGAATAGAAACCAACATCAATAAACAATAACTCTCAAAAAAATCAAGGATTATGATTCAGTTGCAGAACATCAAGAAAGTATTCCGTACGGAAGAAGTGGAGACATGGGCGCTCCGTGAAGTGAACCTCGAAGTGAAGGCGGGCGAGTTTGTGGCCGTAATGGGCCCGTCGGGCTGCGGCAAGTCCACTCTGCTCAACATCCTGGGCCTGCTCGACAACCCCACCGAAGGCACCTACCTGCTGGACGGCCACGATGTGAGCACCCTCAGGGAGAACGAGCGCACGGACATCCGCAAGGGTGTCATCGGCTTTGTGTTCCAGAGCTTCAACCTCATCGACGAACTCAACGTCTATGAAAACATCGAGCTGCCGCTGCTCTACATGGGCGTGCCGGCCAAGGAGCGCAAGGAGCGCATCGAGGCGGTGATGGACCGCATGGCCATCTCGCACCGCCGCAAGCACTTCCCCAGCCAGCTCTCGGGCGGACAGCAGCAGCGTGTGGCCATAGCGCGTGCCGTGCTGTCGAACCCCAAGCTCATCCTGGCCGACGAGCCCACGGGTAACCTCGACTCCAAGAACGGCAAGGAGGTGATGAATCTCCTGAGCGAACTCCACCAGGAGGGCACCACCATCATCATGGTCACCCACTCGCAGCACGATGCCTCCTATGCCGACCGCATCGTCCGCCTCTACGACGGCGAGATAGTGGAACGTGTAGAACTGTAGGCAGTCTCTCCCGGCCATGTATATGATTGTCCATCATCTGAAGGTTGCCGTGCGCAACCTCATGAAGTACAAGCTGCAGACCACCATCTCGGTGCTGAGCATCGCCATCGGCATCGTCACGCTGGCCTTTGTCCATGCGTTCCTGACGGAAATGACATTCCCCAGCCTCTACAGCCAGCCCTACGCAGACCGCACCTTCAATGTTGGCCTTGAGCTCATAGACGGAGGCGGTGCCAGCGTGGATTCCACAGGCAGGGACGTGCCCCCGCCGTCCTTCAACCGCGACATTCTCCTTGCCCTCAAGCGCGACGGCGGACCGAAGAGCATGGAGCGGATGGCGGTGCCCAACGGTTCCATGATCGGCGACATTATGGAGTTCCGGCTGGGCGACTCCCTTGCACGGAAGACATTCATGTCGTATTCCCTTGTCGACCCGGACTATTTCAACCTCGTGGGCATTCGTTCGGCCCTTACGGGTCGCCCCATCAGTAGGCTGAAGCAGGGCGAGGCCATCATCAGCCAAAAAATGGCCGCCACGGTGTTTGGCGATATGGACCCTCGCGGAGCAGTCTGTCCGCAAACCAAAGAGCATCGCCCTATTCCGCTGACCATCGTCGATGTGTTTGAGGACATTTCCACTTTTGAGAGGCCCCTCGACAATGAGATCCTGTATATCTGTTTGGGTGAGATGGAAGGCGACCTGCTCGGAGCGATGAACGGAGAGGGGCACGGGTTGTTCTATGCCCGATGGGTCACCATGGTGTTGCGGGAAGGCTGTACGACGGCACAACTGCTGCAGGAACTGAACGCCCGTCTGGAGCCTTTCGGCCTGACGGCAACATTGGAAGATGCGGTGGACCAGAATGAAATCAGGGTGATAGTCGAGGTCCAGACGCTGGTACACTTCATCGGCGCGCTCATCCTCATTGCCGCCATCATCGGTTTCCTGCGGATGCAGGTGCAGCTCTTCTGGATGCGTCGGCGCGAGGTGTCGTTGCGCATCACCCATGGGGCCAAACGCTGGCAACTGTTCCGCCTGCTCTTTACCGAGGTGGTGCTGGTGGTGGCCCTGTCGGTGGCCGTGGCGATGCTGATGGGCAGTTGGGTGGAATACTTCGTCTATGAGAATTTTGCTGACCTCATGAACGACGCGCCCTTCTCCATCCAGAATCTGGTACTCTACAGCCTTTGCATCGGCATCCTGCTGTTCCTGCTTTGCGCCCTCATCATCTGGGTGGCACTGGCACGCATCTGCAAGGCGGAACAGGGACTGGCTGCCCACATGCGGGGCAGCCGCACACACCTTTTCCGCAATGTGATGCTGGGAGTGCAGGTGACCATCAGCATCGTCTTCGTGTGCGGCACGCTCACGGTTGAACAATGGTCGGCCCAGGTGCTGAAGTCGTTCAATGTTCCCGACGATCTGGAGCCCTACAAGGAATGCCTTTATCTGTGTGCCGATGATGCGGGGGAGAACCGGGAGACCCTGAAAAGGGAGATAGCCCGTCTGCCCAGTCTGGACAAGATGATGGTCCATGAAACAGGCTACCAGCAGATTCCCGACATAGCGGACAACCCCGAGGTGTTGGCTGCCTTCGGCGACCGGTCGTATCATCCCATACTCCTCACGGCCGACACCTCTGTCATCTCCTTCTACCACCTGCGGGTGAACTGGTTACGCAAGCCCATCGGCTCCGAGGCATACCTGCTGCTGGCCGACAGCCTCTACCACAAACTGCGCAGGCTGGGCGTGGTAACCTCCGATGTGCTGACCGTAGACAACTGGATCGAGCGGGGACAGTCATATCCTATCGTAGGCACGATTTCCGGGATTCCATACGAGAGACAGGAAGTGTCTATCCTAATCCACCCGGACGCAGCGGACAAAGCCACGAATTTCGTCCTTGTCCCCAAGGAGGGAAAGTACCGGCAGCTGCTGCGCGAAACGGAGGATGCCATCCAGCGGACGGCTCCTTCCGTGGTGAACAAGATGGCCTTCAACTTCCATGGTTTCCACGAGGAGGTAACGCTGCTGGAGAATTTCCGCATCGTGGGCTGGATTTTAGGTGCCGTCAGCCTCATCATCTGCTCCATGAGCATCTACAGCACCATCGCCCTCGACACCCGCTCGCGCCAGAAGGAAGTGGCCATCCGCAAGGTGTGCGGGGCCAAGAGCCGCAACATCTACCGCCTCTTCGGCCGCGTCTATGTGCTGATGGTCGTGCTCTCGCTCCTCATCGCCATCCCCGTGGAGGTGCTGTTCCATCGCATGATGTTCTCCAAGGAGATGATGACCTCGCAGGCATGGAAGGGAGCCCACACATCTCCCCTTGTCCCCTGCCTCTTCGGCGCGCTCATCGTCATGGCGCTGATAGCCGTCATTGTGGTGTGGAACATCCGCAGCACAATGCGCACCAATCCTTCGGAAATTATCGCCAAGGAATAATCTGCCCCTTCCGCGAAACGCCGTTATGTGCGTTTCGCGGAAGCTGTGGGTCAAAGGATTTCCTCAATGTCTGCCGTGAGGAAATCTTCAATGGGTATGCCTCCCGTGCCAACCACGAAAGAGTGGGTGGGCCTGAATGTCTTTTCGAACAATGGCAGTCCGCTGTTCATCCTGCGTCGTCCGCTTTTCACCTCTATGGCTATGGTTGTATGGTCCGACACGATGATGAAATCCACCTCGTTGCTCCGTTCTCTCCAGTAGTACAGCTTGTAGCCCAGTTCCTCGGCTTGGCAGATGAGGTGTGCTCCGATGGCACTTTCCGCCCATCTGCCCCATGCCTCTCCGTCGAGCCGGTCTTTTTCGAATGTGCGTCCTTTGTAGGCAGTGAGCAGCGCATTGTTGTACACTTGGAATTTGGGGACAGAACTGTATCTCCTTGCCTCATCGCCGGCATATTTCTGCAAACCTGTCAGCAGGGCACACTGGCTGAGGATGTCAATATACCCGGCCAGTGTGGTCACATTGCCGGCATCCTGCAACTGCCCAATCATCTTGGTGAGGGAAAGGAGCTCGCCCGAATAGGCACAGCCAATCTCAAAGGCCTGCTTCATCAGCGCGGGCTTGTATATGTTGGCGGTCATGATGACATCCTTTTCGATGGAGGGCGCCACGAGTGCATCCTTGATGTACCTCTTCCAGCGCCTCTCGTCGGCAATCAGGGTGGCGGGACCCGGGTAGCCGCCAAAGTAGACATACTGGTCCAGTGTGTAGCCAAAGGCATCGCGCATCTCGGAATATTTCCAGTGTGTGAGTCTGATGAGTTCATAACGGCCGGCCAAGGACTCGGAAAGCCCTTTCTTGATAAGGAGGCGTGAACTGCCCAGGATCACGACCTTGAGATTGCGGCCTTCGCGGTTGTCCCGGTCCCATTCGGCCTTGACCGCTTCGCTCCAGTTGTCCAGTTTCTGGATTTCGTCAATCACAAGCAGGTGCTCCTCCTCTTTCTGGAGCTGCATCCTCACTCTTGCCGATTGCCATACGTTGTGTATCCACTGGGTGTCGGAGGCATCCACGCCATCTGCATTCTCCAGGGTGTGAGGTATGCGGATGCCCTTCAGCACCTGGTTTACAAGTGTGGATTTCCCCACCTGACGAGGCCCTGCCAGCACCTGGATGAACCTTCTTGGCTCTTCTATCCTTCCCTTCAGTACTTTATACTGACTGCGTATATATCCTGCCATGATAACAGCTTTACAAAATGTTCAATTCTTCGTGACGAAATGTTCAAATCTCTGTGACGAAATGTTCAAATCTCTGTGACGAAATGTTCAAATCTTGGTGCAAAGTTATGCAGGATTTTATTAAATACCAAATGTTTCCGCTGTTTTTTCTTCTTCTATTACAATATTCATGCCGTTCCCTTCTGCCTCCGGTGCCAAGGGCGGGCCTTGGCCCGTGGTTCTGGCATAAAGAGGACCCGCTATCCGGTGGGGTGTGAGGGATACAGCGGGCCGGCGCGGTATTCCGATATGGACATGCCCGTGTACTTTTTGAAATAGCGGCATATATAAGAGGTGTTGGGGAAATGCAGCCGGATGGCTATCTGGTCGGCATTCAGGGATGTGTTCTTAATCAGGTGTTTCATCTCGGACACCACCTGGCGGTTGATGGCCTCCTTGGGTGTTTCCTTGCACACTCGTCTCACTATCATGGCCAGATAGTTGGGCGAGATGCACAGTTGGTCGGCATAGAACCGGCTGTCGCGCTGCTCCCTGAAG
Organism: Bacteroidaceae bacterium; assembly: GCA_016292545.1. Lineage (GTDB taxonomy): Bacteria > Bacteroidota > Bacteroidia > Bacteroidales > Bacteroidaceae > Physcousia. The sequence continues at coordinate 5,095 of JAEDIG010000035.1, forward strand.
TGGTAGAACAGATTGCTTATGCATCACCGCCTGCCACCCTATGGCAGTCGGCTGTCATCGCCGTGAAAGTCTTCGAGGATACGTGGTGCTTCATCCGCGGACTGTAGCACATCATTCCTGCTGTTCACAATGTGCATGTCGTTCTGGAATTTGAGTGTGTTCACGTGTACATGCTCTCCAGACAACATGCGTATAGTGTCGTCCTTCAGGCCGTCGAAGTTCATCTGGATATAGGTTTTGACAGAATCGTATGCACCGGTCGTTGACCAATAGCTGCGATAATAGTTGTCATAAATGGCCCTCATGACAGTTCCATCTCCTTGATGTCCATGCCGAATTTACGGCACAGTGCCTCAACCTCACAGTGGGTGAACCCGAATGATGAGGCTATCCTGCCTGGCTTGTCATGTACATGATGGCAACATACACGCCTAATGGGTAGAACAAGTACCTTGCCTACCGAGATTTTGCGACATCACAAAGGAAGTGTTTCAACTCGTTTGAGTAGTCGTGCCAAGTATTTACTTGAATCATTTGTAATGCGTTATTTGTGTTTTATACTGATGGGGTGATAATCAGCCTCCAAGAATTATCTTTTTCTGTACGAGCAACATAGCCTTTCCCTGTAAGGAGTCGCAATTGCTTGTTTACTGCTGTAAGACTGATACCTGCAGCTTCAGCCAATTGGGGGATAGTGCTATTTGGCTGCTCGTACATACGATTCAGTATTATGCTGGTTGTGGCACTACGAAACTTTACACGTTCACCATCAAACCACCATACGTTATCTCCACGCTCAGTCAGGAACTGGATGTCGAAAGAAACTTCGTCGATAAAGAGGTTGGTAAAGTAAGTAAGAAACTGTTGAATGTCGCGCTTTGAGGCATGTGCGCCAAGTGAAGGTGCTGCACCGACAGTCAGGTCTGTACGATGCAATGCTTCTAAATACTCTTTTTTCTTACGGCTACGTACCACAATCATAGGGTAATCATGGCGAGTAAGGATGTAGTTGACCATCAATCGAGCAATACGTCCGTTGCCGTCTTCAAATGGATGAATACGGATGTATCGATAGTGGAATATCGCAGCAAGTTCGATTGGAGTGAACTTTCCTGATCTTTCTGCATCATTGTACCAATCAACCAAATCGCTCATCAATGCAGGAGTCTCTTCAGGTGTAGCATACTCGAATCGGTCACCATAACGGGTAATGACGGAATTATGTCGAGTTTTGTATTGTCCTGCGTGAATGACGTAGCTTGTCTGAACACCTCCTGGCAGGGTACGATATACAGTATAATCCTCGCGCAAGAGGGTTTTATGCAACGTTCGTATAAAATGCTGCGTCAAAGGAGTCTCCTTAAGCAACGCTTCTTCTTTCATCATTTTCAATCCTACATTGCTGGCAGTCATTTCGTGTACATCACGAACATCTGCTTCGCCAACAATCTTACCGAACATGAGCAATATCTCTGTCTGCCCATAAGTCAGTGTATTACCCTCGATGTGGTTGCTGTTGTAGTTGAAATCGATGGTGAATCGACGACTTAACATCTCCCTGTCCCTGTCGGACAACGGCTGCAAAGCGTTCCATTCGTTCATTACGTCTTCTGGACTCTTCATATATTCTGTTTTTGCAATAAATTACATTAAAAGGTTTATGTCGTCAACCTTTAACGGCTGCAAAGTTACAAACTTTTTGTTGGAAAATCGCAAGATGTTGCACAAAAAGGTATACTTCAATAACCTTTTTAGCATTATTTGGCATTTTAAGCTGTTTCACTCGGTATTTTGTGGCATTTTGTTTAGGCTGACACGATTATTGTCTCTTACATGTGCGTACATGTAATAATGAGTGACCCTGTAAACTTATGTCGTCTATTCAGGGCCATGAGAATTGATGGACTCCTTCTAGTTTGCGGATTGATTTTTTTGCATAGACTCAAAGGGTGGAAAGTTTCAAATTCAACACTGTGAGCACATCATTCCTGCTGTTCACAATGTGCATGTCGTTTTGGAATTTGAGTGTGTTCACGTGTACATGCTCTCCAGACAACATGCGTATAATGTCGTCCTTCAGGCCGTCGAAGTTCATCTGGATGTAGGTTTTGACAGAATCGTATGCACCGGTCGTTGACCAATAGCTGCGATAATAGTTGTCATAAATGGCCCTCATGACAGAATAGGGATTGAAGATATGGGACTCATCGCCAATGCGGTAGCCGTCATACCAGCGTTTTTTGGAGGTATTGCAAACATTTACCGTGTTTAGCTATAACTTTTTCAGCAAGAAGCCTTTGGAATCTATTCAGCCAGGGTCCTGAATAGTTTTCTTGATAGGGGGCCAAGGAAGTGAGGATTCTGGGGATGCTGCGATTTTGGCACCTGAAAAATCTGAGGAAAGAGGAAAATAATGGTAGAAATCCCACCTAAATGCGTGATGTTGAGAAAAAATGCGGGTAAATTGAGTTAAAACTGCTTAAACATTCGTTGTAATGGAGATTATTGTAGTATTTTTACAGGAAAATTATCAAGAAATGTGGTGACATGTCATGAGAAGCTTATTTTTTTTCCTCACGCTACTGCCCGCGATGGTGGTGGGACAGACCCTGGAGGAATGCCAGCAGGCGGCTGAACGCAACTACCCGCTGATTAGGCAGTATGGGCTGATAGAAAAGACTACCCGCCTGACTGTGGCGAATATTCAGAAAGGATGGCTGCCGCAGGTGTCTGCCTCGGCACAGGTCACGCTGCAGAGCGATGTGACTGCGTTTCCTGATGAACTGCAAAGGCTCTATCAGCAGGTGGGCATCACAATGGACGGGCTGGAAAAAGACCAGTACCGCGTGGGCATAGACGTGCAGCAGATGGTGTATGACGGCGGCAGCATCGGGAGCCAGAAGGAGATAGCCCGCCAGCAGGGCGAGCTGGACGGGCTGCAGAACGAAGTGGCAATATATAATGTGTGCAGGCGGGTGAACGAGATGTACTTTGCGCTGCTGCTGCTGGAGGAGCAAATCAAATTGAATGCCGACCTGCAGCAAGTGCTGGACGGCAATGAAAAGAGGCTGGCTGCAATGTGGGCCAAGGGAACGGCTGCGGAAAGTGACTGGCAGAACGTGAAGGCGGAGCGGCTGAACGTGGTGCAGCAGATGACAAGCCTGGGATCGCAACGCGATGCGATCGTGAGGATGCTTTCCGCGTTTTGCGGGATAGAGGTGAAGCATCTGGTGAAGCCGGGGATTCGGGATATTTCAGGAAACTCACTCAACAACCGGCCTGAGCTAAAGCTGTTCGATGCCCAGCTGCGCCTTGCCGACAGCCAGTGGAAGGCTCTTGATGCGGCCCTGATGCCCCGGCTGGGCGTGTTTGCCCAGGGCTATTATGGTTATCCGGGCTATAATCTGTTTGAAGACATGACCCGGCGCAGGTTCTCGTGGAACGGGATGATAGGCGCACGCCTGTCGTGGAACATCGGTGCGCTCTACACCCGAAAGAACGACAAGGAAAGGATTCAGCTTCAGCGCGAGACAGCCGAGGTGAACCGCGACCGCTTCCTCTTCGACAACCGCATGGAGCAGATCCAGCAGTACGAGAACATTGCACGCTACCGCAGGCTTATGGCCGACGACGAGGAAATCATCTCTCTCCGATCTTCGATACGCAAGGCGGCAGAGTCGAAACTTTCGCATGGCATTATCGACGCCAACGACCTGGTGAGGGAGATAAACAACGAGAATGCGGCCCGCGTGCAGCGGTCAATCCATGAGATTGAGATGCTGAAAGAGATGTATGACCTGAAGTTTACAACAAACCATGAATAGAATGAAAAGGATGATGGCAATGGCAGGTGTGGCGATGTTGCTGAATGCCTGCGGGGACAAGGAACGCCCGTTTGATGCCACGGGAGTGTTTGAAGCCACTGAAACCACAGTGTATGCCGAGCTGCCGGGAACCCTCCTGACCTTTGGCGTGGAGGAGGGAAACATTGTGGAGTCGGGAGACGAGGTGGCGCTCATAGACACCATCCAGTTGTGGTTGAAGATACAGCAGACGGGAGCCGCGAAGGAGGTGTACCAGAGCCAGAAACCTGAGATGGAGAAGCAGATTGCCGCCACGCGTGAACTATTGGCAAAGGCCAGGAAGGACCAGCAGCGATATGAGGAGCTGGTGGCCGACGGGGCTGCACCGGGCAAGATGCTGGATGATGCCAACAGCCAGGTGGAGGTGTTGCAGCGGCAGCTGGATGCACAGATTTCATCGCTGAGAGTGAGCACCAATGCACTTGAAAAACAGATGGATGCCGCCGATGTTCAGGAAGACCAGCTACGCGACCAGTTGCGCAGGTGTCATGTACTTGTTCCCGCCAGGGGCACTGTACTGGAGAAGTATGTGGAGCGGGGCGAGTATGTGTCCACGGGAAAACCGCTTTTCAAGATGGCCGACATGGAGAATATGTTCATCCGGGCCTACGCTACTTCGGCACAGCTGAAGGACATCAAGGTGGGGCAGAAGGCCACAGTCTATGCCGACTATGGCAATGGCCAGAAGCGGGCGTACCAGGGCCGTGTGACATGGATTTCGAGCCGCTCGGAATTCACGCCCAAGACTATCCTGACCGATGATGAGCGGGCCGACATTGTATATGCTGTCAAGGTGGCCTTCCGCAACGAGGACGGCTTTGCCAAGATAGGCATGTATGGCGAGGTGAAATTTCATTCCAACGACTGAAGCCTCTATGAACGCCATTGAGGTCAATCGGTTATCAAAATCGTTCGGGCGGGTCAGGGCCCTGAGCGATGTGTCGTTCACGGTGGGTAGGGGCGAGCTGTTCGGGGTCATAGGTCCCGACGGGTCGGGCAAGACCACTCTCTATCGTCTGCTCTGTTCGCTGCTCAAGGCCGACAGCGGCATGGTCTGCGTGGATGGATTTGATGCCAACAGCCAGATGAGGGAGATTCGTAGGCGCGTGGGCTATATGCCTGGCCGCTTTTCGCTCTATCCGGACCTTACAGTCAGAGAGAATCTGGAATTCTTTGCCACCCTCTTTGGTACGACTGTGGATGAAGGGTATGACAGCATCAAGGCCATCTACAGCCAGATAGAACGTTTCTCGCAGCGTAAGGCTGGTGCCCTCTCGGGCGGCATGAAGCAGAAACTGGCTCTCTCATGTGCCCTTGTCCATCAGCCCTCGGTGCTCTTCCTCGACGAACCCACCACGGGCGTGGATCCTGTGAGTCGCAAGGAATTCTGGGAGATGCTTGATGCGCTCCGCCAGCGCCATATCACCATCGTGGCCTCCACCCCCTATCTCGACGAAGTGAGACACTGCGAGCGTGTGGCTTTCCTCAGCGAAGGCCGGGTGATGGGCATCGGCACTCCCGAGGTCATTCTGGAACAACATGCTGCCGTCTTCAATCCGCCGCCCCTTCCCGGATTCCATGCCGTGGCAGCATGTCCCGATGACACTTCCTGCAGGGAGGAGCAGGACACCGGGTCCGAGGATACGGTTATCGAGGTGAACCATCTGGTGAAGGCCTTCGGTGCCTTCCGTGCCGTGGACGACATCAGCTTCAGCGTGAAGCGTGGCGAAATCTTCGGTTTCCTCGGAGCCAATGGTGCCGGAAAGACTACCGCCATGCACATCCTTACGGGGCTGAACCAGCCCACAAGCGGCACCGGACGGGTGGCTGGCTTCGACATCTGCACCGAGCATGAGCACATCAAACGGCACATCGGCTATATGTCGCAGAACTTCTCGCTCTATCAGAATCTGACCGTGGCTGAGAACATACGCCTGTTTGCAGGTATCTATGGTATGAACGACCGGGAGATTGCCCGCAAGACCGATACCCTGCTGACCCAGTTGCAATTCATGGAGCACAAGCATGACCTGGTGGGGAAGTTGCCTTTGGGATGGAAGCAGAAGCTGGCCTTCTCTGTCGCCATCTTCCACGAGCCGGCCATCGTTTTCCTCGACGAACCCACGGGTGGTGTTGACCCCGCCACCCGCCGCCAGTTTTGGGAACTCATCAAAGATGCAGCCCGGAGAGGCATCACTGTCTTTGTGACCACCCACTACATGGACGAGGCCGAGTATTGCGACCGCATCTCCATCATGGTGGACGGGAAGATTGGTGCAATCGGCACCCCCGACGAACTGAAGCGGCAGTTCCGCCAGCCCGATATGGACCATGTATTCACCTGCTTGGCCCGACAGGCCAAGCGCAGCAGCAATTAACGGTATGAAGCTATTCCTGTCCTTTGTCATCAAGGAGGCCCGCCACATCCTGCGCGACCGCCGCACCATGCTTATTCTCTTCTGTATGCCTGTGATGCTGATGCTGTTCTTCGGCTTCGCCATCCGCAACGATGTGCGGAATGTGCGCACGGTGGTGGTGACCTCGCAGATGAACCTCCTGACACACCAGGCCGTCCGGGCACTTGCCACCTCGGAGTACTTCATCCTGACAGCCACTGTGGCCACTCCCCAAGAAGCCGAGCGGCTGATACGCGACCAGCAGGCCGATATGGCCATTGTCTTTGCTGCCGACTTTGCCTCGCGCCGCACTGGGTTGCAGTTCATCGTGGACGCAGCTGACCCCAACATGGCCCAACAATGGGCAGCCTATGCCACGGGAGTGCTGTCGCAATCTGCACAGGGCGCGGTGAACCTGAAAATGCTCTATAATCCCCAGATGAGGTCGGTCTATCACTTTGTGCCGGCCATTATGGGTGTGTTGCTGATGCTGATTTGTGCAATAATGACTTCCGTCTCGATAGTGAGAGAGAAGGAGCGGGGCACGATGGAGGTGTTGCTCGTTTCTCCCGTGCGTCCGCTGCTCATCATTGTGGCCAAGGCGGTGCCCTATCTGCTGCTGGCCTTCGTCATCCTCACCACCATCCTGCTGATGGGCCGCTATGTGCTCGATGTCCCGCTGGCCGGAAGTGTCTTTTGGATTTATATGGTTTCCATTGTCTATATCCTGCTGGCCCTGTCGCTCGGTCTGTTCATCTCCGACATTGCCAACAGCCAGCTGATGGCACTCCTCCTTTCGGCCATGGTGCTGCTCGTCCCCATCGTGATGCTGAGCGGCATGATATTCCCAGTGGAGTCGATGCCAAGGGCACTTCAGTGGATGGCGGCATTGGTGCCTACGCGCTATTACATCGAGGCGATGCGTAAGCTCATGATTATGGGGGTGGGCATTGAGCAGGTTGCCGGCGAGGTGGCTGTGCTCGGTGGCATGACGCTGTTCTTGCTTGCCGTTTCGCTCAAGATGTTCAAGGAACGGCTGGAATAGCCTCCTCTGTTGCAGAATAACGTTGTACGAATTCAAGAACCAATATGCTCAAGTACCTGATAGAAAAAGAATGGCTGCAAATCCGGCGTAATGCATTCCTGCCGCAGCTCATCGTGATGTTCCCCATTACGATGATGTGTGTGATGCCCTGGATAATGAACCTGGAGGTGAAAAACATCCGGGTGGATGTGGTGGACAACGACCGTTCCACACGCTCCATCCGTCTGATCGGTAGCGTGTTTGCCAGCAACTGCTTCGTCCAGGGTGGCCAGCCGTCCACGTGGGAGGAAGCGTTCGGTCACATCGAGACGAAACGGGCCGATGTGGTGATGGTGATACCGCCGCATTTCAGCCGCGACCTGGCCAACGGCCTCCATCCCCAGGTGCTCGTTGCCGCCAATGCCGTGAACGGCACCAAGGGGTCGATAGGAGGTGTCTACCTGTCACAAATCATATCGGCCCATGTGGAGCCGTCTGCATCGGCCATCCGGCAGAAGGTGTCTTCGCTCTTCCTCTACAACAAGAACCTCGATTACAAGGTGTATATGATTCCAGCACTGCTGGCCGAGGTGCTGATGCTGCTGTGCGGCTTTCTGCCCGCGTTCAACATTGTGGGAGAGAAGGAGGCTGGCACCATCGAGCAGATGAATGTGACGCCAGTGCCCAAATGGGCCTTTATCCTTTCCAAACTGATTCCCTACTGGATGATTGCACTGTTTGTGCTGGGCGTTTGTCTGCTGCTTTCGTGGCTGGTCTATGACATCACCTGCCAGGGATCCCTGTGGCTCGTGCTGCTGTTGTCCGTTCTGTTCTCTTTGTTCTGCAGTTCGTTGGGGCTGGTCATCTCCAACTACAGCCACACAATGTACCAGGCTGTCTTTGTGATGTGGTTCTTTGTGGTGTGCATGCTCCTGCTGAGCGGACTCTACACACCCACGCGCTCAATGCCCGATTGGGCCTATCTGACCACCTATGTCAATCCGATGTGTTACTTTATCGATGCCATCCGCACCGTCTTCGTGCGAGGGGGCGACTTCCATAGCGTGGCTCATCAGATGCTGGCCTTGCTGTGTGCTGCCTCGGTCATGGGCGTGTGGGCGGTGGGGAGCTACAGGAAGAACCGTTAGGCGGCCAAAGTGGAGGGGAGTGTATGAAAATCATACAAAAAAGTGTATGATTTTCATACAATCTGCATCTGCGGGCAGAAAAAAGCATGGCCGATTCGGATATTGGACGTAACTTTGTGGCAGAAACAAACACCTATTAAGTATAATATGATTCTGCACAACCTCAAGATTGCATGGCGCAATCTGATGAAGTACAAGCTCCATACACTCATCAGCATGATGTCGCTGACGGTGGGGATGGTGTGCTTTGCCCTGTCGGCACTATGGATCAGGTATGAGAACAGCTTCGACGCTTGGTGGCCCGATGCCGAAAACGTTTACATGCTGCAGGGCAGTGGCGATGCGTCCGTGATTCATGAGAATGGCGAGTATCACGATTATCTTCCTTTCCCGGCAGGCCAGCGCCAGCGTGAACGCATCCCGCAGATAGACAAGCTGGCCAGGATGCAGGTTTCGGGATGTGTGGTCCTGCCCACACCAGAGTGCCGCGACTCCATGTTCTGCGGCATCTTTGGCATCGACAGCGGTGTGCAGGAGATGATGGACATACGGGTGCTGGACGGCAGGAAGAAACTGGTGTTGAAAGCCGACGAGGCCGCGCTCCCCCTTTCCATGGCCAGGCGTCTGTTTGGCCGGACTGGTGCCGTTGGGCAGAGGCTGTACTGCATGATGGACGGCAATAACCGCTGCCTCACAGTGGTGGCTGTCATTGAGGACATTCGCAGGCCCACCTCGTTTGCGTATGATTTCCTGAAGGGACCAGACGAGGGATGCGTGAATTCGGATAATATATGGAGCACTTCAACATTCATACGTGTGAAGCCGGAAAACGTGGACAAGGTGGCCAAGGCCCTGGAGAAGGAGGTGCTGACCATCCCAGGCGGAGAACGCTACGTTGCAGAAAAAACAGGAAATTATAGGGACTGGCAGAGGGAATTCGGCTACAGGATGCTGCCGCTGAAGGAGGTGCGCCGGAGCAATGTCATGCCCGGCAGGGTGGTGCAGTATAACCATCTCCGTCTGTTTGTCATTCTGGGTGTCATTGTCATCTGCTGTGCCCTGTTCAACTATTTTACTATGCTCATCACCCGCATCCGCATCCGGCGGCGTGAACTGGCGCTGCGCTATGTGCATGGTGCCAGCCCATGGAGCCTTCTGACCCTGCTCTCTACAGAGATGCTGCTCCTCCTTTCTGCATCTATCCTTGCGGCTGTGGGCATCGTGAGCCTTACGATAGAGGATTTCAAGGAAATATGCCGCATTGATGAGCCCCATTCGTTCTTCGTGGGGTGGTTTCTCGTCTATGCCCTGGCGGCTGCTGTGGTGTCGCTTGCCGTGACGGCAGTCATTGTGCTGTTTTCCAACCGCCACCAGCTCCATCAGGCTGCTGGCCGCCACAGCCAGCCCGGTTCACTCTCTGCCCATTCCGTGCTTCTCACCCTCCAGCTGGCTGTGAGCGTGGGGGCCGTGTTCTGTTCGTTTGTGATGATGAACCAGATCCATTACCTCTTTTCCTCGCCCGATATGGGGTTTGCCAGGCATAACCGTGGCCAGCTGTGGTATGCCAGACGTTACGACGGGGGAGAGCTTCCGGCGGTGGAGGCCTCACGTGTGGAGCAACTGCTCCGGCAGATGCCCGAGATAGAGGATTTCCTTGTTGATTATCCATACCCTATCCCCAGTGGATTCAATTGGACAAAAGAGGTGAAGACTGAGGACATAGACAGGGCCATGCTTCTTACTGCGCAGGCCGATGAACACTATTTCCATTTCATGGAACTCCAGATGGTGGAGGGCGAGTTCATCAACAGCCACGATGACAGCAAGATGGTTTGCATCAACGAAACCGCTGCCCGCGCCCTGGGCAGGGCCGGCAGGGTGGGCGGAGAGTTCTCTTCTCTCTATAACGATGGGCATTATGTGGTGAAGGGCATTGTGCGCGACCTTTCCTACATGCCACCCACCACGCCCGTCCAGCCGCTGATGTTCATCCAACGTTGTGGGAACCCGACCGGCAACGTCTCATTCCATTTCCCTTTCCATGTGAAGGAGGGTACCGACCATAGGCAGTTTGCCCGAAAGCTGGAGGACGCTGTGGAACGTGTCTGTTCCGAAAACTATGGTGTCAGCGTGTATTTTGCTGAGGAGGCGTATGACGCTTATCTGCGTTCCGAACGCATCCTTTGCCGTCTGCTCATGCTGGTGACGGTGGTGTGTGTGCTCATTGCCCTGTTCGGCATCCTCAGCATGGTGAGCCTCGCCTGCGAGCGCAGGCGGCGCGAGATAGCCGTCCGCAAGGTGCATGGAGCCAAGACGGCTGTTATCATCCGCCTGTTCCTGCGCGACTATATGCGGATGCTCCTGTTCAGTGGCGTCCTGGCCTTCCCTGTGGGCTACTACCTCATGCACCTGTGGGTGAGGCAATATGTCAAGCAGGCTCCCGTCCCTCTGTGGGTCTATCCCGCCATCCTGCTGGCCATGGCCGTTCTCATCCTCCTCACCGTCTTCTGGCAGATACGAAGGGCTGCACGCCAGAATCCGGCCGATGTGATAAAGAGCGACTAGCGGGGGGCTAGTGCATGAATCCCATGGTCCATAATGGAAGTTTCCTTCTGCATGGGGTGTCTATGTCGTCTGCCAGAATGGATAAGTTGTCCACACCGGAAATCTGGGAGAATCCTTTGCTGCGGCCGCCCACCTCTGGTGGTATAGAATTTCTTTTTCCATCAAATATTTGTCGATTGCAACCGACAGATTCTGCTGTTTTTGTCGGTCGCAACTGACATTTTTGTGCCTTCTTGGCATGACTCTGGCTTAGCGCGAACGCTCCAGTTCTGCAATGCGCGCACGCAAGGCTTTGTTCTCCTTTGTCAGGCGGGCGATTATCTCATCGGCCGATTCTGCCTCGGATTCTGTGGTCTGCAGCCGGTCGAGCACGGGGGTGGCTACGCTGGTGAGCGAATATTGCCGGCTGTCGTTCAGTTGCTCAAACACCACCACTTCGTTTTCTCCTTCTTTCAGCCAGCAGCCTGGCAGATAGAGGGTCTGCTGCGGCCCTATTTTCCAGTAGCGGCCGAGATTGTGCCCGTTGACAAAGACGATGCCCTTGCCCCAACGCTCCATGTCGAGGAAGGTGTCGCCAACCTTGTCGAGTGTGAACGTTCCGCCATACAGCGTGGGGCAACCCTTGCGGTAGCCTTGGACTGCATCCTGCATTCTGGGCATCTCCGACATGGGCAGGCGGTACATGCTCCACTGGCCGGATATGGGAGTACCGTCGATGCTGACGCCTTGTGTGATTCCCTTGTGGTTGTCCTGAATGCGCGCTCCATAGTTGATGCGGCCAAGATTCTCCACCAGAATGTCCAGCGTGCTGTTGAAGGGAAGGTCTATCGCTATGCTGTCTGTGTCGGTGAGGCGGTTCAGCTCGCCCACTTTCTTGCCATCCACGTAGACCGTGGCAAAGTCGGCAATGCCGGGCACGTGCATCATGCCGGATATGGGCTGGTTGAAATGACGCCGGTAGAGCACATAGCCAAAGCCTTGACTCAGGTCCTCGAAGTTCATGGGGCGGTCGGCCTCTACGGGAGCCTGCTTTTCCAGCAGCGACAGGACATCGCAGGTCGTGCTGAGGAACACCTCGGGGATGGTGATGACGGGAACGGGCGCGGGCACTTCGGGCACCTCGTAGGGAACATGCTTCTTCATCAGTTCGCGGATGGCCGTATACTTCTCTGTTGCCCATCCCGCCTCGCTGATGGGAGCGTCGTAGTCGTAGGAGGTGAGGTCCGGCTGGATGTTTGTGTCGGTGTTGTAGTTGGCACCGGCCCAGAAACCGAAGTTGGTGCCGCCATGCACCATGTAGAAGTTGAAGTTGATGCCGTTTTCCAGATACTTCTGCGTTTGGGTCACGATGCGGTCCGTGGATACGCGGACAAAGGGTTCGTTCCAATGGTCAAGCCATCCAGGATAGAATTCCGCCACCATGTAGGGGCCTTGTCCGCTGTGGTATTCGTTGACCACCTTCTTCAGGTTCTCCACATTGTCCTCACCGTTGGCCGTGGGTAATGCCCCCTCGATGGCACCTCCCTGGAACAGCCATGAACCGTCGCTGGTGAACATGGGAACGTTGAAGCCGGCATCTATCAGCGTCTGCCGGATGGCAGAACTGTAGCGCTTGTGCTCCTCCAATGGGATGTCGGGACGCTGGGCCACGTATGACCCGAATTCGTTTTCGGCCTGCACCATGATGATGGGGCCTCCATGTGTTATCTGCAAGTCGCGCACCTGGTCGGCCAGCTGGTGGATGTATACGCTGCAGGAGTCGAGGAACGCCCGGTTGTTGGCTCTGATTACCAAGTCCTTCTCTTGCTGCAGCCACCAGGGGTAGCCTCCATACTCCCATTCCGCACAGCAGTAGGGGCCGGGACGCAGAATCACCATCAGCCCTTCCTCTTGCGCAGTCTGGATGTATTGCCGAAGGTTGTGTTCGCCGGTGGTCCAGTCCCATTGTCCGGGACTCACTTCATGGAAGTTCCAGAACACATAGGTGGCCACGGCATTCAGCCCCATGGCTTTCATCATGCGCAGACGATGGCGCCAGTATGGAGCCGGCACGCGCGCAAAGTGCATCTCGCCGGAATAGATGGGTGTGGGCTTTCCGTCGTACAGGAATTGTCCGTTCTCGATGGCAAACGTGTGTCTGCCTGATTTTGCTGCACAGGGATGGCAGCACAGCATCAAGAGGATGCCGAGCAAAAAGTGCTTCATCAATGTAAATGATAAAAAGAATCGATTGTAAATTATAAATTGTAGCATCCGGTCATTGCAGTACAACCTGAAGCAGCAGGTATTTCGACTTGTCGCCATATTTCTTGCATTCCGGCGACCCCTTCTGCTCCCAGGACAGGCAGAATACATTCAAGTCCTTCCACTTCTCTGCCAGCCAGGGCAGTGTGCCATGCTGAACGTTGACGCCATCCGTCACCTCGGCATAGAATCCCGGGATGCGCATCTCCCGCATCACGCGGATGCGTTCTTCGGTGGAGTTGCCGGTGCTCTCCAGATAGTTGATGAACCGCTCTGCGGCCACCTCTGCCGTGGCATCGTCGATGGCATTGCCTTCGCCTTTGTACATGCCACATAGCAGCCTGAGCGACTGCACGGTGAATTCCGTATTGTCCATCTGCAGATATTCAGGGATGCCGGATGCCGCCACATGGCCCGCAGTGGAGTCGGCAAGGTGCCTGAAGACGCTGTTGTCCAGGAACATGGCTTTCCGATAGTAGTAGTCCGTCATGGGGCCGAAGAGGCTGAACACCTTGAAGCACACCCTTTGCTGGGGATGTTCCATCCACCATTCCACGCCATGCACGGTGCGATAGTTGGGATTGGCGGCATCCTGCTTGCGCAGCAAGGCATAGTTGATGCCCTCTCCTCCGATAACCATGGGCGGAAGGTTCTCGCCGTAATAGGCACTTATTTTCTTGCTCTCTGTGACAGGGTTTTCGCGGAGGTCGCTGCTGTGGCAGAATCCGCCCGTGTGGATGGGCAGTTGCCGGTTATAGAGGTCTACGATTTCCTTTACGATCCCGTCTGCTTTTTCGATGGCCTTCCTGCCTTTGTAGGATAGGGTATAGATCTGTGTGTGGAGATAATAGAGCGAGTCGAGCCGGTCGTGGCCCTGTTCGCTGGTGGTGTTCAGCACCTTCAATTCCGAAAGGATCGGTGCAAAAGGATTCTGCGCCCATGCTCCTAATGCGGCAAGGACGGTTGCGATGGAAGTAAGGAATGTACGTTTCATATCGAGCATTGTATTTGATGGTTTTCTTCTGTATTCTTCAGGGCTGCATTTACCACTTCCAGACTGATTTGTCTCTCCAGTAGCATACGTTGCACCTCGGCCTCAATCTGCTCCTTCAGCTCAGCCAGTTCTTTTTGCTCATCCTTGGGCGCGTCTGTGGCTGGCAGGTCAGTCTTTTGGCTGGTGCTATGTGCAAGTTGGTGCTCTTGTTGCGGTGGTGCTGCTGGCCTCTCTGGTCGAGGAGGGCGGGCCGCCCCATTCTCTTTTGCTTCTGGCATCTTTTCCTCTACCTCGTATGGTGTTGGCGATGCAGGTTCTTGTCCCGTCTTTTGTTCCACCTCCAGAGCCAGTTGCTGAACATCGTCGGGCCGGTT
>JAEDIG010000036.1 GCA_016292545.1 Bacteroidaceae bacterium
CCTGCTACTAGCCCAGGGCAGAATAGAGCGGAGCGGAATGGCACCCTGGGTGTCATGCACCACACACAAAAACAACGCCCTACAGGGGCAAAAGCAGGACTATCAGTAATGGCATGGGTGTGTTCCTCCTACATGTAGTCCTGCTTTTGCCCTTGTAGGGCGAGGTGCCTATCATCTGTTCTTTGATACCCAGGGTGCCGCTTCGCTCTGCCCTGGGCTGATGGCTTTTGCCCCTTCGGGGCGTGGAACACAGGAGAATATTGATTGCCAAAATGGCCTTGTCTGAAACAGATATTTTGAACACCCTACCTTTCAGAACAAACAATCACTGCTGATACACAAATCATTTGAACTCGCGAAAGTTGAAAATCTTTATTCTTCCAGCTGTCTCAAGTCGAAATACAATAATCTTGTTTCTGCGCCTTCGTCTTCCTTCGACAGTGAAGTGAAGCCCAGATTCAAATAGAAGGGGATGGCATTGGCGTATGCGTCAACTGTAATGAATCTGCATCCTGCCCTGTTGTCTTGTTGATAGGAGGAAATAACCGATAACCTCAGTGGTATCGGCATCTTCAAGCACGTATGTGGTTGAAAGGCGCACCTTGTAGAATAGGGGCGCATCATTGAGGATGAAGTTATTTAGGTCTTCATCCCCACAATCGAAGGATTTGACGGACTGGCCTACCTTAATCCGTTTTACTTCGAATCTTGGCTCACTGCAGTCCATGCTTAGAACGTGCAGTTAACGCATCTTTTGCGCATAAACTCATAGTCTGCCTTTATCTGGTCGCGCTTTTCCTTTGGAAGGGGCTGGACTGTGGCAGCCCTCAGCTCGAAGAGGCGGGCTTCCTCTCCATAGAGGATAGGGGTTTCTTTAATCATTCTTGCCATAAATGTAATGTTTTATGTTATCAAATATGCCACGCTTTTTGGCCTTGTTTTCGTGCAGTATACAATATCTGCGCTGCAAATATACATAATTTATCTCATACGTTCATCAAAATGCTCATATAATTATTCAATCTTCTTGCAAATTAACATTCTCAAACGATTCGCTGTCTGCTTTGTTTGCATCTCTTTCTATCGAAAAAGCCTCCCTCTGAGAAACAGGGGGAGGCTGCATAGGTTGGTCTATGGGGAGGATTATTTCAGACTGTCGATGGTTTGTTGCAGCGTGGCAATCTTGCTCTCTGCATCGCTGAGCTTCTTGCGCTCCAGCTCCACTACCGCTGCGGGGGCATTGTTGACGAAACGTTCGTTGGACAGCTTCTTCTGAATGCCTGCCATGAATCCGCGCAGACGGGTGATTTCGGCTTCGGCCTTGGCTATTTCGGCCTCAGCATCAATCAGGTTGCCAAGGGGAACGGCATATTCGCTGGTGCCGATGAGGAAGGTCTGGCTGCCCTCGCTCTTTTTCTCGGCATACGTGATTTCGCTGAGGTTGGCCATCTTGGTGATGATGTCGGCAAACTGGCGGCTGGGCGATTGTTCTGCGGCTGCCTGAGAGATGACCTGGAGCGAGAGCACTTCTTTCTGTGCAATGTTCTTTGTGTTGCGGATAGCGCGTACACTGCTGATGATTTGCTTGGCCTGTTCCATGGTGTGCATCAGGGCAAGCTCTTCGTCGCTGGGTTTGCCCACCTGCAATGGGTTCACCATGATGCTGTCGCCTTCCTTCCGGGGAGTGAGCTGTTGCCACAATTCCTCTGTGATGAAGGGCATGAAGGGGTGGATAATCTTCATCAGCTGTTCAAACATCTGCATGGTGGAGGTGAGGGTGGCCTGGTCGATGGGCTGCTGATAGGCCGGCTTCACCATCTCCAGATACCAGCCGGAGAACTCGTCGGTGAAGAGCTTGAAGGCGGCCATCAGGGCCTCGGACAGGCGATACTTGCTGAACAATTCCTGAATCTCGGCCGCAGTGGCCTTGATCATGGCGTTCATCCAGCTGACTGCCTTGCTGTTGGCCTCGGGCTGCGCCTGCTCGTTTGCACTCCATCCCTTTACCAGACGGAAGGCGTTCCATATCTTGTTGCAGAAATTGCGGCCCTGTTCACACAGACTCTCGTCGAAAAGGATGTCGTTGCCGGCAGGGGCGGAGAGCATCATGCCCATGCGCACACCGTCGGCACCGTACTTGTCTATCAGTCCGATGGGGTCGGGGCTGTTGCCCAACTGCTTGGACATCTTGCGTCCCAGGTTGTCACGCACGATACCCGTGAAATAGACATTGCGGAAGGGCACATCCTTGATGTATTCCTCGCCGGCCATAATCATGCGGGCCACCCAGAAGAAGATGATGTCGGGACCGGTTACGAGGTCGGCAGTGGGGTAATAGTAGCTGATTTCCTCGTTGCCGGGATTGTTGATGCCGTCGAAGAGCGAGATGGGCCACAGCCAGCTGGAGAACCAGGTGTCGAGAGCATCCTCGTCGTGACGAAGGTCAGCTGCAGTCAGGTGCTCGTAGCCTGGTATCTGATGGGCCTTCTCCAGTGCTTCCTCAGTGTTCATGGCCACCACAAACTTCTCCTCCTCGCCCTCAGCCGTGGGCAGGTAGTAGGCAGGGATGCGGTGTCCCCACCACAACTGACGGCTGATGCACCAGTCGTCGATGTTCTCCAGCCAGTTGCGATAGGTGGTGACGTACTTCTGGGGATAGAACTTTATCTTGCCCTCCAGGACGGGAGGCAGGGCAATGTCGGCAAAGTGCTGCATGGAGAGATACCATTGCTTGCACAGGCGGGGCTCGACAGCCGTGTCGGGATTACGCTCGGAATAGCCCACCTTGTTGACATAGTCTTCAATCTTCTCCATCAGTCCGGCCTCCTGAAGGTCCTTGCTGATTTGCTTGCGCACATCCATGCGATCCATGCCCACATACAGACCTGCAGCTTCGGACAGCGTGCCGTCGGGGTTGAATATGTCGATGGTCTCCAGATTGTGTGTCTTGCCCAGATTGTAGTCGTTGACATCGTGGGCGGGTGTCACCTTCAGGCAACCCGTGCCGAACTCAATCTCCACGTAGCGGTCCTCAATGACGGGAATGGCACGTCCCACCAGCGGCACGATGACCTTATGGCCTTTGAGCCACTGGTTCTTGGGGTCCTTGGGATTGATACACATGGCTGTGTCGCCCATAATGGTTTCCGGGCGGGTGGTGGCTACCACAGCGTAGTAGCCCTTTTCGTCCTTGTGGAGCACCTCGCCTTCCTCGCCTGTGGGCACAACGGGGTTCACATCGGCATCGGCCACATAGTATTTCAGGTTGTAGAGATGGCTTTGCTCCTCGCGGTAGATTACCTCTATGTTCGAAAGGGCCGTCTGTGCCTTGGGGTCCCAGTTTACCATGCGCAGTCCGCGATAGATGAGGCCCTTGTCATAGAGGTCGCAGAAGACGCGGAGCACGCTCTCGCTGCGCTTTTCGTCCATGGTGAAGGCCGTGCGGTCCCAGTCGCAGCTGGCGCCCAGTCGGCGCAACTGCTTGAGGATGATACCTCCGTGCTCGTGGGTCCAGTCCCAGGCATGCTTCAAGAACTCTTCACGCGTCAGGTCCAGCTTCTTGATGCCTTGCTCGGCCAGGCGGTTCACCACCTTGGCCTCGGTGGCAATGGAAGCATGGTCGGTGCCGGGCACCCAGCAGGCATTCTTGCCTTCCATGCGAGCGCGGCGCACGAGTATATCTTGTATGGTGTTGTTGAGCATGTGGCCCATGTGGAGCACACCCGTCACGTTTGGGGGCGGAATGACAATCGTGTAGGGCTCCCGTCCGTCGGGCTTGCTGCTGAACAGCTTGTTGTCCAGCCAATACTGATACCATTTACCCTCCACTTCGGCAGGGCTGTATTTGCTAGCTAATTCCATTGTTGTATGATAGGTTTTTTGAAATTTGGGCACAAAGTTACGAATTTCTGCGCGAATGCCCTAGTAAATATAGTGTTTTTTTGTGAAACGTCGGGGTTTTCTTCTGCCTCAGTCCCAGCATTGTATATCGTCCGAAATGTCGCTCATCATCTGGCGGTGGAACGACGGGTCTTTCCCCTCCTTGCGCTGTTGCATGTAGTTGCGCAGAAGGCGGGTGGCGTGGCGGCTGAGAAGCAGCACGGCCACCATGTTGGTGATGACCATCAGGGCCATGGCCAGATCTACGATGCAGAAGGCTTCCTGCAGGGTCATGTAGCCGCCCAGCAAAACGGTGACACCCGTGAACAGGCGGAACACAAAAATGGGCTTGCGGCTCTGGCTGATGAAGCGTATGTTGGTTTCCCCATAGAAATAGTTGGCGATGATGGTGCTGTAGGCAAACAGGAAAATGGCAGCCGACAGGAACCATCTGCCGGGCAGACCCAGGAAATGCTCCATGGCACTGCCCGTGAGGATGATGCCGTCCTGCCCGTTGCCGTAGAGTCCGCTGAGGATAATGACAAAGGCCGTGCAGGTGCAGATGACCAGTGTGTCGGTGAATACGCCCAAGGCCTGAAGCATTCCCTGCTTGACGGGATGTGAGGTGCTGGCCGTGGCTGCGGCATTGGGCGCGGAGCCTTCGCCGGCTTCATTGCTGAACAGTCCTCTCTTTACCCCCTGCAGGATGGCCATGCCCACTGCACCTCCGGCAGCCTGACGGACACCAAAGGCGTTCTCTATGATGAGCCGCAGCATGGACGGCACCTCGCTGATGTGGACAGCCAGAATGAAGATGGTGAGCAGCAGATAACCCACGGCCATGAAGGGCACCACGATGGCGGAGAAATGCGAGATGCGCTGTATGCCGCCAAAGATGATGGCCAGCGTCATGACGGTGAGAATCATGGCCACGCGGGCCGGATCGTAGCCCCATGCCGTGCCCAGGGCATCGCAGAGGGTATTGCTCTGGACAATCTGGTTGGCAATGCCGAAACCGAAAGTGATGAGGGAGGCAAAGAGCACGCCCATCCAGCGGCAGTGGAGGCCATACTGCATGTAGTAGGCCGGACCGCCATAGAAGGCATCGTCGCCCTTGCGCTTGAACAGCTGGGCCAGCGTGGCTTCCATGAAAGCCGTGCTGGCTCCCAGCAGCGCCATCACCCACATCCAGAATACGGCTCCCGGACCGCCTATGGCAATGGCGCTGGCCACACCAGCCAGATTGCCTGTGCCTACACGGCTGCTCAGACTCACTGCAAAAGCCTGGAACGAATTGACATGGCGCTTGCCATTGCTTTGCGCGTTCTTTTCCACAGTGCCCGACGAGAGAAGCAATCGCATCATCTCGCGCAACTGCAGAAACTGCACCCCTCGCAGGCGCCATGTGAAATAAATGGCGCTTCCCACGAGGAGTGTGATGACGATGTGGGTCCACAGAAAAGTCTGTATGTTGTCGATGAATGTCAGTATCTGTTCCATGTGGTATCACATAGGCAAGCGGCCAGTCCCATGGATAGGATAAAGGTCTGTTGCTTCATATTTTAATTTACATTTCTCTAATCCAGATGTTGCGGAAACTGATGGCCTTGCTGGGGTCGCCGTGCATCTGCAGACGGATGGGACCCTTGCCGTGTTTTTCGGTGCGGGGGAAGCCGATGTATTCGGTGGTGCCCAGTATTTCCGTGTGGTTTTGCAGCACCACGCCATTGTGGATGACCGTCACGTAGGGGCGGTAGAGGTAGGTGCCGTCTTCCTTGAACACGGGAGCCGTGTAGATGATGTCATACACGTTCCATTCGCCGGGCTTGCGCATGGCATTGGCCAGTGGAGGTGTCTGCTTGTAGATGCTGCCTGTCATACCGTTTATATAGGTCTCGTTCTGGTAGCAGTCGAGAATCTGCACCTCGTACTTGTCTTGCAGGAATACACCGCTGTTGCCTCGGCTCTGTCCTTCGCCCTTGATGTCGGTGGGCACACACCATTCCAGGTGCAACTGGAAGCTGCCGAACTCCTGGCGGGTGATGATGTCACCCTTGGTCTTGTCTACGGTCAGGATGCCGTTCTTCACAATCCATTCGGCATTGCCTCCCTTGTCGTTGCGCCAGGCTGCGAGGTTTTTGCCGTCGAAGAGCACGATGGCATCGCTTGGAGCTGTGTTGGCGGTGATGCTGCCCGGAGTGATGACTTTGGGCTGAGGTGTCCAGTATTCCGACATGCCGGGACGCATGGCTTCTGGCTCGGGATACTTCTTCTCTTGTGCCTGCATGTTGGCGGCACCCATGATAGCAACGGCTATCGCAAGAATCTTTTTCATAAGGGGATGTATTTTTTAAGTGTTTGTCATTCCATGATGTCTTTTGTGCCGCCTGTCTGCTGGAAGAAGGTTACCTGGATGGTGTTCTTCTTGTCGAACAGTGTGTTGCTGAGAATCTCCACACGGCCAAACTGGCCCATCGGGGTCTCCATCTTGGCCCATTCCTTTTGGAGAGCGTGCACCCTGACACCTATGCGTGCAGGCACATTGTAGAACACGCCTTGCTGCAGTTTCTCTTTCTTCTTGGCTGCCTGAGGGTCTTCCTGCACCTCGGGCATCGACTCCAGATTGCTGAGGGTGATGAAGATGGGTTCACCGGCCAGATTGTCGGCATCCAACACGCCCAGCTTTTTGGAAAAGCGGAACAGCAGGTGGTTTTCAGTAATCTCCTGTGGCACATAGTTGAGCGTATACACCTCGGTGCTTTTCTGGGTGGTGCCGCAGAAAAGCGACTCCAGTACATTGGCCTGGCGGTCGAGCTGCTCCAGCATCAGTTTGAGCTGTGCGCCGTCCTTGGGTGTGTTGTCTGCCTCGCCGCGGACGAGGGCGTTGCGGCTTTCGCGGATATCGTAAATCTCCTGGGCACATAGTTCGGCCTGTTTGGCGGTGCTGCCGGCCGACAGGATTTCCTGTGTCATGAACTCCTTGGGGTTGGGCAGGGGCTGGGCAGGTGTCCCATGGGGCGGCTCGGGCAGGACTGTTTCCTCGGCATCTGTGTTGATGCTCAGCAACAGACCGTCGCGGCTCAGCCCCACCAGGGGTGCCACAGTCTTGCTCTTCAGCTTGATGGAGAATGCCTTCGAACGGTCGGGTACGCCGTAGGGCTCCAGCTTCACCTCCTTCAGTTCCCATTCCACCTTTTCGCGCTCGGGCACCTGGTCGAGCCTGAGATAGCGGTTGGCGTACTTATTGAATTCACCAGGTCTGGTTATGGTCTTTTCTGCCGTCACGGTCACACGCAGGGCAGTGGCGGGAAGGTAGTAGCATACTCCTTCTACGGTGGATCCTGGCACGAAAGGCTCCACTTCCGTCTGTGCCGTTGCTGATTGCATACACAAGCCAGTCATCAGCAGGGCAATAGTCTTTTTTGTAGTCATATCGTTAATCCTTTTTTTATATTTCTGATTTCCTTGAATGCCTCGGGCAGGTGGGTGATGATGTCGCGGGCCAGCATGCACGCTTGTTCCAGGTCGCGGGCTGCGGCATCGCCGGCCGTGGCATGAATCCACACACCCAGCAGGGTGGCCTCGTGGGCAGGGTGGCCTTGGGCCAGCAGGCCCGTGATGAGGCCTGTGAGCACGTCGCCGCTTCCGGCTGTGGCCATGCCTGCATTGCCGCGGGGGCAACTGAGCACGGGGCCTTGTGGCGTGCAGATGAGCGATGGGTGGCCTTTCACTACCACATGACAATCCCATCGGGTGGCCAGAAAGCACGCTTGCTCACAGGGCGTGTGGCCAGGAAGCCGAAGCCCTTTGGCCAGGCGCGCCAGTTCCCCCAGGTGGGGGGTCAGGATGTGGCCGTTTCCGCAGAGCCTGCCTTTGCGGGCAATGGCATTGAGCGCATCGGCATCCAGCACCATCGGACGGTCTTGGTCCATCAGTTCCCACATCAGTTGCTCAAACGCTTGGCTCAGTCCTGGCCCGATGCCGATGGACTGGAACTGCCACGTGTCGGCCGGCTTCTCCATGGCCAGTATGGCTTCGGGCAGGCCCGTTTGCAGGATGATGCGGTTGGAGGGGTGGGAGCATACGGTCACCTTTCCTGCTCCGCTCCGCAGGCAACTTTCCGCAGCCAGCAGGGCACATCCTGCCATGCCGTATCGTCCGGCTATCAGCAGGGCGTGCCCCATCATGCCTTTGTGGGCATCTGCAGGAGGCCGGCGATAGGCCATGGCCGCCATTTGGGGCGTGATTTCTTGCCATTTTGTAGGATTCATGGTGCAAAGGTAAGGCTTTTCAGCGAATGAGCACCCCACATAGACGAAAGTTTTTTGCTTTGCAGGGCTGATTCTGAACTTTTTTTCCTAACTTTGCGGTCGAAAATCGTCAAATGCTTATAAATGGATACGATTCAGATAAACGACAAGCGGTTCAAGGTGTCCATTACCGAAGACCGCATCCTAAGGGAAGTGAAGCGAGTGGCAGACCAAATCAACCGCGATTATGAGGGCCAGGAGCCTGTCTTTCTGGCAGTGCTCAACGGCTCTTTTATTTTTGCCTCCGACTTGCTGAGGGCCATCAGCCTGCCCTGTGAAATCAGTTTTGTGAAGTTGGCTTCCTACCAGGGGGTATCCACCACGGGCAAGATAAGAGAACTTATCGGGCTGAACGTGGACATCACGGGGCGGCCCGTGATTGTAGTGGAGGACATCGTGGACACCGGCCTCACCATGGCGCACCTGCTCGAAACCCTGCGTGCCCAACGACCCGGCAGTCTGGAGGTGTGTACGCTCCTGATGAAACCCGACAAGCTGGAGGTGGCCCTTGATGTAAAGTATTGCTGCCTGCAAATCCCCAACGATTTTATTGTGGGCTATGGGCTCGACTATGACGGGAAGGGTCGCAACACCCGCGACATCTATACGCTGGCTTGAACATAGGATAATCATTTAAAAAAACAATATTATACTCAACAATGAAGAATATCATTATTTTTGGTGCGCCAGGTTCTGGCAAGGGCACCTACAGCGACATGATTGTGGAAAAATTCGGCATGGGCCATATCAGCACGGGTGATGTGCTGCGTGCAGAAATCAAGAACGGCACGGAACTTGGCAAGGTGGCTCAGGGCTATATCAGCCAGGGACAGCTCATTCCCGACGAACTGATGGTGGACATCCTGGCAAAGGTTTATGACGAGCAGCCCGCCGGAAAGGGAGTTATCTTTGACGGTTTCCCCCGCACAATTGCACAGGCCGAGGCGCTGAAGAAAATGCTGGCAGAGCGTGGCAGCGACATGGGCATCATGATTGAACTGGTGGTGGAGGAAGACGTGCTGATGGCCCGTCTGCTGAACCGCGCCAAGGAGCAGGGCCGTGCCGACGACAATGAAGAAACCATCAAGAAGCGTTTTGAGGTGTATCGCAGCCAGACGGCTCCTCTGGCTGAATGGTTTGAGAAGGAAGGTCTGCGCAACACCTTCTGCTGGAGTGAACATCCTGCCAAGGAACTGATGCTGGAAGCCATCTACAAACTGATTGAGGAGAAGAACTGAAATATTGACTCCGCAACGGAATGGCTGAATCGAATTTTGTAGACTATGTGAAGATATGCTGCCGCTCCGGCAAAGGCGGACGCGGCAGCATGCACATGCACCGTGCCAAGTATGTGCCCAACGGCGGTCCCGACGGGGGGGACGGAGGACGTGGTGGTCATGTGTACCTGAGGGGTAACCACAATTACTGGACGCTCCTCCATCTGCGCTATGAGCGGCATGTGTTTGCCGGGCATGGGGGCAATGGCGGAAAAAGCAGAAGCACGGGCAGCGACGGAGAGGACCGCTACATCGATGTGCCTTGCGGTACGGTAGTGTACAATGCCGAAACGGGTGAGTACATCTGCGACGTGTCGGAAGACGGACAGGTGGTGATGCTCCTGAAGGGCGGACGTGGCGGACTGGGTAATTGGAATTTCCGCACAGCCACCAACCAGGCTCCCCGCTATGCACAGCCGGGGGAACCCATGCGCGAGCTGACGGTCATCATGGAACTGAAGCTGCTGGCCGATGTGGGCCTGGTGGGTTTCCCGAATGCAGGCAAGAGCACCTTGCTGTCTGCATTGAGCAGTGCCCGCCCAAAGATTGCGGGCTATCCGTTCACCACCATGGAACCTTCATTGGGCATTGTGCCATATCGCGAAGGCAAGTCGTTTGTGATGGCCGACATACCTGGCATCATTGAGGGTGCCTCGGAAGGTCGTGGTCTGGGACTGCGCTTCCTGCGCCATATCGAGCGTAACAGCCTGCTCCTTTTCATGGTGCCCGGCGATACGGACGACATCCGCAAGGAGTATGAAATCCTGCTGAACGAAGTGGGGCAGTTCAACCCGGAACTGCTTGAAAAGCAACGTGTGCTGGCCATAACGAAGAGCGACCTTCTGGACGATGAACTGCAACAGCTTCTGAGCCAGGACCTTCCGGAGGATGTGCCCACTGTGTTTATCAGTGCTGTGGCTCAAAAGGGCCTCAACGAACTGAAGGACATCCTGTGGACGGCGCTCAATAGCGAGAGCAACAAACTGCAGGCCATCACTCAGCAGGAAACCATCGTACACCGCAACAAGGACCTCACTTCCTTGCAGCAGGAACTGGAGGACATGGGCGAAGACGAGGAATTGGTATTTGTGGACGAGGAGGATATTGAGGACATTGAGGAACTCGATGATTTTGAATACGACACAGAGGATGAATAATCTCTACTACGGCCTTGGGGATAGGGTGGTGGCTTTCAGCACCCGACGCCAGGGAGGTGTGAGCAAGGGGAACTATGCATCGCTTAATGTGAATCCCTTTTGTGGCGACAACAGCCGGGACGTGGCGACGAACCGTGGCCTTCTGGCTGCCGAACTGGGCATTCCCTCCAGCCACATTGTATTTCCGCACCAGGTGCATGGCACGATGTCGTGCAAGGTGACGGAGCCGTGCGCGCCCGAGGGTGTGGATGCACTCTTTACAGACGTTCCAGGCCTGTGTGTGGCTGTGAGCACAGCCGACTGCATCCCTGCCCGTCCGGCTGTGGCGGCCATTCATGCGGGATGGAGGGGCACTGTGGCAGATATTGTGTCGAAGACCTTGCACTGCATGGTTCGTGAACTGGGCGTGGTGCCTTCCCGGATGTGTGCGGTGATTGGGCCTGGCATAGGTATGGACGCGTTCGAGGTGGGCGACGAGGTGTATGACGCTTTTGCCGATGCCGGCTTTCCCATGCAGCAGATTGCTGTGAGACGCGACAAGTGGCATATCGACTTGCCTGCATCGAATGCATGGCGGCTCAGGGAGTGCGGGGTAGAGGATATTCATCTGAGCGGGATGTGTACCTTCAGCCAGCCCGATGAATTCTTCAGCGCACGTCGGCTGGGCATCCATTCCGGTCGCATCATTAGCGGTATCATGATTAAGGGCAGGGGAGGACAGGACTGATTTCCCCAGATAGGAAAAATCAAAAAAAAACGTATAAAGATAAGGAAATGCATACGAAAGAAGAAAAGATGCAGGCGTTTGGCCGTTTGCTGGATGTGCTCGACGAACTGCGAGAGAAATGCCCGTGGGACCATAAGCAGACCAATGAGAGCCTGCGTCCCAACACGATTGAGGAGACTTTTGAATTGTGCGACGCATTGCTTCGCCACGACACCCACAACATCTGCAAGGAACTGGGCGACGTGTTGCTGCATGTGTGTTTTTATGCCAAGATAGGAAGCGAGGAAGGAGCCTTCGATATTGCAGATGTCTGCAATCGTCTGTGCGACAAACTCATTTTCCGCCATCCCCATGTGTATGGCGAGGCTGTGGTCAAGAATGCAGAGGATGTGGTGAAAACGTGGGAACAGGTGAAGCTGATGGAGAAGGATGGCAACAAGACGGTGCTGTCGGGTGTGCCTCAGTCGCTGCCATCGCTCATCAAGGCCTATCGCATACAGGACAAGGCACGCAATGTGGGCTTCGACTGGGACAAGAAGGAAGATGTATGGGACAAGGTGCGTGAGGAGCTGGGTGAACTGGAAACGGAGCTGTGCAGGGGCGATGCCGACAAGAGTGCCCGTGAGTTTGGCGACTTCCTTTTCAGCCTTATCAATGCCGCCCGCCTTTATCACATCAATCCAGACAATGCGCTGGAATACACGAACCAGAAATTCATCCGCCGGTTCAATTATGTGGAGCAGCAGACAGTGGCAGCAGGCCGCAGGCTGCAGGACCTCACGCTGGCAGAGATGGATGCTTTGTGGAACGAGGCCAAACAGCTGGAGAACGGGAAAGAGTAAGGTGCGGCCTTACTTTTTCCCCTTCGGGAATTCCCGCAGCATCATGCGGTGGAAGCGGTCTTCGGCGTTCATGGCCTTGAACACTTTCTTGCTGCTGATGGCTTTGCACAGTTTTTTGGTGTAGGTTGCACCCACTTCGGCCTGTTCCACTTTCAGGCTTTCAATCTTGAGCACGGCTTCGGTGCATTCCTTTTCGGTCATCTGGCCGGGATTTTTCTGTTTTTTCAACTCCATGATTTGCCGGCCAATCTCCATCTGCTTGTCTTTCATTTCATGGAAGATGGGGAAAAACTTGGTGGCTTCCTCTCTGGTGATGCCGGCTTCCTCTATCATGAAACGTTCCATTTTCTCCCGGAATCCGGCGGGGTCGAAGTGCTTTCTTCCGTCTGCTCCTCTGTTTCGCTGGGCCATCATGGGCAGAGCCATCATTGCGCAGATGCAATATATGAGAATCTTTTTCATGTTGTTTGGTGTTTTTATTCAGCTTCAGTAATATAGTTGGCAATCTCCAGGTTGCTCACGATGTTGCAGTCGAGCAGCATTTCCATGTCTTCGGCGCTGTAGACGCTCGTTTCGCTGGCGAGCGAGGCTGTGTCTGCTTGCTGCACAAGGATGAGGCCGGTTGTAGCCACACATCCTGCCATGACGGCGGCAACAGCCCATCTCCAGATGTTCCGCTCACGTTTCTTGCGTGCAATGCGCAGGCGCATCTTCTCGGGCAATGTGTCGAAATATCCCTCAGGCACACGGAACGGATTGTCTGTCCCTGTGCGTTCCTTTAGTTTTTTCTCCAGTATGTCTGCCATATCATGTTCTCCTTTCATATAATACTTTGATTCCATTATCGTCAAATGGTTTAATCCAGTTTCTCGAAATATGCGGTGATTTTTTTAACGGCAAAGTGATAGGATGCTTTCAGCGCACCCACGCTGGTGCCGAAGATTTCGCTTATTTCCTCAAATTTCATTTCATCGAAATATTTCATGTTGAAGACTGCTCTTTGCTTTTCCGGCAGGGTGCGGATGGCCTGCTGAAGCTGCATTTGGGTTTCGTTGCCGTCAAAGTAAGGGTCGGCCGACAGATTGGCCACGAAGGTCTGTTCATCGTCGATGGAAAGTGTCTGCTTTTTCTTCCGAAGGAAGTTCATGGCCTCGTGGAGGGCAATCTGGTGGAGCCATGTCCCAAACTTGGATTCGCCTCTGAAGGCATCGAGGCCGGCCCATGCTTTCATGAGTGTGTTCTGCAGCACGTCGTCGGCATCTTCGTGGGTGACCACCATCCTGCGGATTTGCCAATACAGCCGTTCCTGGTGGGTTCGCACCAGTTCGGTGAAGGCCTGCTCGCGCAGTTTGCCGTCCTTGAGTCTATTGAGGAGTTCCGCTTCGTCTGTCATGTGATTTCTGACGATGTGGAGGGCAAAAGGTTTAATCGGTGATTACTGTATGGAGATTTTGCGCACCACGGTTCCAACCTTGAACAGGTAGCATCCCTTGGGGAGGCTGAGGCTGAAGGTTTTGTCCTGACTGTCAATTTGGCGTGTCAGCACTTTGGCACCCGTCACGTTGTATACTTCCAGATTCATCGCCTCTCCACCGATAATCCTGACAGAGGAACCGTTCACTGTTATGCGTATGGACGCAGTCTGCTCTATGCCATCCGGGGTGTAGTTGGCATGCACTGGAAGAACGGTCATCCAGCATGTGATACAGAGGATTATCAGTAGTATTTTCTTCATGATTCGCATGTTTTGATGGGCAAATGTAGTGATTTTGCTTCATCTGAGCAAACTTTTTCGTAGAAAAATACGCTTTTTTCTTGTTTTTTATGCAAAACAGCGCCGTCTTCAGGCTTTTCAGGCCTCTGAATGGGGGTGTAGTTGTGTTTTGTGTCGTGTAGCTGATGCCACATGCGCCTTTACAAATGAATCTGCATGCCTTCCCGTGCCAGAATGGTGCGGGGAAAGATGGCCCGGGCTTCCTGGAGCAAGGCATTCTCGTCGTCTATGCAGGCGCTGTAGTGCCCTATGCAGAGGCGGGATGCCTGGGCGGCCAGGGCAATGCGGGCGGCCTGGGCGGCGGTGGAGTGGGCATTCTGCTTGGCACGCTGTTCCATCTCGCTGGTGTAGGTGGCCTCGTGGTAGAGAAGGGTCACATCCTTCAGGAGTGGGGCGAGGGCCGGCATGTAGAGTGTGTCGGAACAATAGGCGAAGCTGCGCGGAGGGTCGGCTGGTGTGGTGAGCTTTTCGTGGGGAAGGAATGTGCCGTCGGGGGTGGTCCATCCGCTTCCGTTCTTGATGTTGTTGATTTGGCTGAAGGGAATGTGGAAGGCATCAATCATGTCGCGCCGGATATGTGGGAGCAGAGGCTTTTCGCGAAAGAGGTATCCGCAGCAGGGCACCCTGTGGCGCAGGGGAAGACTCCACACTTCCAGGCTCCGGTCTTCGTGTACCAGCGTGTTGGCGGCCGTGTCTACGGGATGGTACACCAGCTTGTAGCCCAGACATTCACAGTAGTGCTGCTCCACCATTTCCAGCAGGGGCTTCACGTCTGCGGGTGCATGGATGTGGAGGTCGGCCGTGCGCCCCATCAGCGACATGGTGCACACGAGTCCTGGCAGTCCGAACACATGGTCGCCATGGTTGTGGCTGATGAATATGTGGCCCAGCCGGTTCATGTTAAGCCGGTTGCGTGTGAAGGCCACTTGTGTGCCTTCTCCGCAGTCTATCATGAACAGTTTCCCCCTGCAGTCGAGCACTTGGCTGGAGGGGTTGTGCTTGTGTGTGGGGCGGGCCGATCCGCAACCCAGGATGTGAAGTGTCAGTGGTTCCATGTGAGTGGGGTTGGAGAAAATGAGGAAGCCCGCATTTGTGGTGCGGGCTTCCATGGTTGAATCCTATGCTTGTTTGTGCAAGTGCCGGTGTGGACTCTCTCTTACTCGCCCTTCTGCATCTTGGCCTTCAGGGCTGCCAGTGCATCAAGGTCGCCCAGCGTGGTGCTGGCTGCCTGGTTCTGGATTACGGGAGCCTCTTCCTTCTGGCGCTTGGGAGCGTTCTGGCGAGCGGCCTTCTTGGCTTCGCGGGCCTCTGCACGCTGTGCATCTTCGTAGATGCGGCTGTGAGAGAGGATGATGCGCTTGCTCTCCTTGTTGAACTCAATCACCTTGAACTGGAGCTTCTCGCCCAGCTGAGCCTGGCTGCCGTCTTCCTTCACGAGGTGCTTGGGAGTGGCGAATCCTTCAACACCATATTCCAGCTGAACCACAGCGCCCTTGTCAAGCAGTTCGGTGATGGTGCCTTCGTGGATGCTGTCCTGTGAGAATACGGTTTCGAATACATCCCAGGGATTCTCTTCGAGCTGCTTGTGGCCCAGAGAGAGACGACGGTTGTTCTTGTCGATTTCCAGCACAACAACGTCGATCTGTGCGCCAATCTGCGTGAACTCGCTGGGGTGCTTAACCTTCTTGGTCCAGCTGAGGTCGCTGATGTGGATGAGGCCATCCACGCCTTCCTCAATCTCAACAAACACACCGAAGTTGGTGAAGTTGCGAACCTTGGCCACGTGCTTGCTGCCTACAGGATACTTCTCCTCGATGGTTTCCCAGGGATCGTCCTTGAGCTGCTTGATGCCCAGCGACATCTTGCGCTCCTCGCGGTCGAGTGTCAGAATGACTGCCTCTACCTCGTCGCCCACCTTCATGAAGTCCTGAGCGCTGCGCAGATGCTGGCTCCAGCTCATTTCCGACACATGGATGAGACCCTCTACGCCGGGAGCAATCTCGATGAATGCTCCGTAGTCGGCCATAACGACAACCTTGCCATGTACATGGTCGCCCACCTTGAGGTTGGGATCCAGTGCATCCCAGGGATGGGGAGTGAGCTGCTTGAGGCCCAATGCAATGCGCTTCTTCTCGTTGTCGAAGTCGAGAATCACCACATTGATCTTCTCGTCGAGGGTGACAACCTCGTTCGGATCGCTCACGCGGCCCCAGCTGAGGTCGGTGATGTGGATGAGTCCGTCCACACCGCCCAGGTCGATGAATACACCGTAGGAGGTGATGTTCTTGACGGTACCTTCGAGCACCTGGCCCTTCTCCAGCTTGGAGATGATTTCCTTCTTCTGCTGTTCCAGCTCGGCCTCGATAAGTGCCTTGTGGCTAACCACAACGTTCTTGTAGTCCTGGTTGATCTTGACAATCTTGAACTCCATGGTCTTGCCCACGAAAATATCGTAGTCGCGGATGGGCTTCACGTCGATCTGTGAACCGGGGAGGAATGCCTCGATGCCGAATACGTCCACAATCATGCCACCCTTGGTGCGGCACTTCACGTAGCCCTTGATGATTTCCTCGTTCTCCAGTGCCTGGTTGACACGGTCCCAAGAACGGCTTGCGCGTGCTTTCTTGTGAGAAAGGATGAGCTGGCCCTTCTTGTCTTCCTGGTTTTCGATGTAAACCTCCACGGTGTCACCTACTTTCAGGTCGGGGTTGTAGCGGAATTCGCTGGTGGGGATGATGCCATCGCTCTTGTAGCCGATGTTCACCACTACCTCGCGCTTGTTGATTGCGATAACGGTTCCGTCTACCACGTCGTGGTCGTTTACATTGTTGAGGCTACCTGCGTATGCCTCTTCTTGAGCCTCGCGGCTCACGTCGGTCTTTACGTCGCCACTCTCGTATGCTTCCCAGTCGAAGTCTTCGATAGGAGCGACATTCTTGAAATCTGCCATACAGATAATTAAAGGGTTAATAAATTAGGTTAATAAACTCGCTGCAAAGTTATGGCATTTTCGTGAACGGACAAAACTTTTTGCGAAAAATATTCATTATCAGCCCTCTTTTTGTGCTTTTCCTGCCGGCTCCGGCTCGTAGGCCTGCTCATGGACACCTGCAACAGCACGTCCGCTGGGGTCGTTGGCCTCTTTCCATGCGGCATCCCATTGCAGGGCGATGGCTGTGGAGCAGGCCACGCTGGCCTCTTGGTTCACACACCTGGCGGCACTGGCGCTGGGGAAGTGCTCCTCAAAGATGCTGCGGTAGAAGTATTCCTCCTTGCACAAGGGCGGGTTGATGGGGAAACGCTCGGCTGCATGGGCCATCTGCTCGTCGGTCACCTGTTCGCTGGTAATCTGTTTGAGTGTGTCAATCCAGCTGTAGCCCACACCGTCGGAGAACTGCTCCTTCTGTCGCCATGCCACACTCTCGGGCAGCATGTCGGCAAAGGCCTCGCGCACGATTTTCTTCTCAATCACCTTGCCCGGGCACATCTTGGCCTCCGGATTGATGCGCATGGCCACATCGAGGAACTCCTTGTCCAGAAACGGCACACGCCCTTCCACTCCCCATGCGCTGAGGCTCTTGTTGGCACGCAGGCAGTCATACCAGTGGAGCTTGCCCAGCTTGCGCACTGTCTCTTCGTGGAACTCTCTGGCATTGGGGGCCTTGTGGAAATACAGGTAGCCGCCAAACACCTCGTCGGCCCCTTCGCCCGAGAGCACCATCTTGATGCCCATGCTCTTGATTACACGGGCCAGCAGATACATGGGAGTGGATGCGCGCACTGTGGTCACGTCGTAGGTCTCAATGAAATAGATGACATCGCGAATGGCATCAAGGCCTTCCTCGATGGTGTAGTTTATTTCGTGGTGGACTGTGCCGATGTGGTCGGCCACTTCCTTGGCCTTGGCCAGGTCGGGGGCACCTTTCAGACCCACGGCAAAGCTGTGGAGCTGGGGCCACCAGGCATCGTGCTGGTCACCGCTCTCGATGCGCTTGGCCGAGAACCGCTTGGCAATGGCGCTGATGACGCTGCTGTCCAGTCCGCCGCTCAGCAGCACGCCGTAGGGCACATCGCTCATCAACTGGCGTTTAACGCTGTCGAGCAGGGCTCTCCGGAGCGTGTCTATGTCGGCAGTGTTGTCCTTTACGGCATCGTATTCCATCCAGTCGCGCTTGTACCATCTTGTCAGTTTGCCCTCGCGGCTGTGATAGTAGTGGCCAGGAAGAAATGGTTCGAACCGTTCGCATTGGCCTTCCAGAGCCTTCAGCTCGCTGGCCACATACACCTTGCCGTCGGCATCATACCCTATGTACAGGGGTATCACACCGATGGGGTCGCGTGCAATCAGGAACTCGTCCTTTTCCTCGTCGTAGAGGGCAAAGGCAAAGATGCCGTTGAGGTCCTCCAGAAAGTGGATGCCCTTTTCCTGATAGAGGGCCAGAATCACTTCGCAGTCGCTTCCCGTCTGGAAGGCGAACTTGCCTGCCATTTGGCGGCGGATGTCCTGATGGTTGTATATTTCTCCGTTCACGGCCAGAATGTGTTTGCCGTCGGGACTGAACAATGGTTGCTTGCCGCTCTGGGGGTCCACAATCGAGAGGCGTTCATGGGCCAGAATGGCCGTTTTCCCACAATAAATGCCGCTCCAGTCGGGTCCTCTATGACGGATTTTCTGACTCATCTTCAGTGCCTTCTGGCGCAGTTTCTTGCTGTCTCCTTCTATGTTGAAGATTCCAACTATTCCACACATGGTTGTTCCAATTTTTATGTTTTGATGAATTATTTGCGGTGCAAAGTTAATCAAAATGCTGTTATCTTCAAAATAAATGTTGCAAAATGTTCACAAATACCATAAATATTCTTTCAAAATAACACGTTTTTGTGTGAAATGCTGTCTTCTGGAAGATTCGATGCGCCCAGACGGCTATTCGGCAGGCCACACCTTGATGCGCACATTGCCAGTCTGCCTGCGATGCCGGCCTGTCCGCAGTCGTGCACGTGGTTGCGGCGCACGATGTGGCTGCCTATGTGCTCCTTGTCCCAATGGTTGGCGATGGCTCGCTTGATGGTCATGACATATCCTTCCACGGATTCCGACTTGTTGTCCCATTCGTCGCCATATTTGCCCAGTGTGATGCCCACGCACTTGGAATGGCTCGCCTCGTTGTCTTCTATCACCCATCCCTTGCTCCAGTGTACACCCAGCAGTCCGATCTGTTCGGCTGTGGGGGGGGGCAGGGTGTGGCGGCCTGGCTCAGATGGAATCCTTTCACATGGATGTAGTCGATGTGGGGCTTGCTGGGATAGAAGACGCTTTGCCTTACGTTTATCTCTGTGCTTCCGTCGTTGGGAGAATGGGCGAAGGTGGCCCATAGGATGGTGGAGTCGGCTGTCGTTTGGCTGTGCCACAATCCGCTTGCGGATCCGGCTTGGAGCAGTTCGTCGAGGGTCTGTGTCTCCTTGAGGGCCTGGCCGTTGGCATACACTTCGCCCGTGTGGCACCATTTCCCCCTTTCTCTTGTGTGTCATTGTTTGAATGTGTGTGTTGTTGTAGTACTTGAATTTTGCTATCGTGGTGCAAAGTTACATATTTTATCCGAGAAGGCCAGCTTGTGAGGAAGAAATCTTTCCTTCCCGGGCCAGAGCGTCCACAGTGTCCCGCGTCCACTGGAACCGATTTGCACCTGCACACCCCATACACCGCTGCCCGGTTT
>JAEDIG010000171.1 GCA_016292545.1 Bacteroidaceae bacterium
ATCAGCAGATGCTGTACATCATCTTTTCCTTCCTTGGGCATTTCAATGGCCTGGATGTGGAAGTCCACACTCCCACAGGCCGTGTGGACATGGTGATGCGAACGCAGAAAGCCCTCTATCTGTTCGAACTGAAACTCAACAAGAATGCCCAGACGGCCATGAACCAGATAGACCTGAAGGACTATGCACAGAAGTTTTCCCTCACAGGCCTCCCCATCGTAAAGGTTGGCATCAATTTCGACTCCGAACGCCGCACCATCAGCGACTGGCAGATAGAGAACGTCTGAAGGAAAAACTGCACGCGCTACATTTTGGTCAGTTCATCACCAAAGGATGAAAGCCGCTTTATGCCAGTTAACTTCATGGCCGATAAGATTAATAACCTTACAGGCATAAGATTATTAATCTTGCGGCAGTAAGGTTATTAATCTTATCGGCGGTGAGGTTATATATGTTTTTCCTTTCAGATAGTTTCAGCCCGCAGGACTTATGATAACTATTCTCGAAAGAAGGAGGGTGTCCTGCGCTTTGGAATGCTCTACACAAGTCCAAGCAACTTCACTGAAGCGAAGAGTTCTGCAAATTAAAGCTCGTGGAAAGGAATGGCGGCACAACTGTTAAAGTCTCCAATTGGTCTATTCTACCTTTTCTTTTGGATAAATGTCCTGCTTATCAAAAATATATGTGGTTTTGTTTGTCGGAATGAGAATTTATAGATAATTTTGTGGCCAAGAACCGTAAAAAATTAATTCTTGCACAATGAAAGACATCAGATTATCAATTTGCATGACACTCGCCCTAATGTGGGCTACAGGTATTCCTGCCCAAGACAGTCTGTCTTCACCGTCGCAGACCATTCAGCAGCTGGCCCATGCCGTGACGGAATACGGGAAACGCTATCCTCAGGAACTGGTTTTTCTGCACATGGACAACACATGCTATTTCCTGGGCGACACCATCTATTACAAGGCATACGTGGAACGCAGCGACATGTGTGCGCCCACAAACATCAGCCAGGTCCTGTATGCCGACCTGTTCAATCAGGATGGCTATCTGGTGGAGAGGCAGACCATCAGGCTCCAGAATGGAAGTGGGGAAGGGTCATTCTGTCTGCCCGACTCGTTGTATGCCGGATTCTACGAACTGAGAGCCTACACCCGATGGCAACTCAACTGGGGTGTAGTAGACCGCCCTCATACCAAATATGCCGAAAGATGGTTTCTGAAGAAGGAAATGGCCAAGGACTTCTTTCGCGACTATGACAAACTCTACAGCCGTGTGTTTCCCGTCTACGACAAACCCATGGCAGACACGATACCCGAACGGAACATGACCATTCGTCCTCTTAGGAGATATTACAAGCAGCAGGAACGCAACCGACTGCCTCAGGTGAACCTCTTCCCCGAGGGCGGGAACTGGGTGGAGGAGGTGCCAACAAGAATCGCTTTCGAGGCTTCATCCGCAGACGGAGCACATCTGGACGGGACGCTGTTCCTCTATGACACGGGGCGCAGGGAAGTGGCCCATGGCGAGGTGGTCCATGCAGGACGGGGAATGCTGGAGGTGACGACCACAGCCGGCGAATCGTACAAGGCGGAATTTGTGGGGAAGGACGGGAATGTCTTCCCGGTGGAACTGCCAGACCGGCAACAGCAGGGAGTGGCGATGCACGTGGACAAGGAAGACAGCAGAATCCGCGTGAGGCTGGCACGCCGGAACATGGACAGCCGGCCATTGGGCCTGACCGTGATGCACCACGGTGTGGTCAAATATTACTGTGAGGTGGAAGACGGCCCTGTATACGTGAGTCTTGACTCGCTGCCTGAGGGGGTGGCCCAGCTGACCCTCTTTGACAGCGGTGGAAGGATTTGGGCGGACCGTCTGTATTTCGTTTCCCATGGAAAGGACACACGCCTGAGCAGGACACGCATTGACGGGGTGCCGGAAATGTGCGAGCCCTTTGCTCCCATAAAGATGACACTCAGCGGAGTGCCGAACGCCACTGTTTCGGTGGCGGTACGCGACAAGGCACTCAGCGATGCACTCTACGACAACAACAGCCTGTACACCGAACTCCTACTGTCGAGCCAGATCAAGGGCTTTGTGGAGAACCCCGCGTACTATTTCGAACAGGACGACGAATCGCACCGCGCTGCTCTGGACCTGCTGCTGATGGTGCAGGGATGGCGGCGCTATGCATGGCAGGAGATGAAGGAGCCTTTCCGGTTGCTGCAGCCATACGAGGTTTCACCGGTTATAATGGGGGATGTACACAAATACACCGCCCTGGACCAGGAGGATTATTTTTATGTGGGCTCTGCGGATGACCCCGGCCAGCTGTTTCAGAATGCCTCGGGAGGGACAAGCGGCCCGTTGCTGATAGAGCCGGTGAACATCATCCAAAGCAACCATTTCATGGAATCCCTGCTTGAAGACGGAATGGAGCTGGGGCTCGGGATATATAATTCCAGAAGGCTGGACCCTAAAGACTACCAGCACCTGTCGGAGATAAAGAATGATGTGTATGTGCATGCACAGTATGCACAGCCCTTCAGGACAGACAACAACCAGGCTGTCGAGACCGTGGCCACCAAGAATGGACAGTTTGCATTGCAGACACCCCATTCCTACACGCCCTATTTCGCCTATCTGGCAGCCAGCAAACTGACGGAGATGCCCCAGCTGGTGAACAATGCCGACCAATACCCTGACTACAGCCTGCGGGTGATACCGTTCCATCCGCGTTTTGTACGGCCCTACTCCTATTACCAGACACACCTGATGCAGGACCTTGGCGATGCTGTCCGTCCACAGGAGGGTGTCAACATGATAAGCGAACTGACGGTGGGTGCCAACCGAAACGGGCTCAGGCCCTTCAAAGGCTCCAAACCGGCCTTTGTGGTGGATGCCTATCAGGCTTTCAATGAAGTGGTTGATGCCGGTCTGTCTCCAGCATGGTACGCCGGTGCACAGTCGTTGAGCATCGCCCTTGCGCGGTTGTATATCGGAGAAATGGGCGTGAGGCGCAGATACCAGCTGGAACGCAGATGGGACGGACACAACATGACCCACAATGTGTCGATGGAACAACAGCACAGGTGCAACCATCTGTGCAACCTCAAGCGGATTGCCGTATATACCGACTATGCCCCCCGGCTGGAAGGCGACCCGCGCTATGAGGCGTCGAACCAGCCGATGGTGACTGTGGACATGGTGACATTTGAGGACGACAGGCAGCGGATCACCTATCGCGACCGGCGCTATGTGTTTTCAGGCTACAACGTATGTGAGGACTTCTATCAGCCGGACTATTCCCACAAGCCCCTTCCCTTGCACAAGGACTACCGGCGCACCATCTATTGGAACCCCTCGCTGCAGCTTGGCAAGGACGGAAAGGCAAAGGTGAAATTCTACAACAATTGCAGGCAGAACCACCTGTCCGTGTCGGTGGAAGGCATCATGCCAAACGGCACCATCCTGTCGGCAAGCAGCGACTAGGCTTGTTTGAGAATGAAAAAGCATTGTTTAACAGAAAAAATAAATATGACAACATAATTTTTCTTGCTATGAAACGCCTGTCCCTTGCTTGTCTCGGAATAAAAGCATAGCTTTCCTCCATAAGAAAAAGCTATTTCCTCATATCGCTGGTTTATAATTCGGGATTTTTATGTAAATTTGCAAAGGAATATGCGCGAAACGCATCAAAAAGCAGAAAGATATGAAGGAACTGAAGCGATTGCCCGTAGGCATACAGACATTTTCGGAGATAAGGGACCTCGACATGCTCTATGTCGACAAGACGGAGTACATCTGGAACATGATAAACCTCAGCAAGTA
>JAEDIG010000172.1 GCA_016292545.1 Bacteroidaceae bacterium
GATGGGCCCGTCAGGACCGTAAGAGCAAGCCCCGTGTGAGCATTGCCGCCAAGCTGGTGGCCGACATGCTGAGTGTGGCCGGCATCACCCGTCTGCTCACTATGGACCTTCATGCCGACCAGGAGCAGGGATTCTTCAATGTGCCCGTCGACCATCTGTATGGAAGCACCGTGATGCTGCCCTACATCCAGAGCCTCCATCTGGAGAACCTGGTGATTGCCACACCCGATGTGGGCGGAAGCAAGCGTGCCAGCACGTATGCAAAATATCTCGACTGCCCGCTGGTGCTCTGCAACAAGACCCGCAAGAAGGCCAACGAGGTGGCCCACATGGACATCATCGGCGACGTGAAGGACGCCAATGTCATCCTCATCGACGACATGGTGGACACCGCAGGCACCATCACCAAGGCAGCCGACCTGATGAAGGAAAACGGAGCACGCAGCGTGCGCGCCATTGCCAGCCACGGCTTGATGAGCGGTCCGGCCAATGAACGTGTGCAGAACAGTGCCCTCGTGGAAATGGTCTTCACCGACAGTATCCCCTATTCCCATACCTGCGACAAGGTGAAGCAGATATCTATTGCCGACATGATGGCCGAAACCATCCGCCGCATCGAGGAGAACCGGAGCATCAGCAGCCAGTATCTCATCTGATACGGCATTGCCGGTTCATCCCCCCTCCACACCCAACAAACGCATTGCCCGAGAATCTGGACAAGCAGTCACGGATTCTGCGGGCAATGTATCTTTTAGAGAGAAAACACATCAACATAAACAAACAGCAATATCCATTATGAACTACAGAAAGATTATGTTCCTGCTCTCGTTCTGCATGCTCTGTGGTGGCACCCAGATGGCCCGTGCAGAAAAGCAGAAGGACAAGCAGAAGACCGAAAAGGCCCAGCAGAAGCAGAAACAGGAGAAGGACAAGAAGAAAAGCGGAAAGAAGGGCGGCAAGAAATCCAGGAAGGGACAGCCCGAGCCACCGGCCGACAGCACCAAGGTGGAAAAGCCGCAAATCGACCGTCCGGGACTTTTCCGTGTGACCAAGGAGAAGGACGAATGGTTCTTCCATGTGCCCGACAGCCTGCTCGGACGTGAGATTCTCACCACCGTGCGATTCACCAGCACCCCCTCCAGCATCGGGATCTTTGGCGGTGAGCAGGTCAACGAGCAGACCGTACGCTTCGAAAAGGCCCCCAATGGGCAGCTGCTCCTGCGCAGCGTGCTCTTCATCAATGTGGCCGACAGCACACAGCAGATAAGCAAGGCCATCACCATCAGCAACACCCATCCCATCATCGGCAGCTTCAAGGTGGAGGAGCACAAGGATGGGGTGAACAAGATAAAGGTGTCGGCCTTCTTCAATCAGGACAATCCTGCCCTGGGCCTCCCCAACCAGTTCAAGAAATCGATGGAGCTGCAGGGGATGATCGGCGAAATGAGCTATATCGAGGACATCAAGTCGTTCCCGATGAACACCGAGGTGCGCACCGTGAAGACCTATGCCTCCAACGGCAGCCAGGTTCCTGCTGCCAGAGAAACGGGCAAGGTCACCTTCGGCCTCAACGTGAGCTTTGTGATGCTCCCCGCCGACCCCATGCCCATCCGATACTTCGACCCCCGGGTGGGCTACTTCACCAACGGCTACAACGAGTTCACCGACGACCAGCAGCGGGTGGAGGCCAAGCGCATTGCCGCACGCTGGAGGCTGGAGGCACGTCCGGAGGATGTGGCCCGGCAGAAGGCCGGAGAAGCTGTGGAGCCCATCAAGCCCATTGTCTACTATATCGACCCGGCCACCCCCAAGCAATGGCGCAAGTATCTGATACATGGCGTGGAAGACTGGCAGCCGGCCTTTGAGAAAGCAGGCTGGAAGAATGCCATACAGGCACGCGAATGGCCCGAGAACGACACCACCATGAGCATGGAGGATGCCCGCTACAGCTGCATCCGCTATCTGGCTTCTCCCATCGAGAATGCCTATGGCCCCCATGTGAGCGACCCTCGCACGGGCGAGATTCTGGAAAGCCACATCTGCTGGTACCACAATGTGATGCGACTGGTTCACGACTGGTATCTGGTGCAGGCCAGCAGCATCGACGAAGCCGCCCGCAAGATGAATTTCGACGAGGATCTGATGGGACAGCTCATCCGTTTTGTCAGCAGTCATGAGGTGGGCCACACGCTTTCGCTACGCCACAATTTCGGCAGCAGCAGCACAGTGCCCGTAGACAGCCTGCGCTCCAAGGCCTGGGTGGAGGCCCATGGCCACACCCCCAGCATCATGGACTATGCCCGCTTCAACTATGTGG
Organism: Bacteroidaceae bacterium; assembly: GCA_016292545.1. Classification (GTDB taxonomy): domain Bacteria; phylum Bacteroidota; class Bacteroidia; order Bacteroidales; family Bacteroidaceae; genus Physcousia. Next base: position 2,318 of record JAEDIG010000172.1, read on the forward strand.
CCCAGCCCGAGGATGGCATCAGCCGCAAGGGCATCTTCCCGCGCATAGGGGACTATGACATCTGGGCCATCCAGTGGGGCTACATGCCCATGAAGGCCGACAATCCCGACGAGGACCACCGGCTGATGGAGCCGCTCGTGAGGGAAGCGCAGAAGAATCCGCGTCTGTGGTGGGGCGACGGCGAGGGCAGCCGCATCGACCCCCGTTGCCAGACGGAAGACCTGGGAGATGATGCCGTAAAGGCCAGCAACTACGGTCTGATGAACCTGAAGCGCGAAATCGTGTGCCTCACCGAATGGGCCGCCGATGACAAGAAGGACATCTACGACCGCGATGTGGCCGAACTCTATGACAACATCATAGGCCAGTTCTATCGCTACATGGGTCATGTGGTCAACTATATCGGTGGACAATACCGCACCGTCCGTGCCAAGGATGAGCCGGGCGACGTGTATGCCCCCAACCCTCTGCAGAAGCAGAAGGATGCCATGGAATGGATCGACAAGGAGGTTTTCCACGAACCCACATGGATGATTCAGGTGCCCTATATCAACCGCATCACCAGCAATCCGGAGGTTGTCACCAAGAATGTGGCCGGCCGCATCGCCTTCTCCTTGAAGAGCCGCATCTACATGCTCAACAAGCTCTACACCGTAGACACCTATCTGGCCGACATCACCCGTCGCGTGTTCAGCGAGGCCGACAGCCGCACCTGTGTGTCGAACTACAGGGCCACCCTTCAGAATGCCATCGCCGATATGCTGATAGGCATCTACAACGGAGAATCGGCCGAATGCAGGGCCGCTGCACTCTACAACCTGCAGCAACTGCAGAAGAAGGCCAAGGCAGCCAGCACCACGGCTCCCGACAGCAAGTCGCGCGCCCACTGGGCACTGCTCTACGACAACATCGGTCGTACACTCACGTGGAAGTAAGAGAGATTCTGCTCGAATAAAGACAACGAGGAGGTGCCGCCAATCATGGAGCACCTCCTTATTGCTTTGTTTGACAGCCCAAAGGTACAACCTTTTGCAAGGTTGTGCTACGCACGTAAAATACGCTTTAATGGGGTATGAAAGTGACCTTTTCTCTAATGAAAAAGCAATTTCTTTATCTCGTCCGTTTTATTATTCGGGAATTTTATGTAAATTTGCAGGTGATATTATGATGAAAAGACAAACACGTGATGGAAGCATTGTCCCATTTCCGTTCGCTCGACGAACTGATACGTGCCTTGGATAGGGAGCGCAAGCTGCTGCATGCTCTTTTCCAAGACCGGAAGCGGCTGTCGTTCCGATACGACCTGGCACGCGAACTGGCCAGCAGGAGGGACGAGAGCATAGAGTTTCTGCGCCGCTACGGCATCATCCGCGAGAATGCCGACTTTGTGGAGCTGGAGGATGTGTATCTCTCCTTCTTCGAGGAAGTGCTGGAGGTGAACGAGGACATCAGCGTGGCGGGCGTGAAGGAGAGCATCGACTCGCTGAACAATGCCATCGACTATTATCTCAGCGA
>JAEDIG010000173.1 GCA_016292545.1 Bacteroidaceae bacterium
TGCAAAGGTACAACCTTTTTGTGAATTTGCTGTGTACTACAATTCGGATTTACTCCTTGCCATTATTGAGTGTCAGATATTTACTGTATAAAAGTGCGCTGAAAATAGCTGAAAAAAAATTTGAGGTCAAACTTGGGTTAACGTTAACCTTGACTGTTTTGACGACAACAGGGACAACTGACGCTCGAAACAAGAGCAGAGGCAAAGCTTGATTTGACTATGCCTTGCTAGGAGGAAGAAGACCAAAGGTCAACGAGAACAACTTTAGTCTATCTAATTATGGGTATGAAAAAGTATCTCAAATATATCTGGCAGTTTGTGTCTTTTCTTTTTGTTCCCCAGCAGGGAGGCATATCACAAGGCAGGCACAGAGTTATGACAAGAATAACTCAATCACAATATCGGCACGATAGAGTTTGACGAGTTTATCATCATCAACGAGGCCGGAAGGAAATTGGAGATAAAGAAAACCCTATGAATTGTGTAGCCACCAGCAAATGATATACTGCATGCAAAATGTTTTTTTTGTTATCCATAGCGCAAAGGTAATGTCTTTTTTTTGTAATTCCGGCTTTTTTGGTGTAACTTTGCAGCCGTAAAAGAACAAATTATTAAAAAAATGGCACAGAAACCGTCAATCCCAAAAGGGACAAGGGACTTCGGACCTCAGGAGATGGCCCGACGCAATTATATTTTCAACACCATTCGTGAGGTGTACAAACTCTATGGATTCCAGCAGATAGAGACTCCGGCAATGGAGAATCTGAGTGTGCTGATGGGCAAATATGGGGAGGAAGGCGACAAACTGCTTTTCAAGATTCTGAACAGCGGGGATTTCCTGCGCGACGTGCCTGCTGGAGGACTGCAGGAAGGAGCTACGGGACGACTGGCTGCCCAGCTATGTGAGAAGGGCTTGCGCTACGACCTGACCGTGCCCTTTGCGCGCTATGTGGTGCAGCACCGTGAGGAACTGTCGCTCCCGTTCCGCCGCTATCAGATACAGCCCGTGTGGCGTGCCGACCGACCTCAGAAAGGCCGCTATCGCGAGTTTTACCAGTGTGATGCGGATGTGGTGGGCTCGGACAGCCTGCTCAATGAGGTGGAGCTCATCCATATCATGGACACTGTGTTCGGCCGTTTGGGCATTCGCGTGTGCATCAAGGTGAACAACCGAAAAATCCTGTCGGGCATTGCAGAACTTATCGGGGCGGCCGACAAGATTGTAGACATTACTGTAGCCATCGACAAACTCGACAAGATTGGGCTTGAGGGCGTGAATGAGGAGTTGCGCCAGGACGGTCTCACCGAGGAACAGATAGCCCGCCTGCAGCCCATCATTGCCATGGAGGGCAGCAACGAGCAGAAGATTGCTACTATGCGTGAGGCACTTGCCCAGAGCGAAGTGGGACAGAAGGGACTCGACGAGGTGGCCTTTGTGCTGGCACGTGTGGGCGATGTGGCATCGCAGGTGCAACTTGACCTGACCCTGGCCAGGGGACTGGATTATTATACGGGCTGCATATTTGAAGTGAAGGCTCTGGATGTGCAGATAGGAAGCATCACAGGCGGTGGCCGCTACGACAATCTCACGGGCATCTTTGGTATGCCCGGGTTGAGTGGTGTGGGCATCAGTTTTGGAGCAGACCGCATCTATGATGTGATGGGCCAGTTGAATCTCTATCCTGAGGCATTGGCCACATCCACCCAACTGCTTTTCCTGAACTTCGGCGAGCTGGAGGCCGATTATTGCCTGCCGCTTCTTCATCAGGTGCGCAGGGCTGGTATTTCCGCTGAGATATATCCCGATTCGGCCAAACTGAAGAAGCAGATGCAATATGCCAATGCCCGCATGATTCCCTTTGTGGCCATGGCGGGAGAAGATGAAGTGAAGGCTGGAGAAATCACGCTCAAGAACATGGTTACAGGCCAGCAAGAGCGGATAAAGCCTGAGATTCTGCTTGAAAAACTGAAGTGATGAAGCGGGCTTTGGTCTTGTTGTCGTGCCTGTTCATATGGGGCGGACAATGCGTGTGTGGGGAAAAGGCAGATGCACAGCCGGTGAGTCAGGTGGCCAAAGTTAATGGCATACAACGTTTGCTGATTGATGGAAAGCCCACCTTGCTGGTGGTAGGAGAAACGCGAAACTCCAGTGCATCCACTGATTATGTCCTCACCAGGGACATGGCCACACTGAAGGCCATGGGGCTGGACGCAGTGCTGGCCCCGGTGGCATGGGAACAACTGGAGCCCGAGGAGGGCAAGTTTGACTTCACGCTCACCGACCGCCTGATTACCTTGGCTGAAGAGCACCAGATGCGGGTGGTCATCCTGTGGTTTGCCACATGGAAGAACGGCGAGTCGTCCTATATGCCCCTTTGGGCCAAGCAGGATGTAAAGCGTTTCTTCCGTGCCCGCGATGCCCAAGGGTTCAACACCACCACTGTTTCCCCCTTCTGCAAGGAGGCTTGCGAGGCAGATGGCAAAGCATTTGCTGCCCTGATGCGTTATGTGAGCGAACGTGATGCCACGGGACGTGTGATTGCCGTGCAGGTGGAGAACGAGCCGGGCGTGTTTTTAGACATTGACCATTCGCCGCAGTCGCTCCAACTGTTTGCCAAGAGCGAGGAACTGCGTAAGTATGGCGACACCGACCTGGCGCGCCAGCACTTCATGGCCCACCACTATGCCATTTATATGGATGCCGTGGCCAAGGCTGGAAAGGCCGAATACAACATACCCATGTATGTAAACTGCTGGCTCGACGAGGGCCAGCCATTCGGCAAGTTTCCCAATGGAGGGCCGCTGCCCGTCCTGTTGGACGACTACAAGCGGTTCGCCCCTCATATAGACTGGCTTTCCCCCGACATCTATAGCAACGATTTCCGCGGATATTGTCAGCAATATTATCGGGAAGACAATCTCCTGTTTATCCCTGAAACCTTTGCAGACCCGGGCAGAATATGGTATGCACTCAGCGAGTTCAATGCCCAGTGTGTGGCACCATTCGCTGTGGAGACAGCATTCGATGAACCTTTCTTCACGGGGTCGCTGGCTGTGCTTCACGAAGTGCTGCCCCAGATTTCCGAGGCGCAAGGCAAGAACATCATGAGGGGGTTCAGACGGCAGGGCAATGAAACGGGGGCCGAATTCGACATTGATGAACTCCATTTCCATGTGGAGTACATCAAGGAAATACCCAATGCTTTTGGCCTTGTGATACGCACGGGCCCGCAGAGCCTTCTGGCTTCTGGCGTGGGAAGCCGCATCTATGTGAGCCACAAGGACTCCACCAAGCTGACCCGTCTTACGAACGTCCGCGACGTGAAAAGGGTGGGCGAGCGCTGGGAAACCCTTTATCTCCTCAATGGCGACCAGACCAAGCACAATGGGTGTCTGCAGTTGCGTGGCCGCACAGAGAACAAACCGGCAGGTTCCATTCCGGCTCCTCTGACCGATATATCCTACTCACGCATCACGTGGGAGAAGAACAAGAACCGACTGATGCTTCCAGGCATCTATCTGGCAGACATTTTTACGATAGACGCGAAATAGCCTGTCTGGGCTTTCGCGCGAAATGCCACGTCTGGCTGCCTCCTTATTTCAGGAAGGGCAGCCAGACGCGCATTTTACCAGCTTCTCTGTTGTCCCATGCGTAGTATGGAATCAAGTTCAGGTGCTGATAGGGAGTGTGTGCATGGATAACGGTCACGCCATCCAGCAGGCCGTCCTTATGCTCGGTTTCGAAATGTGTGGCGGGTGACAGGCTGTAGTGGGTAAG
>JAEDIG010000174.1 GCA_016292545.1 Bacteroidaceae bacterium
AAACGTGAAAGTAGGAGATAAACGCCTATGATTAACGTTTACCTCCTACTCGATTATGGTGACAGGAGGGGAATATTAGTTCATCAGTTCGCCCAGCTTCTCATAGAACTCGGGTACTTCGCCTACATACACTTCCACGATATTGCCCTGAGGGTCTATGATTATTTTTGTGGGGAAACCCTGCACGGCGTAGCGCTTGCACAGGCTGTTCTCTGATTCGGTATCATCGGATATGTGGGTCCAGTTCATGCCTTCCTTGCGTACGAAGTCCTTCAACTCCTGCAGGTCGTCGTGCACATCGATGCTCACAATCTCCATCTTGCTGCTGTATTTGGCATAGTATTCCTTCATTTCAGGTATGCCCTTCACACACCATTTGCACCAGATGCCCCAGAAATCGAGCACTACATACTTTCCTTCGAAAGAGGAGGAGAGTGTCACTTCGGTGTCCTCAATGGTCTTGAGGGTGAAGTCGGGAGCCTTGGCCCCTGCTTCGATAGCTTCGCGGGCTGCCTCCTGTTCAGGGGCGGGAATGCTGTCGCCTCCCTCGCTGCCTGAGGTGGCTTTGCCGCCTTGGCCGCAAGCCACGGCCAGAGCGGCTGCCATACAGATGAGAATCTTCTTCATACGTTACTTCTTGGCTTTTTCAGCGGCTTTCTTGGCTTTTTCGGCCTTCTTAGCCTTTTCCTTGTCATATTTTTCCCACAGCTTCTTCTTGGCGCATTCGTCTTTCAACTGCTGTGTGAAGGCTTTGGCTGCTTCTTCTACAGCGGCCTCGTCGGCTGGAGCGGCATAGGCATGACGGAAGCCCTTCTGAACGTCCCAGTATCCGCGTGTGAAATCGGGGAAGCTCACGGCTGCACAGTTGTTGTCCATGCTCAGTGTGCCCAGTTCGGCCAGACAGCACCATTCTGCCAGGTCGTAAACGTCCATGTCGAGGGGCAGACCATTCTGCAGACAGTATACCAGACGGCTGTCCATGATGAAGTCCATACCGCCGTGTCCCATGTTGCGGCCCAGCTCGCCATACTTGGCCAGAATGGGGTGATAGTATTTCTTGGTGAGGGCGTCCTGCTGTTCCTTGCTCATGAACACGTGGGTGTTGAGGTTGTCCACTGCGGGAGCGTCGGTTCCCTTCATGGCCTCAGCGTCCAGGGCATAGTGCTCTTCGGGATACTTGGTGGCATAGCCCTTGGTACCGGTGAGCTTGAACAGGCGGTTGTAGGGCTGGGGAGTCATCACGTTGTGCTGAATCTCCACTACCTTGCCGTTAGCTGTGCGCATGAGGGTGGTGGTGTGGTCTCCGTTGCGGAAGTTGTTGCATTCGCGTCCGGTCTTCTTCTCCACATATTCCTTGCCCACTACGCTCTTGGTGTCCATAGCCACGAGGGTTGTGAAGCGGTCGCCGCGGTGAATGTCGAGACACTGGGCCACAGGACCCAGACCATGGGTGGCGTATACGTCGCCACGGTTCTCCTTGTTGTACTTCATGCGCCAGTGCAGGTCGTCCGTGTCGTTGCCGTCGGGATCCTTCCAGTAGGCACCCCAGAATCCGTCCAGATTGTGGATGTATGCACCTTCGGCACGCAGAATCTCACCGAAGACACCCTGCTGGGCCATGTTCAGAGAGGTGAGCTCATAGTAGTCGTAGCAGCAGTTCTCCAGAATCATGCAGTGCAGGCGTGTGCGCTCGCTCAGGTCGATGAGCTCCCAGCACTGTTCCAGATTCATGGCACTGGGCACTTCGATGGCCGTGTGCTTGCCGTTCAGAAGGGCACATTTGGCTACGGGGAAATGGTGATCCCAGTCGGTGGCAACATAGACGAGGTCAATGTCCTCGCGCTTGCAGAGTTCTTCATAGCCCTTGGCTCCGCTGTAGATGTCGGCTGGGGGCAGACCCACTTCGCGCAGATACTTCTGGCAGGCTTCTGCACGGTTCTCTTCATAGTCGCAAAGGGCTACAATCTGTACGCCGGGAATGTAGCAGAAACGCATCACAGCACCGGGTCCTCTCATGCCCAGACCCACAAAGGCAACCCTTACTGTCTGCAGCTTGGGGGCGGTGAGGCCCAATACATGCTGCTGTCCGGCGGGACGCTGGGGTGTGTCTACTACGATGGTGCCCTTGTTCCAATGCCATTTAGTGGACGGACTCAGGCTTTGCGCCATGGCTGTAGCGCTCATGGTGATGGCCATAAGGGCTACGGAAAACATTTTTTTGATGTTCATGTGTGTTAGTGTTAGTTATTATAGTTAAACATTGTTTTGCTTACTTTGGTTGCAAAGATAAGATGAATTTGCTGATTATGGCTTATCAAGAGTGTGAATAAACCTTAAATTGAATATAAGGATTCCAATTTGGTCATTTTTTCTTAATAAAATAAGTAACTTTGTAGCGCAAAAAGTATATCTAGTGATGAACAGTACCAGTAAAATGCCGCTTTTGGGCATGACGGCCGATGAGTTGCAATCCGTTTGCACATCGTTGGGCATGCCTTCCTATACAGCCCGCCAGATATCCGGATGGATTTATGGCCGCAGGGTGACAGACATTTCGCAGATGACGAATCTCAGCATGCGTCATAGGGAGATGCTTGCCCGCGACTATTGTGTGGGGTGCATGCCTCATGCCGACAGGATGTGTAGCGTGGACGGCACGGTGAAATACCTGTTTCCCACGCAGAGCGGCCATTTTGTGGAGAGTGTGTTCATCCCCGACGGCGACAGGGCCACGTTGTGTGTGAGCAGTCAGGTGGGCTGCCGCATGGGTTGCCGTTTCTGCATGACAGGCCGTCAGGGATTTCATGGACAGCTCACTGCTACGGACATCCTCAACCAGATTTATAGCCTGCCCGAGAGCGAACGTCTCACCAATGTGGTGTTCATGGGGCAGGGGGAACCTATGGACAATCTGGAACCGGTGTTGAGGGCCACTTCTTTGCTCACAGCCTCCTATGGGTGGGGATGGAGCCCCAAGCGCATCACGGTTTCCACTGTGGGTGTGAGAAGGCACGTGGAGGAATTCCTCGACCGTAGCGAGTGCCATCTGGCAGTGAGCCTCCACAACCCCTTCCCTGAGGAGCGGAAGGCCATGATGCCTGCCGAGGGGGGCTATGGGTTGATGGATTTGCTGGCACTGTTGCGCCGGCGCGACTGGATCCACCAGCGCAGGCTCAGTTTTGAGTATATCGTCTTTGCAGGGCTCAACGACACGGAGGCTCATGCACGCCAGCTCGTGCGCCTGCTGTCACCGATGGAATGCAGGGTGAATCTCATTCGGTTCCACGATATTCCCGACTCCCCCTATCAAGGGGCATCGGAGGAAAAGATGGTGGCCCTGCGCGACTATCTGACGCGGCATGGTGTGACCACAACCATAAGGGCCAGCCGCGGACAGGACATCTACGCCGCCTGTGGCCTGCTGTCTACGGCCCATCAGGAGGAGGAACGCCAGAAGATGAAGTGAGTGTATATTAATTATGGTATTATTATAAAATAGGACAGGGACAGAACTTTATGTATAGAAAAATGAAATTGTGTATGAAGCTGCATAGAAATATTGTATGGATTGCCCTTGTGTGTGCAATGCTTGCATCCTGCAAGAAGGAAATGATTTTTCCGGTGGCCAGCGGCCGGCCCTATGAAGTGCTGGTGGTGATGGACAGCACCATGTGGAACCGTCCGGCGGGCAGGGCCTTGTTTGCCGTGCTCGATACCGATGTGCCTGGGCTGCCCCAGAGCGAGCGTTCGTTCCGGATTTCGCGCACCGAGG
>JAEDIG010000175.1 GCA_016292545.1 Bacteroidaceae bacterium
CATTGCCGTTGGGGCGGAAGCCGTTGTCGGGACGATGGCCATTGCCGTTGGGGCGGAAGCCGTTGTCGGGACGGTGGCCATTGCCATTGGGGCGATAGCCGCCGTTGCCATGCGAGAGGGCCGGATTGTAATGGCCGCCACGGTGGCCAGAGACAATCTCGCGTCCACGGAAGCCGCAATCCCAGTGCGGACGGCGGTTTGCATAGTAGCCGGCAGCAAAATGGAAGCGGCCATGTCCGCCATGATAGGACACATACACCCGAGGACGGTCATAGAAGAAATGCGTGTGGTGGTAGTGGGCATAGATGGGAAAATACCATCCCGAAGCGCGCCACACCACAGGACGCAGGAAATAGTCGGCTGCCAGGAACAGATTGTACTGCCAATCGTAGAGGATGTCGCGGAAGTCGGCGCAGCGATAGCGGAAGCATCGGCCATCCAGGTCGGCACGCGTGTTCAGGCTGAGCAGATAATCCATATTGATTTCGTAGGCATAATCATACTGGTCGGCATTGAGATTGAGCTCGTATGCCATCTTGTCGGTGAGATAGAGTGCCTCCCTACGGGCCTGTTCATAACTCATGGCCTTTGCTGCAATGCAGGTGATGACGAACATCATGAGAGTGGTAATGTAGCGTTTCATATGGGTCTCCTTTCTTTGTTTATTTGTTGTTTGATGCTGCAAAGTTACAGCATCCTCACGGCCCCTGCAAAGAAAAATTCCTATTCCGGGAGGGGATTTTCCCTATTCATTATCGACATTACGTCCGAAGCGGGACGCTGCTGAAGCAGAAGTTGCTTCATGCAGTCCATGTAGGGGGCCGCATGGCTGAAGAAACGGCGGTAGCCCTGGCACAGGAAGTTGAGGCCCGGCTCGCCGTCGGCGGTGAAGGCAAACCGGTTGCGCGGACATTCGCCATGGCAGGCAAACAGATAGTCGCAGCTGCGGCACTGGCCGGGGAGCGCCTCATGCTTGGCCCTGCCGAAGGCTTGCTGCCGCGGGCTGTACATCATCTCCACCAGTGTGTGGCTGCGTATGTTGCCCAATCGATAGGCGGGAAACACGAAATGGTCGCACGCATACACATCGCCATTGGCCTCAAGCACCCCTGCATGCCCACACTCGGCTGCCAGGGTACACAATCCCGGAGTCACCCCCATCCAGTTGGCCAGCGTGCTGTCGAACATCTGCACAAAAATCTCCCCCACATCGTGCCTGACCCACTGGTCGAACACCCCGCAAAGGAATCGCCCCCATGAAGGGCCGTCGACCGAGAATGCGGCCAGTTGGCAATCCTCCGTGTCGTCCACGGCTGCCAGACGCATGGAACCGCCTTCTCTGCGTGTGCGCTCCACAACGGGTGTGAACTGCAGATAGCGGCAGCCTATTTCCTTGAAAAAACGGTAGAATTCAATGGGTTGCCCTACATTGATGCTGTTCACCACCGCCATGGCATTCCATTCCACCCCATGCTTCTGCAGCAGTTCTATGCCCTTCATCACCTGGCGGAAAGAGGGCTGTCCGCGCCTGCCACGGCGAAAGGCGTCGTGGACGGGCTGCGGGCCGTCTATCGAAATGCCCACAAGGAAATTGTTTTCGCGGAAAAACGCACACCACTCGTCGGTGAGCAGCGTGCCGTTGGTTTGGATGCTGTTCTCAATGTGCATTCCCCGGCCATAGTAGTGCTGCAGGCTGAGGGCACGCCTGTAGAACGAAAGCGGACGCATCAATGGCTCGCCGCCATGCCAGGTGAAGGAAACCTCGGGCATGCGCTGCGACTCTATATACTGGCGGATGTAGGTTTCCAGCATGTCGTCGCTCATCACACAGACACCCTTACCCTCAGCAGAGAGGTGTTTCTTTTCCAAGTAGTAGCAATAGGTGCAATGCAAGTTGCAACTGGCACCTGCAGGCTTGGCCATCACATAGAGCGGACGGGAATAGGGAGCAACCGTAGCCATATATATATATGTGGATTATTGTTTGCGTTTGTCTGAAGTGAACATGGCCACACTCCTCCACACCGACAGGCAAAGGACAGGCACCGACACGGCAAACCTTATCCACACCACCGGTTGCAGGCAGGCGGCCAGGGCCAGGCCAAGCAGCACAAACTGCACGGCGGCACCCGCCACGGTGTCGCGCTGCAGACGGCATCCGTAGAGCCGCCCATAGCAGCACAATATCATGGCCATGTCGAAGAGTGCCGAAAGCGACAAGGCTATGCCCAGGCCATTGAGCCCCCATGATGTCCAGCCAAACCAGACAATGAAGCAGGACACCACGCTGTAGGCAATCTCCATCGTCAGGTACACCATGCTCTTCCCCTTGGCCAATGCCGTATAGGCAACAGGCAGCATCAGCGCACGGAAGAAACTGTAGAACACGGCACACAACGCTATTTTCTCCACAGCCAGGAACTCGGTTGTGTAGAGTATGCGGATGACCCAGGGCATGCATGCCGACAGGAGAATGAGCAAGGGCGTGATGATCATCACACACACACGCACCTGCTGGTTGATGCATTCGTTCATCCGTCCCCGCTCATGGACTGCCGCCGAAAGGCGGGGATAATAGTCGGCCTCCAGTGCCACAAAGGCCATGCCCGCATATCCTGCCATAAGCGCATAGGCCGCCCTGTAGAGGCCCACGTCAGACACCGTTCCGCTGGCGGTGATGATGATAGGCACCAGCATGGTGTAGCCGCTGGTGGCGATGCCGGCCACCACGTATGGCAGGCCATGCCTCACCATGGGGCATCCCTTGCGGGCAATGTCCATGCTGAAGGGGCGGATGCGGTAGGGCAACGCCCGGGTGCTGTAGTGGAAATGGAGCAGCAAGCCACACAGCGTGCTCAGGATGAGGGCCAGCACAATGCCACGCAACCCCATGAAATAATACAGCGGGATGGTGGTGAGCAGCGTGGTGATGGCCGTGAACGTCTCTATGCTGGCCACCCATTTGAGCCTGCGGATGCCCTTGAGCAGCGAGCACTCCCCCTCTGTCACGAGCAGAAGCATGGGAATGGGCGCCAAAGTGACCACCTCCCACCAGCAATCCCAACGTTTTTCGAAAAAGAAATAGCTGAGCATCGGCGACAGCAGCACGGTGAAGAGCAAGGCCAGTGCGGCCGTCCACACACACCACGTGCGCACGATGCAGGCAAACTCGGCCAGTGCCTCCTCATTCTCCTCTTCATAGAGTTCGCTGGAGCGGCGGGTGGTGTTGATGGGAATGCCGCAGTTGGTGCAGCTGGTCACAAACTCCGTGATGTTGCTGTATATGCCGATAAGGCCGAAGCCTATCGTGCCCAGCAGTTTCGACGACAGCATGTTGCGTATGAGCGAGGCGAGCAGTTTGATACCCTGCACGCCTGTGAATACGCCCGTAAACTTGAGCACATGCCCGTATGTAGCCTCTTTCTTCTGATTCATCCAGTCATGTTTATGGCATGGCATAGCGCTGGCCTGCCTGTTTCACAATCTGTCTGCGGTATTCCAGCGGATAGCCCGGACGGTCAACAGGACGCTGGTTGCCCCCAGGGGTCTTCAGGTAGCGGCCCTGTTCATCGGTCTTCTTCACGGCCATGTCGTTGTATTTGACAATCAGCCGCTGCCCCAGCTCCATCCACTGGCTGAGCATGTTCTGTGCCGCCCTGTGGCTGAAGGCGCTCAAATACTTGCGAGCCTGCATCTCGTCCATGGCCGCAGCCTCCTTGTCGGTCTGCTCCACCAGTGCATTGTAGTCCTTGTCGAGCT
>JAEDIG010000037.1 GCA_016292545.1 Bacteroidaceae bacterium
CAGATATTCCCATGCCATGTCAATGGCACCTTCCTTGAAATAGTCGCCAAGGCTCCAGTTGCCAAGCATCTCGAACATGGTGTGGTGATAGGTGTCGTGTCCTACCTCTTCAAGGTCGTTGTGCTTTCCGCTCACACGCAGGCATTTCTGGGAATCTGCACGTCGGCGGGGTTCCGGGTCACGCAGGCCCAGAATAATGTCCTTCCACTGGTTCATGCCCGCATTGGTGAACATCAATGTGGGGTCGTCCTTGATTACCATCGGTGCCGAAGGCACTATCTGGTGTCCTTTCGACTCGAAGTATTTCTTGAACGAGTCGCGGATTTCATTTGCTGTCATCGTCATATTTTATGATGTTTTTTTCTTTTTCTTTCAGAAAATTGTTGCAAAGGTAATTTGTTTTGCGTACTTTTGCAAAGAAAAAAGCCACAAAAGACATTTCTAGACGGAAAAATATGTTGAAAAACCCTCAGACATCATTGAAGCTGTACTACTCCATCAGCGAAGTGGCCGCACAATTCGGTGTGGCGGAGTCATTGCTGCGCTATTGGGAAAAGGAGTTTCCCACCCTCAAGCCCAAGACCACCAACCGCAAGGTGAGGCAATACACGGCCGAGGACATCAAAGAAATCCAGCTCATCTACAATCTGGTGAAGGTTAGGGGCATGAAACTGTCGGCCGCACGCGACACCATCAGCAAAAACCGCCAAGGGGCCACACAGAGTTCAGAACTGATCCAGCGGCTCCAGACAATCCGCCAAGAGCTGCTGGATCTGAAAAAAGAGCTGGACGACCTCTAGGGTGTCCCAACTATCGTTTTTTTAAGCGCGGAGAGCCTGCCTTTTCCTTGACCAGTTGCTTGAAATAGGAAATGCATTCCGCTATGTCGGGCACCGAGTTATCCCAGTTGGTTTCATATTCAATGGCAAAATAGCCTTTGAAGCCTTGGGCGGAAAGTTCATCGAGCATGGCAGGCATCTGGAGCATGCCACGCCCCCATATCACATCCTCCTGCCATTCCTTTCCTTCCCGCGGTGTCTCGATGTCCTTGAAATGGAGCGACACCACACGTCCCTTCAGCTGGCGCAGGCACTGCAGATGGTCGAGCCCCTCGCGCCGCCAATGCCCTACATCGCAACAGGCCCCTACCATCTGGCTCCGCTCCGAAATGGCATCGAGCAGCAACTGCGGCTTCCAGTAGTCGGAGGGACGGGGATGATTGTGCACGGCCACCTTCACCTTATAATGTTCGGCCAGCCTCTCCACTTCGTCCCACATTGTCAAAGGCGGTTCACAGGTCACATATTCCATCTTCATGTCGTGGGCAAAGCGGAACAGCTGCTCCCAGTCCTCCCTGTTGTCGCTCACAAACACGCCCGTGCCCACAATCCTGATGCCTTTGGAGGCTGCCAGGCTGCGGACAGCACGCTGCGTGGAGGCGTCCATGCCGGGGCCGAACACCTGGTCGCCCCATTCTCCACCCAGCCTGTGACCGGGATACACCTCGATGTACCGCACACCCAGCTGCGCCACCTTGTCGAGCGTCTCCACCAGCGTGAATTTGTGGAACGTATACGACTGTACGGCCAGTTTCCATCCCTTGTGGCCTCCTCTGGCATATAGGCCCGCACTGCCTGTGCACAGCATCAGCAGGCTCAGCAGCAGGCAGGCCATCAGTTTCTTCACTGTTCCCGAAGGAAAAATCATTGTTGCATTCATATCGGTATTCTTGATGCTGGTTCTACGGCATTTCGGGCAGAGAGAAGCCATTGTGATAGGTATGCCTTATCCATTCCTGGGCCGCCTCCAAGGCATTGAATTCTCCAAACCTGCGGTCGAAACGCGGGTCCCCGTCAATCACCCTGAACTCGTCGTGGTTCACAATCTTCATCTTGTCGGAAGCCGATACATTGGTGAAACGCATGGCCTCGCCATCCCACTTCAGCTCACGATGGAGCCCATACAAGCCAGCCATGCGCACGGCTATCACGCCCAGGTCCACCATCTCCGTGAAGGGTCCCGAAAAGCCGAAGTGCGACGAGGACTGCACACGGCTGTCGGCCGGTTCCTTGCAGGCGCGTATCCAGTCCTGCTCATGTGCGTTCGTGTCCCATATATTGCCGTTGCCACCCTTGACACGCGGCAGTACGGGGTCGGGCTGTTTCCAGTCCTTCATGCGGTCGAGCGGGAGCAGGGTGGGGTTCATGCCATAGCATCCCGTCATAATCTTTCCCTTGGTGCCGATGAAGATGAGGCCGCCGTTTTCGTCGCCCATCATCTCCCCGTCCTTCAGTTCGGCCGGCCGGGGCGGCATCAGACCGCCGTCATACCACACCACCTTCAGCTCGGGCATCTTCACCTTCCCCTTCTTCGGGCGTGGGGGGAACATGTAGGTGATAATCTCGGCATGTGGAGGCGAATAGAGGTTGCTCAGTGTGGAGCTGGCTATCACACTGGTGGGATACTTGATGCCCAGCGCCCAGCACACAGGATCCATGATATGGCATGCCATGTCACCCATGGCTCCCGTTCCGAAGTCATACCATCCGCGCCAGTTCCATGGCGTATAGGAAGGATGGTAGGGCCTCATCTCGGCCGGGCCGATAAAGAGGTTCCAGTCGAGGGTGTCGGGGCATGGAGGCGTGGCGGTGGGTTTCATCAGCCCTTGCGGCCAGATGGGCCGGTCGGTCCAGGCATGCACCTCGGTGACCTCGCCAATCGTTCCCGCCCATATCCATTCCGCCACCTGGCGGCACCAGTCGAACGAGTTGCCCTGGTTGCCCATCTGTGTGGCCACCTTGTACTTCCCGGCCAGGCGTGTGAGCAGACGCGACTCGTAGATGGAGTGTGTCAACGGTTTCTGCACATACACGTGTTTGCCCAGTGTCATGGCATGGGCAGCCACCACGGCATGGGAATGGTCGGGCGTGGCCACCAGCACGGCATCAATGCTGTCCTTCATTTCGTCGAGCATCACCCGCCAGTCCTTGAATACCTTGGCCTTGGGGTAGTCGGCAAATGTCTTTGCCGCATAGTGCCAGTCCACATCACACAGGGCCACGATATTCTCGGTGCTCATGTTCCTGAGGTTGCGGCGTCCCATTCCGCCTACACCCACACCGGCAATGTTCAAGCGGTCGCTGGGTGCCACATGGCCAAACCTCTTTCCCAACACTGTATTGGGCACCACCATAAAGGCAGCAGCTCCCACACCACTATACTTGATAAAGTCTCTTCGTGTCATCTTCTCCATGATTTCATGTTTTTTTGGTTTATCCGCCTGCAAATTTACAACAAAAAATCGAGAATGAGGGGCAGAATGATGAAAAATCTGTTTCATGCGTTGTGTTTTATGACTAATTACCTTTACACCTTTTGTCCAATGTTGTTGATGACCTGGATTCGGGTGCAAAGGTACTGAGTTCCATCAACGCGGTTCATCCCCATGATAAGGTATATTGATACCATGATTGTGGTATGGCCGGCGCAGGAGAAAAAAAAGTTCGCCCGCTGCCAGGAATGGCAAACCATGGCAGGCAAGCTACCATGGAACACCAAGCCTGCAGGCTCCATGGCAATATCCACTGAATCCCCTTTACAGAAAGATTAATAACCTTATCGCCATAAGATTAATAACCTTAATGCCGAAAGATTAATAACCTTATCGGCCACAAAGCAGTATTGCTCCTGCAATGGAGTCTCATTCCTGCGGCGCAGCAACTGCTTGGCAACTGCTTGGCCGGCATTCACATTAAATGCAGCTACTTCCTCTCCTTCCAGAACCTGGGCATGAACAGGAACAGGACCGTGAAGAATTCCAGGCGGCCTATCAGCATGTAGAAGCTCAGCAGCCATTTGCTGGCGGCGGGCAGATGGGAGAAATTGGACGAAGGGCCTGTGGTGCCCGTGCCAGGACCGATGTTGCTGAGCATGCTTATGCAGCTGCCAAGCCCCGTGTCCACATCACACCCCATGAAGGAGAGCAGCATGGTGCCCACAGCCACCAGCACCACAAAGAGCACCACATAGGCCAGTGCCCTGCGCACATGGTTCGGGGGCACAATCTGGCCCGATATGCGTATGCCCAATACAGCCTTCGGATGGAGCTGCATCACAAACTCGCCGATGATGCTCTTGGCACAAATGAGGATGCGGAGCACCTTTATGCCACCGCCCGTGCTTCCCGCACATGCGCCGATGGCCATCAGTAGAAGCGTGGGCATCCAATACATGGGACCCCATGCCACAAAATCGAACTTGCTTGCGGCAAAACCGGAGCTGGATACGATGGTGGACACATGGAAAAGGGCCGAGCGGAAGATCTCCTCCACGCCCTGGGGCAGGCTTCCGCCTGCACCGGGATGAACCGGAGCCAGCCAGAACATCAGCACAAATGCCGCCACCGCACCTGCCACTATGCCGAAGAAGGCGCGCATCTCTTCATTGGTGAACAGCACCTTGGGCCTGCGGATGGTGAAATAGTAATAGAGCGAGAAGTTGACGCTGGAGATAAGCATGAAGATGGAGCACACATATTCCACATATGGCGAACTGAAATAGGCGATGCTGGCCGAATGGGTGCCGAAGCCGCCGGTAGACAAGGTGCTGAGCGCATGGCACACAGCATCATAGAGCGACATGGGGCCCGCCCAATAGCACAGCATGCAGGCCACGCTCAGGATGAAGTAGATGGTGAGGATGCGCCGGGCCGTGGCCCCAATCTTGGGCCGGAGCTTGTCCAGTTCCAGACCTGTCACCTCGGCCGAATAGATGTTGCTGTTCTTCATTTCATACACAGGAATCAGGGCAAAGGAGAAGACCACGATTCCCAGACCGCCCACCCACTGGGTGAGGCAACGCCAGAAGCGCAGGCCGTGGGTGAGTGCGTCGATGTCGTTCACCACTGTGGCACCTGTGGTAGTGAACCCGCTTATGGTCTCGAAGAAGGCATCAGTGACGCTCATGCCTGCATGGAGGATGAACGGAACCATGCCCACCAGCGAGAAGATGACCCAGGCCAGCGACACAATCAGAAAACTGTCGGCACGCCCCAGGTGGCCGCCTGCGGCTCTCTTCCTGCCTGCCATCTTCAATGCGGAGCCCAGGCCGAATGCCAGGGCGGCACTTGCCAGGAAACCGGTCCAATCTTCTTCCCCATAATAAAGCGTCACCACCCATGTGAGCAGCAGGAAGAATCCTTCCATGATGAGCAGGAGCCCGAATATGTTCTTCTTCACTTTTCGGGAACGGGCTGCAAGGCATGCCAGGGATAGTCCACCGTATAGTGGAGGCCGCGGCTTTCCTTGCGTTCAATGGCTTGACGGGTGATGAGATAAGCCACGTTAATCATGTTGCGGAGTTCACAGATGTCGCGCGTGGGCTTGACGCGCTTGAACAGGTGTTCCGTCTCCTCATAGAGCAGGTCCAGGCGTTCCCATGCACGGTGGAGGCGAAGGTCGCTGCGCACAATGCCCACATAGGTAGACATAATCTGGTTCACCTCCTTCACGTCCTGTGCAATGAGCACCTTTTCCTCGTTGCTCATTGTGCCCTCGTCGTCCCACTCGGGCACCCGCTCGTTGAACGTGTATTCATCGATATGCTCGATGCTGTGGGCGGCCGCCTTGTCGGCATACACCACAGCCTCGATGAGCGAATTGCTGGCCAGACGGTTGCCGCCATGCAGGCCCGTGCATGAACACTCGCCCACGGCATAGAGCCTGCGGATGCTGCTTTCGGCATCCAGATTCACCTGGATGCCACCACACATGTAGTGGGCGCTGGGAGCCACGGGGATATACTGCTTGGTGATGTCGATGCCGATGCTCATGCACTTGGCATAGATATTGGGGAAATGGCGCTTGGTTTCCTCGGCATCCTTGTGTGTGACATCCAGGCACACATGGTCCAGGCCATGAATCTTCATTTCGTGGTCAATGGCACGGGCCACGATGTCGCGTGGGGCCAGCGACAGCCGCTTGTCGTATTTCTGCATGAACTCCTCGCCGTTGGGCAGGCGGAGTATGCCACCGTAGCCGCGCATGGCTTCGGTGATGAGATAGGCAGGATGCGACTCCTGAGGATTGTAGAGCACCGTGGGATGGAACTGCACAAACTCCATGTCCTTCACCTTTCCCTTGGCACGATAGACCATGGCGATGCCGTCGCCCGTGGCGATGTTGGGATTCGAGGTGGTGGCATATACGGCTCCCGTGCCGCCTGTGGCCATGAGTGTGACACGGCTCAGATAGGTGTCCACCTTGCCCGTTTCGGGATTGAGGATGTATGCACCGTAGCATTCGATGTCGGGCGTGCGGCGGGTCACCCTTATGCCCAGATGGTGCTGGGTGATAATCTCCACGGCGAAATGGTTTTCCAGCACTTCGATATTGGGATTGCGGCGCACAGCCTCCATCAGGCCGCGCTGGATTTCTGCGCCCGTGTCATCGGCATGATGCAGGATGCGGAACTCGCAGTGTCCGCCCTCCCTGTGCAGGTCGAACGCTCCGTCGGCCTTCTTGTCGAAGTTCACGCCCCACGCCACCAGGTCGCGTATGCCTGCAGGACCGTTCTTCACCACCTGCTCCACCGCATCGGGGTCGCTGATGTAGTCGCCTGCGATCATCGTGTCCTGGATGTGCTTGTCGAAATTGTCCACCAGCAGGTTGGTCACCGAGGCTATGCCGCCCTGTGCCTTGGCCGTGTTTGCCTCCTCCATTGTGGTCTTGCAAACGATGGCCACCTTGCCCTTGCCGGAATTGGCCACCTTGAGTGCATAACTCATGCCGGCCACACCGCTTCCAATTATCAAAAAATCGAATTTACGTATCATAGCAATGTGTGCTTTTTTGTTATTTTGGGGCAAATGTACGGAAAAAGTTGATTCGTTGTATGCCTTCCTTGTATTATTGTGGTTTTTTTTGTATAACTTTGCCACGAATAATCAAAAAAACGAACAATAATGAGCAACAAAAGATATTATTACTGGACCTGCATGCTCCTGCTGCCGCTGTTCCTCTCATGCCGCAGCAGGCAGGTGTTGCAGACACCCGGCAGCAGCACACCCATGGATGCCCTGGCCGAACTCACCAGGATAGAGAACCGCCATCCGGCAGCAGGCATGCCCCCCGGCCCTGAAGCATCCGAACAGCCGTCTGCACCGCAGGGCTCAGCCGGGTTTTGGCAAACCAATCTGCAACAGGCGCTTGCCACCCTGTGCAAGGACACCCTCACCCGGACATCCCAACTGGGCATTTGCGTCCACGACCTCACCGACGACACTCCGCTCTTCTCCTACAATGCGCTGCACCGCATGCGGCCCGCCTCTTGCCAGAAACTGGTGACGGCCATCACGGCACTGCGCTGTCTGGGTCCCGACTACCAGCTGCAGACACGGCTCTATGTGGACGGAAGCACGCGCGGAGGCACGCTGAGCGGCAATGTCTACATCGTGGGCGGCATGGATCCGCTGCTTTCCGCACAGGACGTGAAGGAGATGGCAAACGCCCTCCGGCAGGCTGGCATCAGGCGCATCACAGGCCATGTGTACAAAGACCTATCCATGACCGATGGAGAGCCCTACGGATGGGGATGGTGCTGGGACGATGACTACGGACCGCTGGGTGCCCTGCTCATCGACGGAAAGGCCAATTTCGATGCCGTGTGGGTGCGCCAGCTGAAGGCGGCACAAGTGACAGCCTCCCATCCGACTCCCCGCGAAGGGGCCGTGCCGGCCAGCGCCACCCTCATCCACACCACCCGGCATCCTATCGGCCAGCTGATGGTGCCGATGATGAAAGAGAGCGACAACATCCTTGCCGAATGCCTCTTCTACCAGATTGCCGCTCTGGGCGGAAAAAAGAAAGCCTCGCGCAAGGACGCAGCCGCTCTGGTGAAGTGCGTCATCCGCGATGCAGGGGCCGACGAGTCATCGGTAATCGTGGCCGACGGAAGCGGGCTCTCGCTATACAATTATATATCACCCCAAGTGTTCGTGGACCTGCTCCGGATGGCCTACCAGGACCAACCCATCTATCAGGCATTGATGCCCACGATGCCCATTGCGGGCGTAGACGGCACACTGGAGAAACGCATGAATGCCACGCCTGCCTTCCGCCAGGTGTGGGCCAAGACAGGTTCTGTGGAAGGCGTGTCGAGCCTGTCGGGCTATGCACATGCGGCCAACGGCCACCTGCTGGCCTTCTGCATCATCAACCAGGGCATCTCCAGTTTCCGCTCCGCACGCGAGTTCCAGGACCGCGTGTGCAATGCGCTCTGCAGATGAACGCCCCCCATGCAAACAAAATGTCATAAACCCTATAATACCATTACGACTATGAGATTCAAATTATTGGTGTTGGATGTGGATGGAACCATCCTCAACAGCAAGAGAGAACTGAGCAAGCGTACAATAGCCACTCTCATCAAGATACAGCAGCTGGGTGTGCGTGTGGCACTGGCCTCCGGCCGGCCCACCCATGCCCTGAAGCCTATTGCCGAATCCCTGAAGCTCAACGAATACAAGGGCTACATCATCTCGCACAACGGAGCCATGTGTACCGAGGCTGAAAACGGCAACGTGCTCTTCGAACGCCGCATCGACCCGCAGATGGTGCCTCATATCGAAAAGATAGCCCAGCGCACCGGCCTCGTGATGTCCTACTACAATGCCGGTGAGGTGATCAGTACCGACATATCCAACCCCCACGTGCAGGACGAGGCCGCCATGAACAGCATGACGCTGCGGCAAGACGACATGATTTCCATCAACATGGAACAGTGGCCCTGCGAACTGATGCTGGTGAGCGACGACGAGGAGTTGCTCAAAGGGGTGGACGACTATCTGCAACGCCATCTGAGCGGTGTGATGGACACCATCCACAGCAATCCCTATTATCTGGAAATCGTTGGCTACCAGGTGGGGAAGAGCTATGCCATGAGTGCCCTTGTGCAGAAGATGGGCATCAGCATGTCGGAAGTGCTGGCCATCGGCGACGGCACGGCCGATGTGGGGATGATTCAGCAGGCCGGTGTGGGCGTGGCCATGGGTAATGCCACTCAGGGTGTGAAGCAATGTGCCGACTTCACCACGCTCACCAACGACCAGGACGGCGCAGCCATAGCCATCGAACAGGCCATCATGGAGGAGGTGCGCAAGACCGAGATCCCGCTCGATGCCCTCAACGCCCAGAGTGAGGGTACACTCATGGGAAACCTGGGCATACAATATACCTATGCCACTCCCGAACGGGTGGAGGCCACCATGCCTGTCGACCATCGCACCCGTCAGCCGTTTGGCATTCTGGCCGGCGGTGCTTCCCTGGCATTGGCCGAGACACTGGCCGGCCTGGGTTCCATGATTGTCTGCAAGCCCGACGAGTTTGTGGTGGGTATGCAGGTGAGCGGCAACCATGTGTCATCAGCCATGGACGGCGACACGGTTCGCGGCGTGGCCACACCTGTCCACATCGGTCGCAGCAGCCACCTCTGGAACGTGGAAATCCTCACAAGCACAGGCAAGCTGGTGAGCAGCGTGCGTGTGCTCAACAGCGTCCTCAAGAAAAGAGGCTAACCCCTCCTGTCTGCATCACTTCATCACATTACATACCACAACAACATCATGAAAAGAAAACAAAGATTCTACGCCCTGTGCCTGGCCCTGTTGCTGGGCACACACACCGTCGAAGCCCAGACGGTCACCGTATCACCTCTTCCCCAGCAGATTGAATGGGGAGAAAAGGCCTTCGACCGCCTCACACCCATCCGGCTTGTGGGCACCGACCGCATGGATGCCGATGTCCTGGAAGCACTCAAGGCATCCCGGCTGGTCATCCGCGAGGAAGCCGGAGTGAAACTCTGTGTGGGCCAGGTGGGCGACAAGGCTGTAGCCAAGTATAAGAAACTGGTGCCCACGCAGGCCGAGGGCTACTACCTGAAGGTGACACCACAGGAGATTGTAGTGGCCGGACGCGATGCATCGGGCACATTTTATGGTGTGCAAACCCTGTTGCAATTGTTCACCCAGCCCCAGGTGATGCAGTGCGAGGTCACCGACTGGCCCTCCGTGTCCTGCCGTGGTGTCATCGAGGGTTTCTACGGCAACCCATGGAGCCACGAAGACCGCCTGCGCCAGTTCGACTTCTACGGCCGGAACAAGATGAACGTATATGTGTACGGCCCCAAGGACGACCCCTATCATCGCGCCCACTGGCGCGACCCCTATCCCGAACAGGAGGCGGCCCGGCTGCATGAGCTCGTGGAAGCAGCCCACAAGAACAAGGTGCAGTTCGTATGGGCCATCCATCCCGGCGGCGACATCCAATGGAACAAGGCCGACTCCATGGCCGTAGTGGACAAGCTGGAGAAGATGTACACCCTGGGCATCCGCACCTTTGCCGTCTTCTTCGACGACATCTGGGGCGAGGGAGCCAAGGGCGACAAGCAGGCCGGACTGCTCAACTATGTCACCGACCAGTTTGTGCGCAAGCACAAGGACGTGCAGCCGCTCATCATGTGCCCCACCCAGTATAACAAGGCATGGTCGGGCGGAGACTATCTCTCCACTCTGGGTACACGCATGTACCCCGAGGTGCGCATCATGTGGACGGGAAACAGCGTGGTGGACATGATTGAGCACGACGATATGGAATGGATCAACACTCAAATCAGCCGCAAGGCATTCATCTGGCTCAACTATCCTGTAAACGACTACTGCCAGAGCCGCATGCTCATGGGCAAGACCTACGGCAACGGGCTCGACATTGCCGACATGGTGAGCGGATTCTGCTCCAACCCCATGGAATATGCCGAGGCCAGCAAGGTGAGTCTCTACAGCATTGCCGACTACACGTGGAACATGCCGGCCTACGATGCCGAAGCCAGCTGGCGGCGTGCCCTGCCCTCGCTGATGCCCACCAGTGCAGCTGCCTTCACGCTGTTCTGCGAAAACAACATCGACCTGGGAAAGACAGGCCACGGATTGCGCCGCGAGGGCGAAAGCGAGGCGTTCAGCCATGCCGCAGACAAGCGCGCCTTCCTGCAGCAGATGTTCCAGCAGTCGGAAGCCCTTCTGGCCGACAGCATCAACCAGCCCCACATGCTGGCCGAGATTGGCCCGTGGGTGGAAAGCATGTCGCTGCTGGCCCGGCGGGGATTGAGCGTGCTCGACATGAAGGAAGCACTCCAGACCGGCGACAGCGTGGCCTTCATTGCCTCCTACCGTCGTGGCCGCGAGGCCGAACAGGCACAGAAAGCCATCATCAGCCGCAACTTCGAGGGCTCCATCGTGAAGGCACGCCCTGTGGTGAGCGGTGATGTAATCACGCCCTGGGTGGCCGAGAACACTGCCCTTCTGGTGAAGGACTACAAGAAAAACCATGCCTACGGACGGGAGAATTTCCCCATGCAGGTGATTGAGGACGGACAATACTTCATCAAGGCTGGCGGCAAGTACCTGACCGATGCGCAGGCCGCCGTGGACCGTGTGGGCGACTATCCTGTGCTGACCGAAGAGCGCGACAACATCAATCCCCAGCGTCAGCAGTGGAACGTGGAGCTCAACGTGGCCACCGGACGCTACAAGATAAGCAATGTGCAGGACGGACGCTATATCAACGAGACGGGTTCCTTCTGGAAAGACAAGAACCTAAATCCCTTCGAGGCAGAATGGCACACCTACGTCATTGAAAAAACCGAGGACGGAGGTTTCACCATCCGCTGTGGCGGCAAGGCCGGCGATGCCTATCTGGCACCCGGCGGCGACCGCATCGTAGGCGGCAAGAAGGAAGCCGCCGTGTTTGAAATCGTTCCCGTAAAATAACATGGGATATACATTAATATATAAATAAAACAGAGCAACAATGAAACACAAGACTCTTCTGGCCCTGGCTCTTTCGTGGAGCGGCATGGCCTGGGCACAGACCTCCCTCACTCCTGAAGTGCTCCAGCAGCTGCAAGGCAGCTATCAGGCCACACCCGCCGAAAAGGCGCTCCGCAATGCCATCAGCAATGTGGGCATCCAGAAAATGGCTGTCAACCAGGAGCACATTGCCAACCCTGACACCCATTTCAGCATCGAGGTGAAGAACTCCGGCATCAGCGACCAGCAAAGCAGCGGACGCTGCTGGCTCTTCACGGGCACCAATGTGTTGCGCCACAAAGCCATGCGCACACTGGGCGTGCAAAACTTTTTCTTCAGCCATGTGTACCTGTTCTTCTACGACCAGCTGGAGAAGAGCAACCTCTTTCTGCAGGGTATCATCGACACACGCAAGAAACCCATCGACGACCAGATGGTCACCTGGCTCTTCAAGAATCCCCTCTCCGATGGCGGCACTTATACGGGCGTGGCCGACCTGGTGAGCAAATACGGTCTGGTGCCCAAGGACGTGATGCCCGAAACATACGTGAGCAACAGCACCAGCGAGTTCTGCGGCCACCTCAAGCGCAAGCTGCGCGAGGCCGGCATACTCCTGCGCGAAAAGGCCGAAGCCGGTGCCAGCGAGAAGGAACTGCAGGCCTTCAAGGTGGAGCAGTTGAAAACCGTCTACCGCCTGCTGGTGATGGCCTACGGCATTCCCCCGCAGACCTTCACCTGGGCTCCCGTCAAGGACGGAAAGCCGCTGTCCGAAGCAAAAACCTATACGCCTCTGTCCTTCTATCAGGAGGTATGCACACCGGCCGAAGACCTCAACGCCGACTACGTGATGCTCATGAACGACCCCAGCCGCCCCTATGGGAAGGCATACGAGATTGACTACGACCGCCATCTCTACGACGGCCATAACTGGCTCTATGTGAACCTTCCCATGGACCAGCTCAAGCCAATGGTCATCGCCAGCCTTGCCGACAGCACACAGATGTATTTCAGCTGTGACGTGGGCAAATTCCTCGACCGCACCACAGGTGTCCTGGACCTGGAGAATTTCGACTATGGCAGCCTGCTGGGCACCACCTTCGGCATGAACAAGAAACAGCGCATCCAGACCTTCGACAGCGGCAGCAGTCATGCCATGACACTAATGGCCGTTGATCTGGACCCGCAGGGCAAGCCCAAGAAGTGGAAGGTGGAAAACAGCTGGGGACCCTCATCCGGTTTCCAGGGCTACATGATTATGACCGACCAGTGGTTCGACGAATACATGTTCCGCGTAGTGGTAAACAAGAAATACTGCACGCCGGAGGTGCTCAAGATTCTCCAGCAGAAGCCCGTCCGCCTGCCGGCATGGGACCCCATGTTCATGGGCGAAGAATAAAGATTTGAAAAAAATTCGGTGCAAGATACATGTTAATTCAAAATTATATTGTATCTTTGCACCCGAATTGTCTAAAAGAGTGGCCCTGATGGTGGAATGGTAGACACGAGGGACTTAAAATCCCTTGGCCATAACGGCTGTACGGGTTCGAGTCCCGTTCTGGGCACTAAGCCAGCATTTTTTATCCACATATTTCATATCCTCCATTTATATGCCATGGCCTGCATGGTTGGACGTTTGAGAGGAGTGGAAATATGGAATTATGTCATTCCTTCAGAATCTTATAGAATTTCCTTGGATTTATGCCCGGGTTCCCTGAGATACAAAGGGAAAAGAAGCCCCCTCAGTCTTCTCTTTTGGCTAGCAGAAGAAGGAGGGGGATGGATAATTATTATGGGCGCATTCCTATCTGATATCAATGTAGTCTTCCGTGAAGTTGGTGTTGATCAGCTTCCATGCCAGACGGTAGGGGTCGTCGTAGCCATGTTTGTTGTAATAGTCCATGGGCACAATGCCCAGGCGGTAGGGGGTGGTCCTGGTGTCTCCCACATAGTTGTTCACGATGCTGTTCAGCGACTCGTTCATGAAGGGATCCACATCATTGCCTCCCCATGCATAGTTGAAGGGTGTGCAAATTCCATGGAATGAAATGCTGCTGTATACAATGAAGAGGTGGTCCTTGTAGCTGCTGCCTATGGCATCGTTGAAGGCTTCTTTAATCAATTCCGTCTTTTCGTTCGTGTCGTGGTCAACAAAGAATTGTTCAGCATAATAACGGTCCTGAATGTACACGTGCACCCCATCGTCGTTCGTGCTGTGGCCTGTAGCGTCGTCCGGCCATACGTCACGCAGGTTGATGCCGTAGTCGCCGTTGGTGGGGTTCGGGAAGCGGCGCATCAGCACAATCTTGCCCCTCAGTTCGCCCAGGGTCTTCAGTTGGCTGCCGGTCTCCATGATTTTGTTGATTTCGGGCATGCCGTCAACTGTGGCCTTGAAGTTCTTGCCCACGTTGCTGCCGTGCTCGTCCTTCACACACATCAGAATCACTTCGCCCGGATGCATGGCCAGGAAGCGGCGGCATTCAGCCAGCACGTCCGAGATGGTCAGGTCAAAGTCGTCACCGAATACGGAACCGCCGTGGCAGAGGTGCATCTCGTCCTGCAGGCGGATGTCGAAAAACCGGATGCCGGAGGTGAGCTGCGTCATGATGTCGAAGTTCTGGCAGCGGTACGAACCGGCTATGTCAGAGTCGAACGTGCCGGTGTCATGGGTGCCGGGGATGGTAAGGTGCTGGATGGGCGTGTTGTCGGGCAATTGGGTCATCCATTTGGCTGCCCAGTCGTCATACAATGGCTCGAAGCGGATAGCACCGGCCACCTTGTCGCTGTTCGATGTGTTCACCACGTTGGTCACATACACGTCGTCCCACGAGCAGTCAACGACATCCTCGTTCTTCAGGTTTGCCGCAATCTCCTTGTCTGCTGTGCGGATGATGAAGGTGAACGGGCCGCCGCTCAGAATAGAAACGCGATAGCGTGCGCACTTGTCGAGACGGAAGGCATTGCTCCTGAATCCGCTGTTGTTTACGGACACAGGCAGGGTGACACCCTCTCCCGACTTCTTGACAGACATGCACAGCACGGTGAAGTTGCCGGTGGCACCCGATGGGTTGGCAATGTAGAAGTTTTTTGTGCTCTTGAAACCCGTGACAGTGCCGTTCTTCACTCCTTGAGCAAAGGTCTCGTCCTTGCCTGTCTTGTCGATGCATACGTCAAAGGATACATTCGGGTCGGAACAGAACCAGAACAGCGTATCGTTCTCCTCCAGGTCCTCCGTAGCGAAGTTGTTGCTGGAGCGATGGTCCTGCCCTTTCATCGGCGCTTTTTCGCTCGTGATGGTGACGTATGCCTTTGTGGCCGCCTTGATTTCACCTAACTGGGGGTGCTGGATGTAGATGTTCGGGCGCTGCTCGTCGTCGTCCGAGCAGGAAACGGTTGCCAGCATTGCACACACAAGTGCGATGGGCCAAAAAAATAGATGTTTCTTCATTGTTTTTTATGTTATAGGTGTATATTGATTGCATCTCTGTTTTTTCGCGTCACTCCTTACGCCACCGTCGGCAGTTAAGTCAACTCTTTCCTAATTGCAAAATTACATAAAATTTTTCATTCTACACTCCAAAGACGCATTTTTCTTATGATTTGCCATAATTTAACAAACGTATCTTTACTGTTTCTCCACTAATAGCCAGCTTTTATTAGTGATTTTTGCGCTTGCGCTTCTTCTCTTCTTTCGTGTTTTTTGCGGGCTTGGCGGGCCAGACGGAAACCGGTGAGGCCGGTTCGGGGCGCACCAGCTTGTAGTCGAGCTGTTTGGTGTAGAGATCGGCGCGTGCCACCTGCACCTTCACGCTGTCACCCAGGTTGTAGCAGTGGTGCCGGCTGCGGCCGCGCAGGCAGTAGTTGCGCTCATCGTATTCGTAGTAGTCGTCGTCGAGGTCGCGCAGGGGAATCATTCCCTCACATTTGTTCTCGTCCACCTCCACATAGATGCCGAATTCTGTGATGCCGCTGATGGTGCCTTGGAACGTTTCTCCCAGATGGGCACCCATGAACTCCACCTGCTTGTACTTGATGCTGGCGCGCTCGGCCAGAGCGGCTGTCTGCTCCATCTCTGAACAGTGCTCACACAGGGTCTCATACTTGGTTTGGCTCACCGTGCGCCCACCCTGGGCATACTTGGTGAGGAGGCGGTGCACCAGCAAGTCGGGATAGCGGCGGATGGGGCTGGTGAAGTGGGTGTAGTAGTCGAAGGCCAGGCCGTAGTGGCCGATGTTGCAGGTGCTGTATTTGGCCTTCATCATGGCGCGCAGGGTCACCATCTCGATGACGTTCTGCTCCTTGCGTCCCTTCACCTGGTTGAGCAGCTGGTTGAGGTGCTTGCTCACGTCGGTGCGTGTGCCGCCTGTCTTGAGCCGGTAGCCGAACTTGACCACAAACTCGGACAGGTTCATCAGCTTGTTGGGGTCGGGGGTGTCGTGGATGCGGTAGGGGAACACCTTGGGCTTCTTTCCCCTGGGCACCTTGCCGATGCTCTCGGCCACGGTGCGGTTGGCCAGCAGCATGAACTCCTCCACAAGCTTGTTGGCATCCTTGGCCACCTTGAAATAGGTGGATTGCGGGCGGCCCTGCCCGTCGATGACGAAGCGCACCTCACAGCGGTCGAAGTCCACGGCTCCGCCTTCGAACCTGCGCTGCCTCAGCACCTTGGCCATGCGGTTGAGGGTGATGAGCTCTTCGGCAAAGTCCTCCACGGGGCGTGCGCCTTCATAGGTGGGTGCAGCCTCGCCGTCGCCGGGAGCGCCATAGTCCTCCTCGCTGGCTTCGTGGCGGGCTTCCAGGAGTGCCTGCACCTCCTCGTAGGTGAAGCGGCGGTTGCTGCGTATCACTGTGTGGGCCAGTTTCCATGAGTGTATGGCCGCCTTGGCATCCATTTCAAAGATGACGCTGTAGGCCAGCTTGTCCTCGTCGGGGCGCAGTGAGCAGATGTAGTTACACAGCCGTTCGGGCAGCATGGGTATGGTGCGGTCCACCAGATATACGCTGGTGGCGCGCTTGAGTGCCTCGCGGTCGATGATGCTCCCTTCGGTCACATAGTGGCTCACGTCGGCGATGTGGACACCCACCTCCCAGCGGTTCTCCTTCACACGGCGTATGCTGATGGCATCGTCGAAGTCCTTGGCATCGCGGGGGTCGATGGTGAAGGTGGTGGCATCGCGCATGTCCACCCTGGCGGCCAGTTCCTCGTCGGTGATGGTGTCGGGGATGCGGTCGGCGGCCTTCTCCACCTGTTCGGGGTAGGTGTAGGGGAGCCCGAACTCGGCCAGGATGGCGTGCATCTCGGCGTTGTTCTCGCCCGTGCGTCCCAGAATGTCGATGACTTTTCCGATGGGGTTCTTGGCGTTTTCGGGCCATTCTATAATCTTCACCACGGCCTTGTCGCCGGTCTGTCCGCGTTTCAGGTAGGGCTTGGGAATGAAAATGTCGTTGGCCAGGGTGCGGTCCTCGGTGAGCAGATAGGCATAGTTCTTGTTCACCTGCAGGGTGCCCACAAAGGGCTTGTCGGCCCGCGTCACGATTTCCGTCACCTGGGCTTCGCGCAGGTGGTTGCGCCTTCTGGCCAGCATGGTCACCTTCACCTCGTCGCCGTCCATGGCATGAAGACTGTTGCGCTCGGCCACGAGGATGGGCTCTCCGCCGTCGGCGGGCTCGAAGGTGTTCTTCCCGTTGGCCTTCCGGTGGAAGATGCCGGTCATCACCGTGGTGGGTGCGTTGAACGCATATACGTTGCGCGCAGTTTCCTTTATGCAGTCGTCCAGACAGAGCTCCTCCAGCACATCCATGCAGAGCATCCGCGCGGGATGGGTGGTGAGGCCCAGCAGCCGGTATACGGTCTTCAGGTCGTACGACGTGGACGGGTTGTTCTCAAACAGCTCGATGAGCATCCTTTCCATTTGTGGCTTCTTCACTCCGCGGCCACCGTTGTTCTTCTTTCCCATGACAATTCCTTCTTTTTAAGGGTTCTTTTTTGTTGGCTTGTGCACAAAAATAGCAATTTTTCTGCAAACGGGCAGTGGTTTTATTAAAAAATAAACTATCTTTGCCCCATAATTCATAAATTATAACATTGAGATGACAAAACCGGCCGTAAAAGGGCATTCGGGAGGCAAAATATCATTTTTGTAAGCCAAAGGCAGAAGAATGATTGCAAATTGTTTGTCCAGTTGGTAGGATTGACATATCTTTGCAGCGGAAACATCGGAAAAGATGATAATTTAACACAGATATACAAGACAAGTATGGCAGATTCATTAGAAGTGAAGGAACTGGACCAGGTAGTGGTCCGCTTCTCAGGTGATTCCGGCGACGGCATGCAGCTGGCCGGAAACATTTTCTCCACGGTGTCTGCAACCGTGGGAAACAGCATCAGCACCTTCCCCGACTATCCGGCAGACATCCGTGCCCCGCAAGGCTCGCTCACGGGCGTGAGCGGATTCCAGGTGCATGTGGGTGCGGGTCAGGTGTACACCCCCGGCGACCAGTGCGACGTGCTGGTGGCCATGAACGCAGCTGCGCTGAAAACGCAGTACAAATATGCCAAGCCTGGTGCCACCATCATCATCGACACCGACTCGTTCGGGCCCAAGGATCTGGAGAAGGCCGCCTTCTCCACCCCCGACTATCTGGGCGAGATGGGCATCGACCCCGACCGGGTGATTGCCTGTCCCCTCACCACGATGGTGAAGGACTGCCTCAAGGACAGTGGTATGGATGCCAAGAGTGTGCTCAAGTGCCGCAACATGTTTGCCCTGGGGCTGGTGTGCTGGCTCTTCGACCGCGATCTGGAGATTGCCTTCAACTTCCTGCGCGAAAAGTTTGCCAAGAAACCTGCTGTGGCTGAGGCCAACATCCGGGTGATACAGTCCGGATATGACTATGGCCACAACACCCACAGCAGTGCTACTGGCGTGTACCGCATAGAGACCCGCCACAAGCAGCCCGGACGCTACATGGACATCACCGGCAACAAGGCCACAGCCTACGGTTTCATCGCGGCTGCCGAAAAGGCGGGGCTGAAGCTCTATCTGGGCAGCTATCCCATCACGCCTGCCACCGACGTGCTCCACGAGTTGAGCAAGCACAAGTCGCTGGGCGTGACCACCGTGCAGTGTGAGGATGAGATT
>JAEDIG010000038.1 GCA_016292545.1 Bacteroidaceae bacterium
TCACTGCCGAGTAGGGCAGCGCTTCGCCCAGATAGAGGCTGGGCACCCATGCATAGGGTTTGCTGTTCTTCATTTCCGTTTTTTGTTCATTTATTGTTTTGTATGCACGCTCGTGTAGCCCACCAACCGGTCGGTGCGGTCGCCGGGTCCTCTGTAGTATACAAGCGTAGCATATTCGTTTTCTGTTTCGTAGAAGTCGCCCATCGTGCGTGCCGTGCTTCCGTCTTGCTGCACAAACTGGTAGCTGTAGTAGCCCTGTTTCAGGAGCACCACGGCCTCATAGCATTGTGCCGCTTCGTCATATTCCATCTTACATTCAGGGTCCCATGTGCCGTTCGTCCATTGCCCGGCCACATAGATGTCGCCTCCTGGCAGTCGGGGAGATTCCAGCACAAAGTGGGTGAGCACGTACTCTGCAGTCACGTCGGCATCCTCGTCTTCGCTGCGGACCACCCGTATACCGTTCTGGTCTTCGTCGTACTGATAATTGCGGGGTGGCCTCAGGGTTTCCAGTGTGGCATGGTAGTAGGGGTCAAACCATTCGATGCGGTCCACTCCCATGGCAGGGCGGTGCACATCGATGAGCTCGAACTTGTGGAACTCATTGCCAGCCTTGAAGATGAGTGGGGCGGAGTGGGTAAACTCTATGGCGTGCGCCTTCCTGATGTTGGGCTTGGGGTCCACCACCCGGTTGTCCCATCTGCGGTTCTGCATCACCACGGTATGCAGCTCCTCGTATGGGTCAATCACGTTCAGCCCGCCGTACTGTATGGCCAGCGTGAGCTGCTGGTGGCTTTTGTTGAAGTCCACGTCTGTATCGCTGCTCACGATGCTTTGGATGCTCACCTGGTTTTCGTAGATGCAGAACCGTGCTTCCAGCACAGGCTCCTCGGGGCTTCCTCCGTCTTCATATACCAGAAGCCTGTAGTTCCCGCTTATGCGCATCGATGTGTCCTTGTTGGGGAGTGTCAGGCTGTAGTGGGTGTAAGTCTGGGTGGTGTTGAAACTCTTTTCGTATTCCTCCACGGGCTGGTCGTTGAGCCCGTTCAGGTAGTCGCTTTCGAAAATGCCGTCCGAGGGTGTCCAGTCGCGCTGGCAGTGCTGCAGGTGATAGATGTAGCGATGGTATTCGTGGCTCATCTCGTCCCACGATATGCGCAGGTGCTGGTGTTTGGAGAGGTCCAGCATGGGAGGCAGCAGTGGATTGCCCTCCACTATCAGCTGCAGGGTGCGTATGCTGGGCGAGTACACCTGCCCGGGCTGTGCCTTCATGCACAGCACACACCCCCATGCCGCGATAACCGTGAGCCAGACTCTCATATACATGCGCAACTACATTTCCACCTCTTCGCCCTTTACCACA
This sequence comes from Bacteroidaceae bacterium, assembly GCA_016292545.1. GTDB lineage: Bacteria > Bacteroidota > Bacteroidia > Bacteroidales > Bacteroidaceae > Physcousia. The sequence goes on from JAEDIG010000038.1 coordinate 1,364, forward strand.
GGCAGGTGCCAATGATATTTCACGGCGAGCACACGCGTGACGATAACGATGATGATGCTCAGCAGGGCGTTCACCTCAGTGGTCATGCCCAGCCAGTGGCACAGGCTATAGACCACACCGCCCGACACGCAGGCCAGCGCATAGATTTCCTTGCGGAAGATGAGGGGAATCTCGTTGATGAACACATCGCGGATGACACCCCCGGCTGCTCCTGTGATGCTGCCCATGGTGATGGCTGTCCAGTAGGGGAATCCCATGTTCAGCGTCTTCTCTATGCCGATAACGTTGAACAGGGCCAGGCCGATGGTGTCGAAGATGAACCACGTGTTCTTCTGCCTCACCAGCTGTTTGCCGAAGACAATCACCCAAAGCACGGCCAGGGCGCAACAGGCGAAATACGAGATGTTGGTCATCCAGAAGGGATTCACGCCCAGCATCAGGTCGCGGATGGTTCCGCCGCCGATGGCAGTGGCCATGCCCACAATCCATGCGCCGAAGATGTCGAACTGCTTGGCGGATGCCAGTCTCACGCCGGAGATGGCGAAGGCCAGCGTGCCGATGAATTCAATTACCACGAAAGAGATGGGCAGGCGCAGGGTGGTGCCCATGTCCTGAAGGATGGTCAGTAACCAGTCAAGAACAATCATTTGTTTACAATATTAATGGGTTTGCCTTGGATAAAGGCCGCAAGGTTATCGGCACAGCAGTTCATCAGGCGTTGGCGTGCTTCCTGGGTGGCCCACGCGATGTGGGGCGTCAGCTGCACGCGGGGAGCCCCGAGCAGGGGATTGCCGGCACTGGGAGGCTCCTGTGAGAGCACGTCTGCGCAATAGGCCCCTAGATGGCCGCTCGAGAGGGCTTCGGCCACGGCTTCTTCGTCCACCAGAGGTCCCCGCCCCGTGTTTATCAGGATGCTTCCTTTCTTCATCCCGGCCAGCCATGGGCCGGACACCATGTGACGGGTTTCCGGTGTGAGGGGGCAGTGGAGAGTCACCACATCGCTTTGCTGGCACAGTGCAGCCATGGTGCAGGCCGTGATGAAGGGCGGGAGGGCTGCTTGCGGCTTGCTGGTGAAGGCCACCACGTTCATGCCGAAGGCGTGGGCGATGTGCGCCACGGCCATGCCGATGGCACCCAGTCCCACGATGCCCATCGTGTGGCCGCAGAGTTCCTTGAGCGGCAGGTCGGTGAAGCAGAAATCCTGGCTGGTCGTCCATTTGTCCTCGTTGCACACCTGGTGGGAATAGTGCTCCACATGGTTGCACATGGCCAGCAGGTGGGCAAACACCATTTGCGCCACGGCGTGTGTGCTGTAGGCAGGAATGTTGGTCACACAAACGCCAGCCTCTTTGGCCGCAGCCGTGTCCACCACATTGTAGCCCGTGGCGGTTACGCCGATATAGCGGAGCGTGGGAGCCAGCTGGTTAATCAGTTCCTTGCCGATGACCACCTTGTTGGTGAGTATGGCAAAGGCACCCTCACACCGCAGGAGAGTTTCATGCGGTGCAGTGCGGTCATATCGGATTAGGGTCCCCAGTTTCTCCAAAGGTTCCCACGAAAGGTCGCCAGGATTCATGGCAAACCCGTCCAGTACTACGATTTTTTGCATATTCTATATCCTTCAATCAGATTCAGACTGTTCCATTTTTCCAGCATCTGCTCCACGTCCCGTAGCGCGGTTCCTTTGTCCACTTCATAGTGCTGGGCCAACACTCCGGCCATGCCTTCAGCATCAAAATCCTTACCCTCTGCCCATTTCCATAGGAGTGTGGCACTCTCGTTGAGCGAGATGATATGGCTGAAGTCGATGTTCTTCTGGCCATAGGCAACAATGATATGCTCGTCGCAGAGCTCCTGTAGTGCGAATCCGTCCTTGATTCTCATGCTTGTGTGTATTTTAGTTATGTGTTTTATTGTATGGTGGCGCGGCAAATGCGTGCGGCTGCTTCGTCCGGCCGGCATCCCAGCCGGTACACGGTGTTCAGCCTCACCATTTCTGCCACGGTCCCGCTCACGCCCGTCTGCATCCGCTTGTCCCACACCATGCAGCTCATTGCGGGCAGGAGCATGGCGTAGGCTTCGAGTGGCCGATAGGGGTGGATGTTGTTTTCTTTTTCCTGAAACAGCCTCACGTATGCGCCCACTGGATAACAGACGTTCCTGTAGCAGGGGGTCTTTCCGCTCCACGGGCTTCCGTATACGATAGCCTTCCCTTGCTCGATGCGTACCACCGGGTTGTCGTCGTTCACCAGCTCGCACGAGCCGAAGCATTTTCTCCACAGGGCCGTGTGCGTACTTTTTCCTGTGCCGCTGGGGGCGGTCATCAGATAGCCTTTGCCTTCCAGACTCACCACGGAGGCGTGCATCAGCACGGTCTGTTTCTTTGCCGTGGCGTAGGCATAGGCAATCATGGTTGCGTTTCCAAGTGCAAACTGTTGGTGGGGAATGTGGTCGTCATGCAGGCACACGGTAGCCTGCTCTCCGGTATGGTCCGTCAGTAGGCAGCCGCAGCAGTCACCGTTTGTGTGGTGAAACACAATGCAATATCCCTCTCCCTGCAGGTCGTATACATCATGTAGGCATCCCCCGCAGTCAAAACTCCCTATCAGCCCTTCGCTGGGAATGGGCAGAGATTGGGGGCGGGTGATGGAGAGCGTAAACACGGGCTTGTCCTCCACCCCCTCCACTTCAAACGGTTGCATGGAAGGCATCAGGCGTGCATAATGTGTAGTGCCGTCTTCGCGCACCAGAAAAAGGTGTCCGCCCACGCGGTAATGCAGTTCTTTCTTGTCCGGCATGGCAATCTTTTCCATTGTCTTTTCGCTACCGTTGGCCGCGTGCCTTCTGGCCATGCGGCCTGCCTTCCTTCGTTTCCTGCTTTTGGGGCGTGGCGTCTGCATCCAGGGTGGTGGACTCAATCCACTCGGCGTTGGTGAATGCAAAGTCGCTCGTTTGCAGAATCTTCACGTTCAGGTGCTCCTGCCCCTGGAAGTCTTTCAGCATCTTCTGGTATTTCTTCTTGATGCGAAGGGGCTTCTTGTCGAAAAACACAGCACACGTCAGTTGCCTTGGGCCCACTTGCTGCTGCAGGAATGTGTGCAGCTGTTCGCTGTAGAGCTGGCGGCCCACCAGGAATCCCGTCTTCTTCGTGAGTATGGCAGAATCCAGAGGCTGCACGTCGGTGATGTAGACGACCGAATCCAGAAAGGAAGCGGCACATCCGTATATATAGATTCTTTCTCCGCTCTTTTGCGGGCCTTTGGCCTGCAGGGCCAGTGCACATGCCAGTGCAATCAGAAGTGTACTGAATATCTTTCTTTTCATTGAGGATAGTTGTAATTTTAGCCGCAAATGTACATGTTTTTTCTGAATCCCACAAACCTTCCTGCCAAAATCTTGGAATGGAGTGTTTTTTTATACAGTTCCAGCGGTGTCTCCACCTTACTGCCTACCCTCGTAATTGTTCAGCCGAAGAAGGTGCTTTCTGCACGCCCTGCAGGAGCAACATTGTGTGGGTTGGACGTTGCTACCAAGGGCGCAGAACGCCCTTCTTCTTTCAAATAGTTACAATACTAAACGAGATACGCATGCGAGCGCATACACAATGCACGAGTGATGAGAGTCTGTTATGAGCGATAGTCAGAATTCCTGAATTCGCTTACAGACATCTTGGCGAGTTTTCCAGCGTCAGTGTTGTTGCTGTTGAAGTTTGTCATTTCAATGATTACTCCTAGGGCAAAAAACAGTTCCAGAAATGCAATGAACAGCCACAGGTAGTTGACATCCGTTACAGTTGTCGAGAACCCGAGCAGTGTCGTATCTCTTTGGCTCGTAAGGTCGTTTGTCAAGAGATACCATCCCGAGGCGACAGACAAAGCACCTGCTATGACAAGACGGACTGCTGCAGACAGCCTGTTTGATTCGAACTCTTTCTGCAGTTTGTCTTTCTGCTGTCTTAGCACTTCATCCGGAGTATTGTCCACGGCTTGTCCGTTTTTCAGGACTTTGCTCCAGGTCTTTCCACATTTCAAGCAGGTGAATGAGAATTGCGTTTTGTTGTATATAGATTCATCAACTGCTTTCGCAACTGCATTGCTGGCACTTGGGGCACAGAGGGAGCCGATTATAAAACCGATAAAGGCACCAGGCAGCGCACCAATTCCAAAAAACGGCAATCCGATAACTCCTCCGATGACAGCACCAACAATCTTCGATGTCCCGCTTTTTGCAGCTGTCTGAACCATTCTCCGTTCTGTTGTGTAAACAGGTACACCCTGGGTGTAATTCCCGCATTTAGGACATTTCTCAACAATTTGATTATCCATTTTCATCTGTTGTTATTATTTGTTATTTTTGTTGATTCCAAATTTTGACAGTACATTGCCAAATGATTTGTCCATGGCAAGTGAGTCCAAGGTCTTTGTTGCATCTTTTTTCATCTTTTGTAGTCCGTTTGCCATTTCAGGTATGGTTTTTTGTGCCATTTCTCTCAGGTCCTTTGCCGTTTCGCTGGTTTTCTTCAACATGTTGTCTGTGAAGGAGGATATAAAACTTTCGGGTATTTCCAGATTAAGGCAGGAGGGGGTGGCTTTTAGCCGTGTGCATGTGTCGGTTTTTTCCCACGTCATTGCTTCATAGGCTCTGATGGGGCTGAATGGGTGATATGCATCGGAGTTTGACAGCCAATGAACGACTTTATTCCATGCGGTTCCTTTTTTCATCGCTTCGAAGTCCTTTCCTTGGCATGCCCATGTCTTGATGTCCATATTGTCAACAATGTATTTGGGAATCATATCAATTCTGGCGAGCGCGCGGGAAAGCGTTTCTGCCGATGTAAGGACACAGGCGACACGGTCGGCAGACAATTCCGAGGCCCTGCTCCATGAAACCAGGGCTTGTCGTATGGGCTTCATGGCAACGTTGCCAAGCAAACCCACAATAGAGTCGGAACCGGAATCCCCGAAAGAGAAAATCGCATTTGCCAGGGTCTGATACAATACGTGCTGGCAAAGAATATGGCCACATTCGTGTGCAAGCACAGCGTCCAGTTCTTCTCCATGAATCTTTTTAACCAGTCCTAGGGTTAAGACGATGTATACTTTGTGGTGTCCTGAAGTCCATGCGTTTACGGTGGGACTCATTTGAAGGTACAACTCAAGCACAGGTATTCCCAATCGTTTGCATATTGGTGGCAGGTGGTTGTATATTTCAGGCATCTGGGATTCTGAAAGACGGAGATTTGTTGAGAGATTCTCCATCCATGATATTTCATCATACCCATACTCAAATACTTTTTCCATCACTTTAGGCAGGGCAGGAACGTTCATGAGGACCTTCAATGCTCTTGCATCTTCGGGGTGGATAATTTCTTCAATACTCATGGCTACCCGATTCTTTTTGCTGTCAGACATGCACAGTTCAGTGCTCCTATTTTCTCGATGTCAACTCCTCTCTGAAAGCGGAAGGCATCTGCTACCTTCTTTTTCTCGGTTAATATTGGATTTGAAAAGGTATAAGTCTGAATATCAACGTATAGACCTTTGTCAATCCTTTGCCCGGATGTGACTTTTGTGAAATTAACGGTGACTCTGTATATTGGCATCTGTCATTTCTTTTGTAATCCCAAGCCCCACGAACAGATCAGGTTTAACCTATATGTAACAAGAAGGGATGGGACTTCATATCTGCCCATCCTCAGCTCAGGTGTCTGGAAAAACCTTTGAAACGAATGGATTCGAATACGACGAGCCCCATCCTTGCGCTTTGATATATAAAGGCACAGTACGGGGCTGCACCAATAACAATCAAACATCAAGGAAGGGCATATCATACTTATATCCATTGTTTCAGGTATGCTTGCAGTTTTCCAGACTTCGAGCATGAAACGGATAAAGCAAAAATATGCCTTCTTGGCCAACTGGCTATTCTCTGGTTTTACACAGAGCCTCCAGTCAACGTTACAAAGTTAGCGTTTTTCTTTCTATTCAGAGTCGCTCGAGCATGATAGTTGAAAATGTTCTCGGCTTTTTAACATTCCTGTCGGAAGAAATGAACGATTTGACACTTATGATTCTCTCGGGATGTCCGAGACAGGCTCCTAATGCCAGCAATACAGATTGTCTTCTTCTTATCGTGTTGCTGAATGCTATAAAAAAATACACGGTTTTCGGAATCAATGCTACTCTCTTCCTTGGAACCGTCAGTATGGCGTAACCTCCATCCCCGACTTCAGGTTTAATGATAAGGCTCATCAACCCTCTGCGCGATTCTTCATTTTGCATTCAAGTTCCGTTGGTTATATTCCTCACGCAAGACTCCAATCAGCAAAACGCTTGGTGCGGTAACTCGAAAGGCGGGACCTGTCACCATTCGGGTTAAATCGGAAATGGTCCATAAACCTAAGACAACTTGAACACCGGGAATAATGTATCCTGCGGCTTTTTTTAGCAGTTGACTGGCACCTGCTTTTACAACAGGGGCGAATCCACCTGCAACAGCCGCTCCTTTTAATGTGTCCCAGCCAAGCTGTTGAATATAGCTGTCTGCAGAACAAGACCCATGAGAGATAAAGGTATGATAGGCCTTCAGGCGTGTTGAAGGGTTGTTTACCAGCTCCTTGACGCAATCCTTTTTCTCATCCATACCCATATCACTATTCACCTTGACACCAAAGTCTTCCAGAACATCATCAATGGCTTCTTCTTTGTATTTGTCGATTGAATCGAAAATGACACTGCGTAACAGCTCAAATTCAATTGCAGCAACAGTATCCGTTTTTTTATAGCGGATGTCTTGTTTATCGCATACGTCGGTAAGTATCTCCCTATATGAAACACCGTTTCCCCTGAAGAAATTCACGATAGAATCACCACCATAGAGCTGAAGTTCATGAATGATTTCGTTGACACAATCATGCAGTTTGTCGGGATAATGATTGACAAACTCACGTTTATCTGCCAATTTCTGGGTTCTGCGTTTTTCCCCATCTTTTATGTCATAGACAAGGATGTCTGCCAATTTCTTCAGTCCCTCATTGGGGACTTCCTTGAGAAATTCAAGGTCAAGATCTACTTTTATGCTCATAATACATTATAGATTAAATAATTGTTTCATGCGTTCTTCCAGTTCTTTCAGCTTGTTGTCATGATTCTCAAGCTTTTTCAGAATGTCTTCATGGCTTTTAAGTTGCTGTATTATCTCTTTTAGTTCGTTTTTAATACGCTCGTCCTCCGGTGAATCAGAAAGCATGGCAATCTGGCCGCTCAGGTCATTGATGACCTTGCGATAGGAAGCCATGTTATGAATGCTTATGGAGAACAGATAGTTGATGACTGCCACCAGTTTCTTCTGGTTCTCAAATGCTTTCTTTTGGGATTCTGTCAGGCTTATCAGGGCATTGCTCATGTCGATGCAGGCTTGCTGGAGATGATTCACCGCCTCTGTATTGAAGAGGCCGGTTTTTTCTTGGGCTGCACCGCACGATGTCTTCAATGCAAGTTTGGCTTTCCTTTCCGCCTTGACAATCGCTTCTGCGTATTCATCCTTAACTTTGATAATGTTTGTAAGTTCATGGACTTTACTTTCTATATCATCTGGTGTATATTCGTTGGTGGTCATGATAAAAGTTTTTGTATTTCGTTAAAAATCTGAGGATTTGATTTCCTGATGTCAGTCAGGCCTCTATCTATTTCCTTGTTGGACATGTATATGTCATCCATTGACTCAATCATGGTTGGGACAGAAACTCTTACCAGGTCAACAAGTTCTTCTGTTGCCTTGGTGGCATCAATCTCAGCAATCTGTTGCTCGCCTTGCTTGTAGTACAATTTGGCGTTTGTCAAGGCCAGTTGGCTTGAGAGCATACTTTGAAGATGCCTTACTTCCTTCCATCGTTCATATCCCATTTTTGCATCAGCATAGACGGCCATGGAAAATCTTCCAACCCCCGCGATGTTCACTCTGAGGAGTAGTTGTTTTGCAAACTGCCCGGGATTCGCGCCTGATAGCATCATAGCCCTAACGGTTGCATCGGCTATGTCAATGGCTGTAAAAGTGCCTGTTGATATTGTAAGCATTCTCACGAGCGTTCTATTATTCGCTTTTGGAAGGATGTCCTTCCAGGGAAGCGTATAAACCTTTTTGTAATCATTCCAACTTTTCAGTCCTGCATTCTTGACGCTTCGGATCAACCGGCTCACCAGGTAATATGACCGGATGACGCATTCGTTCAAAACAACGGGGAGCGTCTGTCTTCCGATTTCATATCCGACCCCGATTTCCGCTCTTAGGTCAAATTTCAAAATATTTTCAGGGACAATCCTCCCTTCAGTATCATGCGCTGCAAACAAGGTGCCATTGAATAGTTTGCTAATCCATTTTGAGAAGGCATTGATGTTATCTTTGTTTTGAAAAATAGGTAGCGAGGACAACTCCTTGAGCAGTGAAACGACAGGTCCAGGCAATCCAGTGCCATATTTTCCCATGTAAATGGAACTGCTGGAGCCTGCCATGTCACTCACCATGTGAAATAGCCATCTGGTGAATCCTAGAGAAATTTTACTTGTAAAGTAATTTCCTATCAGCTCGCCATCTGGGACGGGGTATGAAATAAATGTGCCTTGTGGCAGTGGAGAATCTGGCGTTGTCAGCGAACTCGCCTTTGTCCCATACACCCTTCCTGTGAATTGGGTTAGCATCGAGAAGAAGAGTCCAACAAGTGTAGGATGATGGCTAAAATCATTCAGATGATGAAAACGTCCCCCGCCAAATTTGTCGGTGACCAAATCAGCTGCAATCGGATTGTTTCTTTCAAGAAACGAAACGGCCCCGGAAAGGTCGTTGCCTTCGTACCCCTGCTTTTTGGCAACCCATTTGACAAATCCTTCAACCTTTTCCTTCCCCCATTCCGTACCTCTGTCTAGTGAGAACTCGCCCACGAAAACAGCATCAAGACAGCCTGCAAGAATGCCAGATGCGATGGACATTGCATAATCAACAGCAGAAAGGTCTGCTGTTAATGATGATATCGTATCTTCGATGCCCTTGATTCTATGTTCCCCTTCATTTAAAAAGCCATCAACAAGTTCTATTCTCTCCTTAAAAACGGACGAAACATCTGTTGCAGTCTGTATTTCCATGGAATACTCGACTGTCAGACTTTCGCTCTTTTGGGTTATATTGAATAGGTTCGTATTTGTCATTATATGATGTTTGTTACTTCAATGCGCTGCAAATATACGAATAATCCTAGACAGGATTTGTCTGACAATCGAAGATTTCCTTTTTTTACTCAAAAAAGCGTGGCTGATTCGTTACTGTCACATTATACTATCGCCTCTATCAACGTACGTCCCTTCAGCACCACTGGTGGCAGCAGGCCCGACTTCTTTGTCTTGTTGAAGCAGAAGCTGAGGAGATAGCCTTGCTGCAGGTCGAAGTATTCAAGATAACGGCACAGTTGTTCCTCCCCACGCTCATTGTAAGCGTTGCCCCGCCATATCTTCAGTTCTACAACGTACTGTTTGCCGAGGTAATCAACCACTACGTCCATTCGGTCGAGGTCACGCGTCTGCTCTTCGATGTGGTAGCTGCCTATACCATTGATGACAGGGCGCAGGTAGGTGAGGAACACTTTGCGTGCATCGTTCTCTATGAATTCGGTGTCATGATCCATCTTGTAGGTCTGGTTCATGTGAACGACAAAACGCTCCATGAGGTGAGCCATATCTATGATGCCGTCCTTGATGAACTGGTTCTTGTCTGCCATTCCCTGTTGGAATAAAAACGAATTCTCTTCTTCGCTGAGAAACAGGTTGTAAAGTCGCGTTTCCATGATTCTGCATGCCACGGCTATCTTGCCGTCCTTATTGACAATGTAGTTAAACATGGATGCCATCTGGATATACTTTTCGTCAGGATTATATGACTTCGCTTTTCCTGAAAAGAGCATGCCCTTGATTGTCAGCTTCAGTTCTGGATACTCATCCAGCTTCTTCATCATATTGTCAAAGAGGGTGTTGCGCTCCATCAATATTGCATTTACGGCTTTTAGGACTCCTTCTTTGTCCCACGAAAACTGTTCTGCATCTATAATCTGACAGATACGGCTCACAAGGAACGGATAGCCAGAGGTATAGTCGCGAATCATCTGGGCCACCTCCTTTTCATCAAACTCCAATCCATGGTCGGCTTTGTATTCAGCAAGCATTCCTGCTATGCCATCAGCTGAAAGACTCATATCAACATCAAAAGGAACGGCAATATTCCAAGGACTATTGTATTGGTGCTGTTCCTTAGGGCGCATCTTCAGTTTTAGGTTCTTGATGTCGTAAACACCGGCAAGGATGACGGATTGGAATGTGGGAACGACATTTTTTCTTAGGTACATTCCCCGAAGAAGGCCTAAGAATTTTATGAAAGACACATGATTACCAGCTTGGTCCACTTCATCGACAAGAAGCACTAAAGGTTTCTTGTTGCGGTGACAAATTGTGCTGATGAAATCAGCCAATTCCATCTCTGAGCATCTCTGTCTATGTGTGTCGTAGAAAGACTTGATTTCATTTCCAACCTCTTCGTCAAGCCCTTCTAAAGGTACCCATTTAAACTGTTGCACCAAGAGCCACACAAACATAGAATATAGCTTCTTTTCATCAGCAAAGGTGGAATCGGAAATGCCTTCAAAGCTAATCTGGAAGATACAATATTTATCAGTGAGACGGTTGCTGATAGCCTCCAATGTGGTAGTCTTGCCATATTGTCTGCCTCGGTTGATGCAAAAATAGTCACCCTTGGCAACCATCTTGCGGATGATTTCCAGACGCTCAGTGATGTCCACCATATAATGTTTGTTCGGGCGACAGGTTCCCGCAGTATTGAATGCTTTCATGTCTATATTGATGAAATGTGTATAACCTTTTGCCTTGCAAAATTACACAATATAGTTGAATGTTGCAACAAAACACCCAATTTATTACGACCTGTTATCCTGCTTCGCCCAGAATTATCAAATTTGGTGTGAATTTGGCAAACAGCACAACCTGTCGCCCTTACTTGGTCTTGTGTGGCGCACTCCGGGGCGCAGAACGTCCACCTTCTTTCGCTGAACAGTTACCAATGCAAGATAGAGGATTGCCTAAAGAGTGACTCAGGCGGAATGCCAATAGTTGACGGTGCCCGGCAAGTGGGTAAGTCGCGCCTCGATCATTCAAGTAAACTTGATGGCTCTCGGCTTGGCGTCGGTTGCCCCTTCGGGGCGTGCTAATACGCTCATTCTGGGCGGAATTGTACCCAACGAAAGTTGAATCAAAAAATGTATGAAACGAAAAGACCCGTTGAAGAATCTTACGAATCAGATAAACGCAAACGTATCGTCTGTGACGATGAACTCCCTAAATGGAACTATCTTATCAGATGCGTTTGACCGCAGAATCTGCGGAAGTTATTTTTTGCACATTACTAAACTCTAGAGTGCGAAGGCTATCGCATTTCTTGTTTCGTGTGGATTGTGTACGTGTTCATGTGTGGACTGTGTATGTGATTCCATCAGAACGGTCGTTCATGTCACGTGCTCCGAACGGAAGACGCGTGTGCTCCGAACGGAAGACGCGTGTGCTCCGAACGGAGGACGCACGAGCTCCGAACGGAGAACGATGAAATGCCAGAGGGAGTATAGCTATAAATGGCAGGCTCTCATGGGTGTTATGAACCAGGTGCCAGATAATAGCCTTATAACCTATTGAGCCCACTTTAAGTGGGCTCAATAACTGACATAAACAAGGGTGTCGTACTCCTGTTCGCCAAACTCCTTGATGATATATGTCTTGCCCACTTGTCGTGCGCCATACATCATCAGAGGCTTGCGCATATCCGACTGTTTCCACTTTTTCAGTTCATCATATATAAATCTCTTCATGCTCTACACCTTTATAAGGGAATAATTGATATATCACCACACATTTATGAGGGAATGACGGTGCAGAAATACAAATAAAAGTCAAAGAATGCAAGATTGGCATAGGAAAACTTGCATCCCTTGTCTTTTCTAACGTTCAAAATGCGTACAGAACAGGAAACAGGCCACTGTCCTTCAACATCACATGGTGTTCTTATTCCCCAAATGATGATGACCATCTTTGCAGACATACCATCGGGAAATGTAATGGCGAGAAGGTTTATACAAACAAGTCAGCGAGAGTACTTCAGATTGCACTATACTTGAGAACATGTTGTGCTTGACACCAAACGAGGTGATGAAAGTAAGCTGAAGACTTTGCGTGCTTTCTTTACGCTTGATAAGACGTGTGGGATTATTAACCTTGCGGTGTGGAATACATACTGCGGTGGCACGATGTGGTGGCCAGAGTGTCCACTGTGTCCCGCGTCCACTGCGATACGCATGCGAGCGCGCACACATGGGGGAGCAGCCAGATTGCACGGCAGGTCGGAAAGGGAGTGACGCCAGATTGGAAACCTCTTGCGGGAATGGAAGCCTTGTCGTAACTTTGCACCGTCGGAATGCAGGAAAGGCTGTAGGGCACCATCTGCAGGAGACACATAAACAGATAAATGCCAACACCAAAGTTTTCAAATCATGAGAGTTAAAGCAATGGAGCACAGGTTCAATGTAAATAGCTATGGGAGGGCATGCTTCTCCATACATGCCCTCCCATCTTGCCTATGCTGGGTGCCCTGGGGAATCGAGGGGCTGTGTCCAGGATGTGCCATACAGGCAAAATCACCAATATCCTTTGATGGCAGTTCTGCCCTTGTACATAGGTTCATACAGCAGGGGCAGCCACACACGGTAGCGGGTCTTCTCGTCCCATTGGTTGCCGGCAGAGGCAAAGTCGCACAGGTGCATCTGGATGATGTCGCAATTCCGATCGCTGTAGGTGCCGTGGATGACTGGGGTAGTGAAGGCCATCCATGTGCCAGGAAGCGGGGTGGAGGGTGTGAGTGTGATGTCGGCCTCATTGCCGGAGGCGGGCATGATTACCTCGTCCACAAATCCATCGTTGAAGCGGCTGTCGCGTGCCAGCACCACCGGGCCTCGTTCGTATGCCACAAACTGTTCCAGGCGTGCGATTCTTGTGGGCATGTCCATAGCAAGGCTCACCTTGTCGCCAGCTTTCCATGTGCGGTCGATTACCAGGTATTGTCCTGTGGTCACTCCCTGCACCTCTTCCCCATTCACGGTAACCCTGGCCTTGGGTGCCCATCCCGGAATGCGCAGGGCCAGCTGTGCCTGAGTTTCTTTGTCGGGGCTTATGGTGATGTCCACTTGTCCGTCCTGCGGATAAGTGGTGACCTGTTCCAGCAGGATGGTGCGTTTGCCCAGTTTCACCCTTGCGGTTGAAGGGATATACAGGTTCACGTCGATGCGGTTCTCCGAGGGCGTGCGGTAGGCGATGCGTGGAATCATGGCAAAGGCGCGGGGCGCGTTGGCATTGCAGCAGTTTATCCTCACGTCGCACTGGTCTTCGCCTTCCCGGCGGAAGCCTTCCAGCGGCACGTATTTCACAATCTGGCTGTGGTCGGCCTTTATGCTGGCCATCAGCGCGTTGTACATGGTGCGCTCAACCTGGTCGATGTATCTGGCATCGCCCGTCATTTCATTGAGCCGTTCGCAGAACTGCATCCATGTGAAGGTGACGCAGGTCTCCATCGTGTGGGCCGTGGGCAGCTGTTGCAGGCTTTTGCCGCCATACCAGCATTCCAGGCTGCATGCTCCGCCGGTGATGTTGATTTCCTCGTTGAGAATGTGGTTCCATGCGCGCTGGGCAGCCTGCAGATACTGTGCATCGGCGGTGAGGCGGTACATCTCCAGCAGGCCCACGTAGCACGACATCATCTCATATCCTTTCTGCCCGTTCTCATAGCTCCACCAGGCTTGCCCTTCCTGCAAGGGGTAGCGTTGGCTCACGGGCACATCCGCCTTGGTCAGGAGTTTGGGCCCGTCGGTCCCCTCCATTTCTTCCACGATGTGCTTGGCAAAGTCCAGGTAGCGCTTGTCGCCGGTTTCGGTGTACATGAAGGTGACAGGCTCCAGTATGCTCAATGGGGGCATTCCCCTGTAGAATCCGCAGCGGTTGATGTGGCGGCCGGTGCCGGGGCCAATCTGGGTGATGGTGTAGTCGAGCAGCCGCTGGGCGGCCTTCAGGGCTTCCTTGTGTCCCATCAGCCGATAGCATTTGATTAGGCCCAGCAGGGTGTATTTACGCCCCCATACGTCCCACCCTGTCAGCTGGTGGTCGGTGTCATAGTCGCCGATGTATCCGTCGGGCAGCTGGCAGGCAATCAGTTTCTTTTCTGCATCCTCTATCTTTGCCATCAGTTCAGGGTCTTTATTGTAGCGATACGATGAGACGGCTCCTTGTATCCATTTGCCCCAGAATTCGCTGGCCCATCTGCCGCCCACTTCGTCTTGCAGTTTGAAGGGCTCAATCAGTTCGTCCACCGACTGCCCTATCACGCGTTTTTCGATGCATCCGTCTATCTGGGAACCTATGTAGCCCCCGAGCGTCACGTTCTCCACTTCGCTCTTCGGTGCGCCCTGGGCCGACAGCGCAAAGCCGCAGGAGAGAATAAAAAGAATCTTCTTCATTGTAGTTGTATTTGGTTTCTAGAGATTTGTTGTCAGAAGAACCGCACTTCGTTGATTACTTGTGCGTTCACGTAGCGGTTGAGCTTCTCTGTCAGAATGGTGCGGCTGCAGCTCAGGTTCTCACGAAGGGCTGCGCTGCGTATCTGCACGTACAGGATGTTGTTCTTGATGAACAGCTTGCCAGTGTATCTGGAGATGGCCTGCCCCACCACCTCCGGCCATGCCTGGATGATGCGATACTCGTTGAGAGGTGTCTCCAGCCCCTCGGCCCGCAGGAATTCGTTGATGAGCGACTTTATGTCGCGCGCTTTTTTATATATCATGGGTTGATTTGTCCTTGTGCCACATGGAATAGTTTATAGTCTTCGCGCGAATGGGACAGGATGCTGTCCAGATGGTCGCGGTTGGTGTCGGTGATGAATATCTGCCCAAAGGTGTCGCCGCCCACCAGCTCCACTATCTGCTCCACTCTTTCTGCGTCCAGCTTGTCGAATATGTCATCGAGGAGGAGTAGGGGAGTGGTGCTCTCTTTTGTCCGGTGGAGATAGTCGAACTGTGCCAGTTTCAAGGCGATGAGATAGGTCTTGTTCTGTCCCTGCGATCCTTCGCGTTTCATGGGATAGCCGCCGATGGTCATGTCCAGGTCATCTTTGTGTGTGCCATGGAGCGAGAAGCCCATGATGCGGTCCTTGGGCCTGCCTTGGCGGATGATTTCGAGCAGGGGGGCTCTTTGTCCGTGTGATACATACGTCAGCCCCACACGCTCGTTCCCTCTTGATATGCGGTCGTGGAAGCGCTGGAACACCGGTTCGAAGGCCACCGTGAAAGCCGTTCTGCGTTCGTGTATGAGGGTGCCCTCGCGTGCCATTTCTTCCTCCCACAGTTCCATCAGTTCTGTGTCGGGCTCCTGCTCGGCTTTCAGCATGGCGTTTCTTTGCATCAGGGCCTTGTTGTATCGCACGAGGCTTTCCAGATACACAGGGTCGCATTGCGAGATGACCATGTCCATGAAACGCCTGCGTTGCTCGCTTCCTCCGTCGATGAGCTGCTGGTCGGCGGGCGACACCATCACCAGCGGGATGAGTCCGATGTGTTCCGACAGTTTGCGATAGGCCTTCTGCCCCCTCCGCATCACCTTCTTCTGCCCGCGCTTCAGGCCGCAATGGATGTCCTCCGGAGTGCCGTCCTCATGGTGGTATCTTCCTTGCAGCATCATCATGTCCTGCCCATGGAGAATGTTGAGCGAGTCCTGGCTGCAGGAGGCGCTTTTGCAGAGCGACAGAAAATAGATGGCATCAAGCAGGTTGGTCTTGCCTTGCCCGTTCATGCCTATCAGGCAGTTGATCTTTCCGGAGAAGTCCAATTCGGCCTGACTTATGTTCTTATAATTGACAATAGAGAGATGTTCTAGTATCATTTCCCTGCAAAATTAAGCAAAATATGGCACTGGAGCAAAAATATTGGGGAATATATTTTATGTTGTGGGATAAAATGACTAATTTTGCGCAATAATTTCGCAAATATAAATACAAACAATAAAAATGTCCAACAAAAAAATTACAAATCAAGTCAACGAGTTCGATGAAACCGTTTCGGCTTCAAAGTCTTTTTTCGACAACCACAAGAAGAGCATCCTCTATGGCGGAGGTGCAGTATTGGCTATCGTTATCGCCTGTCTTCTCATCCACCAGTTCTTCATCGTTCCGCGCAACAATAAGGCCAACGAGGCGCTGTTTGCCGCCGAGGCTCAGTTCCGTGCCGGCAATTATGACAAGGCCCTCAATGGCGACAGCATCAGCGTGGGCTTCTTGCAGGTGATTGACCAGTATGGTTGCACCAAGGCTGCAAACCTTGCCAAGATGTATGCAGGCATCTGCCAGGCCAATCTGGGTAACTATGCCGAGGCTGTAAAGCTGCTCGAGGATTTCAGCGGTCAGGACGATGCCATGATCAGCCCTGCTGCCATTGGCGCACTGGGTAATTGCTATGCCCAGCTCGACCAGAAGGAAAAGGCTGCCAGCGCCCTGGAAAAGGCAGCAAAAAAGGCCGACAACAACACCCTCAGCCCCGTCTACTTGATTCAAGCTGGCCAGATTTATGAGGCGCTTGGACAGAACGACAAAGCGCTCTCCTGCTACGAAACTGTAAAGAGCAGCTACAAGCAGAGCTATCTCTCCAGCGAGGTAGACAAGTATATCGAGCGGCTGAAGTAATGTCATCGGTACTTATACATTATTAATTATAAGAGCGTTTTTCCCATGGCCTCAAGTCTTCACAATCTCTCCGACTACGACCCCAAGTCCGTTCCTTCTGCCAAAGGCATGCGGTTTGCGGTGGTGGTGAGTGAGTGGAACTCCAAGATTACCCATGCCTTGCTTCGTGGTGCCGTGGACACATTGTTGGCACAGGGCGCATGCGAGGAGGACATCCAGGTACGCATGGTTCCTGGCAGCTTTGAACTGGTCTTCGGATCTGCCCAGGTCATCAAGTCGGGCTGGGCAGATGCAGTCATTGCCATAGGTTGCCTCATAAAAGGCGATACGCCCCATTTCGATTACATCTGTCAGGGCACCACACAGGGGCTGGCCGAACTGAATGCGCGTCACGATGTGCCGGTCATCTACGGTCTGCTCACATGCAACAACATGGATCAGGCGGAAGACCGTTGTGGCGGCATCCTTGGCAACAAGGGCGATGAATGTGCCATCACGGCTATCAAGATGGTCAACTATCGTCGGCAAATTCTTCTGGATACAAAGGAATGATGGAAAACCCAGTCGGGTTCCTTTCTTCTCATTATATCATGCCGACCCTTAGAAGAGGGTCGGCATGTGTTGTACGCTCGGCATGAGCATTGTCTAACGGGTGCAAGTCCCCAAGCCACC
>JAEDIG010000039.1 GCA_016292545.1 Bacteroidaceae bacterium
TGGGCTAGTAGCAGGTTGCCCCTTCGGGGCGTGCTCATACGCTCATTCACAACGATATTGAACTTGCGAAAGTTGAATAAAAATCATCAGGATATGGTTCAAATCATATTCATAAAGGCAGCAGTCTGAAAACCTCGGACGGATAGGCTGGAAAATGAATAGGAGGTAAACACCTGTGACGGGCGTTTACCTCCTATTTGATATATTGGTATGTGGGGAAATGCTCCCCGTACATTATTGCATCAGATGAACCACTTCACGTAGCAGAAGTCCTGACGATGAGGCAGGTTCTTGTTCTTGGGATACATGCGGTAGCAAACCTTGAAGCTGCCGGCATTGTCCAGACAGTGGGTGGTGCGGAAGGTGTAGCGGTTGCCTTCATGACCTACCAGCTCGAACTGGTCGATGTTGTAGATGTGGTCCACACCGTCCTTGTCGGTGATCAGGCTCACCAGCTCAATGCCAACAGCATTGTCGAGTCCGGCCTCGTCTACCACCACTTCCACGTTGTACTTGCGTCCGGCCTGGAGGGAACCGTTCACCATGTCCTCTTCCTTCTTGATGCTCACCACCTGGATGGCATCCCAACGCTCTGACACGGCTTCCTTCCACTGGGCCAGCTCCAGCGCCAGCCTGTTGTTGTCGGCCTTGAGCTTGTTGCTGCGGTCGCGCAGGTTGTTGTAGAACTTGCTGTAGTAGTCGTCGAGCTGACGCTTCATGGTGTAGTGGGGGGCAATCTGTGCGATGCTGTTCTTGATTACCTTTATCCAGCCTGTGCTGTAGCCCTTGGCGTTGCGTGCATAGTAGAGCGGCATGATTTCGTTCTCCAGCAGCGAGTAGATGGTGGCTGCATCCAGCTGGTCCTGATGGGCCTGGTTCTGATAGGTGCGCTTCTCGGTGAGTGCCCATCCGGCACCTTCGCGATAGCCTTCGAGCCACCATCCGTCGAGAACGGACAGGTTGACAACACCGTTCATCAGCGCCTTCTCGCCGCTGGTACCGCTAGCCTCGAGCGGACGGGTGGGGGTGTTCATCCAGATGTCCACACCCGACACGAGGCGGCGTGCCAACTGCATGTCGTAGTTCTCCAGGAAGATAATCTTGCCCAGGAACTCGGGACGCTGGCTGATCTCGTAAATCTTCTTGATGAGACCCTGTCCGGCTCCGTCGGCGGGATGTGCCTTGCCGGTGTAGAGGAACTGTACGGGATAGTTGGGGTTGTTCACAATCTTGGCCAGACGGTCCAGGTCGGTGAAGAGCAGGTGGGCACGCTTGTAGGTGGCAAAGCGGCGGCCGAAACCGATGAGCAGGGCGTTGGGGTTGATTTTGTCCATCAGGGAAACCACACGTGAAGGATCGCCCTGGTTCTTGAGCCAGCTGTCGCGGAACTGCTCGCGGATGTAGTCGACCAGCTTGGTCTTCAGTGCCATGCGTGTGGCCCACACTTCTTCGTCGCTCACGTTGTAGATGGCTTCCCAAATCTTCTGGTTGCTCTGGTCGCTCAGGTGCTTGCTGTCGAAATGCTTTGCATAGAGCTTGCGCCATTCGTTGGCACACCATGTGGGGAAGTGCACGCCGTTGGTCACATAGCCCACGTGGCTTTCTTCGGGATAGTAGCCCTTCCAGATGCCGGCGAACATCTTCTTGCTCACTTCACCATGCAGCCAGCTCACACCGTTCACCTCCTGAGAGGTGTTGCAGGCGAAGGTGCTCATGCAGAAGCGCTCACTGTGGTCGTCGGGGTTCATGCGGCCCATGCCGATGAACTCATCCCATGAGATGCCCAGCAGCTGGGGATAGCCGCTCATATACTTGCCGAAGAGCGACTCGTCGAAGTAGTCGTGGCCGGCGGGTACGGGGGTGTGTACGGTATAGAGAGAAGAGGCACGCACCAGTTCCAATGCCTGTGTGAAGCTCATTCCGCCCTGTACGTAGTCCACCAGACGCTGCACGTTGCACAGGGCTGCATGGCCCTCGTTGCAGTGGTATACATCCTTCTGGATGCCCAGTTTCTTGAGCAGCAGCACACCGCCGATACCTAGCAGGATCTCCTGCTTCAGGCGGTTCTCCCAGTCGCCTCCGTAGAGGGCGTGGGTGATGCTGCGGTCGAACTGAGAGTTGAGGTCGTTGTCGGTGTCAAGCAGATAGAGCTTGATGCGGCCCACGTTGACACGCCATACATAGGCATGAACCTGATAGTTCATGTAGGGCACGTCCACTACCATGGGAGAGCCGTCTTCATTGAGCTGCTGCTCGATGGGCAGCGAACCGAAATTCTGTGCCTCGTAGTTGGCAATCTGGTCGCCCTGCATGCTCAGGGTCTGTGTGAAGTAGCCATAGCGGTACAGGAAACCTACGGCACACATGTCCACGTTGCTGTCGCTGGCCTCCTTCAGATAGTCGCCGGCCAGAATGCCCAGACCACCGGAGTAAATCTTCAGCACCTGGTTCAGACCGTACTCCATGTACAGGTAGGCCACGCTGGCGCGTGTGGCATCAGGCTTCACGTCCATGTAGGCGCGGAAATCGCTGTACACATCGTTCATCTTCTTGATGACAGCCTTGTCCTTGGCCAGTTTTTCCATCTTCTCAAAGCTCAGACGTTCGAGAAGCAGCACGGGATTGCCGCCACATTCCTCAAACAGTTTCTCGTCGAGGTTGCGGAACAGGCTGCGTGCGTTGTGGTTCCATGCCCACCACATGTTGTGAGCCAATTCAGTAAGCTTGTTCAGCTCTGCAGGCACATTGCTTCTTACGGTAATGGGCTTCCAGCTGGGCTGATTCACGTTGCTTGCCTTAATCTTCATAATCTCTAAAAATTAATATTAACGTTTTTGTTCTTTTATCACTTTTGGTTTACGCTTGGGAGGACCGGCGGGCGGCTGCATTGCGGAGCGCAATGTCGTAGGCCTGCAGGTAGTAGGTGATGAAATGCTTCCACAATGCCTTCTGCGACAGGCGTGCGGCCTTTTTCCGTATGGCCTCGGCCTCGGTGGAGGGCAGGGATGCGTAGGAGAGGAGGGCATGGCTGATGGCCTGTGCCACATCGTTGAAATTATAGTCGTCGCGGTCGATTACCTCCACTCCGTCATCGAGATGGCTGGTGGAGCCCTTCACCTTGTTTGCCCACAGGCCGAAGCCGGAGAGCGATGTGGTGATGCAGGGGACATGGAAGGCGATGGCTTCCAGCGGGGTGTAGCCCCAGGGTTCATAATAGGAGGGGTATACGGCCAGGTCGTCGCCAATCAGAAGGTCGTAGTAGGGGGTGTTGAAGATGCCGTCGTTGCCGTCGAGATAGGAAGGCACGAATATCACTTTCACGGGGCTTTCGTCCAGATTGGTGATGCCCAGGGCACGCATCATGCCCAGCACACGGTCGTTGCCGGCCTCATGGAGCTCATGGGTGACAACGGGCATGGGCAGGGGGGTGTCATAGGTGGTGTCGGCAGTCAGGCGGTCCTGCAGGTCTTTTCTGGCACCGGCTATCCATCCGGGCATTTGTATGAGTGCCAATACGGAACGGTCCGATGTGCCTGCGTTGATGGTCCTGCGCATGGCTTCGATGAATACGTCGATGCCTTTGTTCTTGAATTCATAGCGTCCGCTGGTGGCTACAATCATGGTGTCATCGGCGAAGGTGGCACCGGTGAGGGCGTTGGCCACACGGAAGATGTGCTGGCGTGCAGTCTTGCGCCGCGACGTGAAGGCTGCCCCTTTGGGCACAAAGTCGGCCTCGAAACCGTTCATGAGGATGGCATCGCAGGGGCGGTCGAGCAGTTCGGCGCATTCGTGTCCGGTCACGTCGCTTACCGTGGTGAAGCAGTCCACATTGTGGGCCGTCTGCCTTTCGATGCTGTGCTTGGCTTCCATGTTGAGCTCTTGTGCCATCTGGGTGCCGTTATAGGCCCACAGATACTGGTAGAGAGGTTTGTTGTTGCCGGCGATGCTTCGTCCGATGCTGGTGGCATGGGTGGTGAAGATGGTGGCGATGGCCGGCACATGCTTGCGGATGTAGAGGGCACCCAGACAGGTCATCCATTCATGTGCCTGATAGATTACCTGCTCCTTCTCCTGCTTGAGGCTGTGGTTGTAGAAGCTTTCCACCACCAGTGCGGCTGCATAGGAGAACATGTTGGCTTCGTCGTAGTCGCCGTAGCCGTGGAGGCTGTCCACCTGGAAATTGTTCCAGGCATCGGCATATAGTTCGTTGCGCTGTGGATAATAGGGCTTGAAGTCCACCAGCACCACACATGGCTTTCCGGGGATGTTCCACCTGCCGGTGCGGATGCGCAGGCCTTCCTTTGCCGCCTGCTTGCTCCAGGTCTTCCACAGGGCCTTGTCCTCTATGAAGAGGGGATTGTTGTCTGCATTCCCGAAATCAGGTCCAATAAATATGACACGGTCGCACAGCATATCCTGCATGGTCTTGGCCCGTGTAGACAATACGGTGTATATCCCGCCTACTTTATTACAAACCTCCCAGCTACTTTCAAAAATAAAGGTGGGAGCCATTCTTTTTTCTCTCATTGGTTTATCTTTATCACCTAAATCGCCTGCAAAGGTACTTTATTTTTGTTAAAAAACAAAGAATTACATGCTATTTAGCAAAAAAATACACTTTTTCTTGTCCTATATTAAGATTATTTTCCTAACTTTGGGGAGAAAATAACACAATTTGATGAAAAAAACACTTTTTTTCCTCATTCTATTGCATGCGTTGGCAACCCGTTCCAGCCAGCCATGGAAGCTTTCTCTAACGTGTCCCGGGGAGAAGGTCGACCTTGTGGTGGACCTGTATGAGGAAAGCGTGGAAGTGCCCTCGATGGAGGATTTCGGCCCTATGAACGGGTATCTGGGCGGCAACATCTATGGTGTGTGGTACGTGACATCGTTCAAGATTGAGAATGACAAGACGGCCACCATCAAGCTGGCCAACGACCTGGGCAGCGAGAACCAGCGTGTGCAGCTCACCCAGCTGAGCGATACGCTATGGCAGATGAAACTAATGGGCACCAATGTGGTGAGGCGTGTGTCGGGAAAGAAACTGGTGAAGGTGCCCGACACATATTTGATGAAACGCAAACGCTGAACCGATGGACTCCGGTTATAGTATACAATAATTAATATATATATGAGCAATTATAGCAACAACAAGAAATCATACAAGGGACTGTGGCTGGCAGTGGGTGGTCTGGCTATTGGAGCCGGCCTGACCGTGACCGCAAGCCATTTTATCGACAAAAGTTCGGAGAACGAAGCGTGTATGCAATGCCATGTGCATCCGCATGCCGAGGACAGCTGGAAAAAGTCGGTCCACTATAACAACGAGAGTGGAGTGGTCACCGACTGTAGCGCATGCCATCTGCCGCCAAAGGGCACAGCCCGCCATCTCCTGGCCAAGGCCAGGACGGGAATGAAGGACGTGTGGTCCTATCTCACCAAGGATTCCGGGGAGATAGACTTTGCAAGCAAGAAGGAGATGGAGTATGCCCAGAAGATTGTATACAACGAGTCCTGTGTGAAGTGCCACCAGAACCTTTTCCCCCAGAACCTTTCCGACGAAGGCATATCGGCCCACCTCTATTACGAGGAAAATGCCGAAAAGCTCAATCTACAGTGTATCAACTGCCATCTGGATGTGGGGCACTACAATCCCAACTACAAGCACGAGAAAATGGGGGCTGCACCCATCGACACCTCGGGGGTTGTCTACACCGAACCTGCCAAGATTACAGCTTTTGAGGATTTCACCGAGACGATTCCCACCACTCGCTCCTCCATTCGCATGATTGCCATTCCGGGCGGTACGTTTGCTATGGGTAGCGACGCGGGCGACTCCTATAGCGCAGCCGACGAATACCCCAGGCACAATGTAACCGTCTCGCCCTTCTTCATGGCAGAGGTGGAGGTCACCTGGGACCAGTATTGGGCTTTCTATGTGCAGACTATGTCGGAAGGCCGCACACCTCCAGAAAAGATCTATGCCAACAACAGCCGGCCCGATGTGGATGCCATCAGTGGCCCCACACCTCCTTTCGGTGCTCCCGACCAGGGTTGGGGCATGGGCAGCCGTCCGGCCATCACCATGACCCATTATGCAGCCCAGACCTATTGCCAATGGCTCTCGCTCAAGACGGGCAAGAAGTACCGTCTGCCCACCGAGGCCGAGTGGGAATATGCAGCCCGCGGTGGCAGCGAGACGGCCTATTTCTTTGAAGGTACGCCCCGCAAGTACACCAACGAGGGCTTCCTGAAGCGCTTCCTGGGCCCCGACACTACCGTCATCAACGGTTATGTGGTATATGCCAACAACAGCAAGGCCCGCACGGCCGAGCCTACCAAGGTGAAGCCCAATCCCTTCGGCCTGAAAAACATGTTGGGCAATGTGATGGAGTATTGCCAGGACTGGTATGCCGAAGATGCCTATGCCCAGGTGCCCGACGGAGCCGTCGACCCCAAGGGGCCTGCCAGCGGCACCGATTATGTGGTACGAGGCGGATGCTATCTCGACGATGCCAAGGATGTGCGTTGTGCTGCACGTGCCCATTCCGACTACGAGAAGTGGCTCAAGACCGACCCCCAGAATCCCAAGAGCATCTGGTGGCTGTCCGACATGAAAGGCATCGGTTTCCGCGTGGTGTGCGAGGTGCCGTCCGATGTGAAAGTAAAATAATAATCTTCTAATTTACCAAACCCTATAACTCCAAAATTCTACATGGAAAAGAAAAATTTGAACAGAAGAGAGTTCCTCTCTTGTGGTGCAATGATTGGAGCAGCCGGACTCGTTGCTCCTGCCATCCTCACTGGATGTGCCAATGAAAACAAGCCGACTCCGCTCCGTCAGGAAGGCGAATATTATGTGCCCGAACTGCCCGACAAGGCTGTAGAAGGCCGTGAATTGAAGGTAGGTGTGATTGGTTGTGGCGGCCGTGGTTCAGGTGCTGTCATCAACTTGCTGGATGCAGCCGACGGCATCACCGTTACAGCACTGGGCGATGTGTTCCAGGACCGTCTGGAAGGCTTGCGCCAGAAGCTTGTCAACGAACGCAAGCAGGAAGTGCCTGCCGAGGCATGCTTCGTGGGTTTCGATGCATATCAGAAGGTAATCGACTCGGGTGTAGACATGGTCATCATTGCCACACCTCCCGTATTCCGTCCTGTTCATTTCCAGTATGCAACGGAAAAGGGCGTACACTCCTTCCTGGAGAAGCCTATTGCAGTGGACCCCAAGGGATACCGCACCATCATGGCTGCTGCCAAGCAGGCACAGGCTAAGGGCCTGAGCGTGGTGACCGGCACCCAGCGCCACCACCAGCGCTGCTATGTGGAGGCATTCAAGAAGATTCAGGAAGGAATCATCGGCGAGATTACCGGTGGCAATGTATATTGGAACCAGGGCATGCTGTGGTACAGGGAACGTCAGCCCGAATGGACCGACATGGAGTGGAACATCCGTGACTGGGTGAACTGGAAATGGCTCTCTGGCGACCATATCGTGGAACAGCATGTCCACAATATCGACGTCTTCCTGTGGATGACCGGCTTGCATCCCGTGAGCGCCACCTCCTTTGGTGCACGTCATCGCCGCATCACAGGCGACCAGTTCGACATGTTCAGCACCGATTTCACCTTCGAAAACGGCATCCATCTGCACAGCCAGTGCCGCCAGATTGACGGCTGCAGTACCAATGTGAGCGAGTTCGTTCAGGGAACCAAGGGTTCCTGGTGGAGCGCTACCAACGAAATCAAGGACCTTCAGGGCAATGTAATCTGGAAGTATGACGATGCAGCTGCAGGTGAAGCCTTCAAGCAGCACGACCCCTATGTGCTGGAGCACGTAGACTGGGTGAACCATATCCGCAAGGGCACGGCCCACGAGGAGGCCAGCGAGTGCGCTACCTCTTGTATGGCTGCCATCATGGCCCGCGAATCGGCCTACACAGGTGCCACCACTACCTGGGACGAAGTCAGCCAGTCGGCACTCTACTATATGCCCGAGAAGCTGGAAATCGGTGCGTTGCCTCTCGACCAGTACACAGTAGCTGTTCCTGGAACCGGCAAATAATCAATCCACTCCATTATGAAAAGAAGAAATTTCATCCTCAGTTCAATGGCCTCGCTGGCTACCGTCAGCATGGCATCAGGTAGCTCCTTGCTTACCAGTTGCTGTCCTGCAGCCGGCAAGCAGGCCAACAATACACCTCTCAACCTGTCCTTCCAGGAAGGCATGGTTCCCGGCAACAGCCTTCAGGAGAAACTTGATTACATGGAGAACCTGGGTGTCACCGGCCTCGAAGTGGGCGGACGCGGTCTGGCAGGTCGTGTTGACGAAATCAATAATGCGCTCAAGGGCCGCAACGTGCGTATGTCTGCCATCTGTGCCGGTTTCGACGGCTTCATTCTGGCCGAGGACCCTGATGTGAAGAATGCTTTCGACACCACCATGCGTGAGATTGTGGCTGCAGCCGGCCAGATAGGTTCGGTGGGTGTGATTATGGTGCCCGCCTTCAATGGCCAGCAGCCTTGCAAACCCCATACCCGCGAGACGCGTGAATTCCTGTGTGCCCAGTTGCACGACCTTGGTGAGTATGCCAAGAGCTGCGGCACCACAGTCATTCTGGAACCACTCAACCGCAACGAGGCACATTATCTGCGCCAGGTTGCCGATGCTGCAGCCATCTGCCGCGATGCAGACAGCGAGGGTGTAAAGTGCATGGGTGACTTCTGGCACATGCAGGAAGAGACCTCCGACTATGCAGCCTTCATGTCGGCAGGTACCAAATACTTGCAGCATGTACACATCGCCAGCCGTGGCCGTCGCCTCACTCCCTCCGAGGATGGTGAGAAGGACAATTATGTAGACGGCATGCGTGCACTCAAAGAAATGGGCTATCCTGGCTTCATTAGCTTTGAGTGCGGATGCGAGGGCGACCGTGCTTTGGTGCTTCCTCAGGCAGTGGAATTGCTCCGTGCCCAGTGGGAACAGGCATAAACCGACAGGTTTAAACCTATAAATTAAAGGCTCACAACGCTGCTGTTTGCAAGGGTTGTGAGCCTTTTTTTTGCACTCTGTTTCATCCTCAGGAGGTATATTTCCGTATGATTTTCAGCATACGGCTGTGGTTCTCCATGTTGTTGGCTGCCAGAACGCCTCCTGCTTCCGTCAGGCCGAGGGCTCCTCCCTGAAGAGATGAAATGAATCCTCCGGCCTCGGTGACGATGAGAGAGGCTGCCGCAAAATCCCAGGGACCGAGCAGATATTCGAAGTACAGTTCACACCGCCCCATGGCCAGATAGCATAGTTCGGGTGCGCAGGCTCCAAAGCGCCTGAGGTCGTTGCATTGGCCAAAGGCTTCGAGGATAATCTGCGAACACACCTTGGCATGTTCCTTGTGATAGACGGGCAGTGCGGTGCACAGGACCGCATTCTCGAACGAGCGCCCGGACACATGGATCCTTTTTCCGTTGAGGTAGGCTCCCTGACCCTTTACGGCATGGAACAGTTCGTCGGTGCGGGGCACATACACTACCCCCATGCTCATCTCATCGTTCTTTTTCAGTCCCACACAGATGGCACATTGGTGGATTCCGCGGCTGTAGTTGGCCGTGCCGTCGATGGGGTCGATAATCCAGGTGTATTGATGCTGAAGCTCGTGGATGTCTTCTTCCTCGCAGAGGAAACCGGCACCGGGCAACAAGGCAGAAAGTCTGTCGCGCAGAAACTCCTGCACTGCAATGTCTGAGGAGGTCACGATGTTCTCGCACCCGTCCTTCTGTGTGATTTCGAATCCGTCCGTGACCATCAGTCTGGATGCTTCACGCACGATGTGAATGAGTTGTTCAATCATGATTTCTGTCCATAGGATAAAAATTGTCTCTTGTCTTTTCAAGGTCCATTACGAGCAGATTCCTGCGTTTCCCGGCCCGCGTGAACTCTTTTACTATCTTATATCCGAGCCTGCAGAGCGAGGTGTTGCTGGCAATGTTGTCGGGATGGGCTGTGGCCAGCATGTAGCGCACGCCCTGTCGTTTGGCTTCCTCCCGGACCAGCCTGTTGAGCCAAAGCATCAGGTTTCTTCCCCTGTATTGGGGCAACACCATGCACTCGCCAATCTCGATGCATGGGTGCTTCAGCACCTCTTCCAGTTCGGGATTCACCTGGTAGGCTCTTACGTCGTGGAGCAGGCTGCTGGTCGCCACGAGCCTTTCTCCCTCAAAGATACCGTACACCACGTCCTCATTCACGTCCGTAAAGGTGTCGTCATATTCCTCTTCCGTCATCGGAATCAGCATTTCCTTGTTGGGGAGTGCTTCGTATATCGTCTCGCTCATGGCTTTGTGTCTTGCGCGGTCTTCTGGGATGAGGCAGCGTAGGGTCAGCTTTTCTTCCAGCCATGCCGGATGGGGTTCTATGTGAGCGTCTTTTTTCATTTACTATGGTTATTATATTATCATTAGTATGGCAGACAGGATGGTCACTATCTGAATGAACCGGCGGAAGGCCATTTCCGGCAGGCGTTTCACAATCCACACGCCCATCAATGCACCCACCCCGATAATGGGCAGCATCACAAGGTCCAGGAGCAAGGAGCCCCATGTGATATTGTCCCATACAAAGGCCTGGAGCGGCACTTTCAGCAGGTTCACCACAAGAAAAAACCATGCGTTGATGCCGATATACTCCATCTTTTCCTTCCTCATTGAAAGCAGGTAGACCGACAGCACCGGGCCGGCTGCATTGCCAATCATGGTGGTGAACCCGCCGAGCAGTCCGAAAGCGGCCGCATACCACCATTTCTTCATCCATCTGTTTTCCTTGCCGAAAATCTCGCTTCCTATCATTACTGCCAGCGCGAGCATCAGCGTCCATCCCATCAGTTGACGAAACTGGCCGGTGGGGACAAGATGGTCAACACCGATGGCAAGAAAAAAGCCCAACACTGCTGTCGGCAGGAGTCTGGCCACGATTTTCCAATCGGCGATACGCTTATAGTAGGCCACGGCAATGATGTCTGCCATGCAGAGCATGGGCAGGATGACACCCGTGGATTCTTTTGCCCCGAATGCCATTGCCATGAGCGGTACAATCATGAGCATAATGCCCTGTATTCCTGTCTTGGACATGCCTATGCTCAATGCTGCGAGGCATAGGGCCAGCCACTGTATTTGTGACAAGTCTTCTATCATATTCTGGTTGTTGGCGTCATACCGGTACGTTCCGTTTCGGGAATGACCAATGTCATTTCGTCTTTTGTTTCCTGATTGATTTGGTGTTAATACCTTATATTTTTGTGCAAAAGTAGGCAGAATATCCCGAATGACAAAATGATTTGGGATTTTTTGCGGGAATTGACGCATGCTATCAGAAAAAGTCGTAAATTTGCACTTGGAGTAGCATCCTCCGGCGGCAAAAGGAACCTTGTCGCAAAGTAGAATCACGATAAAGATAATAAAACATGAAGAAAAAACTGCTTACATTCTTGATGGCTTGCTCGGCCCAGTTCTCCCTGGCCCAGGGCACGACCATGAGTACCACCTTGGGCGGTGGGCTGGAAACGGAGGGAATGGAACTCACCGTGTGTGCCTTTTCGGCAGGATGGCAGGGGATGGCGGTCCAGGGCGACTGGAAGGCACCCGAACAGGGGCAGAGACGTTTCCGGCTGATGTCGGAGGGTAAGAGCTGCTTTGAAGGCACGTGCCGGTATGAACAGTGCGGCGACTCCATCCAGGGCGAAATCCGGCTCACCTGCACCCGCGACATACCCATGCAGAGCCTCTCCGTTGCCATGATTGTCCCCTTGAGGAAAAACCGGGGGAAGGCATGGCAGGCCGACGGGATGGTGCGAAAGATACCCACGGGCGCCTCGGAGAGCGGAAGCCTCAGGCTGTGCCGGGTGCCGCTGCCGGATGGCAGACAGGTGGCCATCCGTTTTGCCGCCCCCATCCGCTATACGGAGCAGGACCAGAGCCGGTGGAGCGATACATGGCAGGTGCGCATGGGGGACCATCAGGAACCCCGCACGTTCGTCAGGGGGGAGCAGGTGACCTATCGTTTCGTGCTTTCCTCACAGGACGGACTCGACCTGAAGCAGGTGTATCAGCCTACCCTTGTGCAGGCGGGCCCGCAGTGGGTGCCCCTGAGCAACCACAAGGACATCCTGCCGGGCAGTGCACTCGACTTCTCGCGTCTTCGCCTGCAGCATGCTCCGGCGGGAAAGTATGGATGGCTGAGGGCCGAAGGCGGCTCGTTTGAATTTGAGAAGAGACCGGGAAAGCCATGCCGGTTCTATGGCGTGAACCTGTGCTTCTCGGCCAATTATCCCACCCATGAGGTGGCCGACCTGCTCACCGACCGTCTGGTGCGTCTGGGCTACAACACCATCCGCATCCATCATCATGACGACACCTGGGGAAAGGGCGACCCCGAGATGCGCGACCGCCTGGATTACCTGTTGGCCAAGGCCATGGAGAAGGGGCTCTACGTAACCACCGACATGTACGTGTCGCGCCGTGTCACCTGGCGCGAACTGGGGGTAGACCGCGAGGGCGAGGTGGGCATGGACCTTTTCAAGAGCCTGGTGGGATGCTTCGAACCGGCCTTCCGGAACTGGTGCGGGTTTGCCAAGGAGTTCCTCGAACACAGGAACCCCTACACCGGACGCATGTACAGGGACGAGCCCGGAATGCCGCTGCTCTCCCTGATCAACGAAGGAGCACTCTTCATGGGCTTCCATTCCAAGCGTGGCGACTCCATCATCATGCAGTCCTACAGGGACTTCGTCGGGAAGGAGGAGCCGCTGGTGTATGGCAGTCCCTCGTTCGAGGCCTTCTCGGACTATCTGGAACGGCGTATCGCCACCCGCTGTTCGGCCTATCTGCGCGAAATCGGGTGCAAGGCACTGCTCACCAACGACAACAACGGCCCCCGTCATGCCGAAGGCGAGGGCACCACTCCGCTGTATGACTATGTGGACAATCATTTCTACATCGACCATCCCGAATTCCTCGAGAAGAGCTGGCAGCTTCCATCCCGTTGCAACAACGACAATCCTGTGGGCTATGGCGGTCCGGAGCTGCTCCGGAAGAACTATGCCAAAGGCTTCTCCAAGCCCTATACCATCACTGAGTGGAACTTCTCGGGCCCTGGCCGCTACCGTGGACTGGGAGGCATCCTGACGGGTGCCAAGGCCGCCATCCAGGAATGGGACGGCCTGTG
This sequence comes from Bacteroidaceae bacterium, assembly GCA_016292545.1. Taxonomy (GTDB): domain Bacteria; phylum Bacteroidota; class Bacteroidia; order Bacteroidales; family Bacteroidaceae; genus Physcousia. The sequence goes on from JAEDIG010000039.1 coordinate 13,217, forward strand.
GCGTTTCGCCTATTCGCACGGCAGTGGCGACCTGGTGGACAATCCGGATGCCCATCCCGGCTACTTTGATGTGGCCACCGACCCCTTGTCGCAGGCCTCCGACCGAGCCTCGGTGTGCCTGTTCCTCAGAGGAGATGCCCAGGAGGAGGGCAGTCTGCAGCTGGACGAGGATTCCGGCGTTCTCCGGCTCGATACCCGCCGCATGTGTGGCATCTATGCTACGGAGGGAAAATACACGGCGGGCGTTCTCACGGCAGAGATAGGCGGAGCGGCGGCCACGGTATGCCTCTGCTCGCTCGATGGCAAGGAGCTCCCGCGGTCGCGCCACATGCTCCTCACCCACATCACGGACGTGCAGGGAGAGGGCACGCTGTATGCCGACAGCAAACGGAAAGTCCTGCTCCAATGGGGACGGGGGGCACTGCTGGAGCGGGGCACGGCACGCGTCACTGTCGCCACTGCTGCCACCAAGGGGTTCAAGGTGTATGAGCTGGACACCACGGGCCGGAGAGTGGGCCGTGTGTCCTGCACGGGCGATGCTCAGGGAATCACCTTCACCGCATCCACTGCCAACGGCCGGGATGAGGGCAGAATCTACTATGAAATTTGCAGATAGGCTTTTTCGCGATGCTGGACATACATTTTGCGCCTTTGCAAGGCTATACTGAGGACTGCTACCGCCGGATTCATCACGAACTGTGCGGAGGTGTGGACTATTACTATACGCCCTTCCTGAGGCTGGAGCACGGGAAGGTGAGAAGCAAGGACCTGCGGGACGTGAAGCCCGAACACAATGCCGGGGTGCCGGTGGTGCCGCAGGTGATCGTGCGTGATGCCGGGGAGCTGGATGCCCTTTTGCAGGTGATACGCCCGATGGGCTACAGGCGGGTGGACATCAACATGGGATGCCCGTTTGTGCTGCAGACCAGCCATGGCCGTGGAGCCGCACTGCTGGCCCGTCCGGACGAAGTGGCACGCATAGTCGGGCGGATGGCGGCCAATCAGGATATGGCCTTCTCGGTGAAGATGCGTATCGGATTGGAGAAAAGGGACGAATGGCGGGCCATCGTGCCCCTGCTCAACGATGTGCCGCTCACGCATCTGGCGGTTCATCCCCGTTTGGCCTCACAGGGCTATAAGGGTGTGGCGGACATGGAGGCGTTTGGCAATCTGGCAGCCGTGTGCCGCCATCCGCTCGTCTATAATGGCGACATCGGGAGTGTGGAGGACATCGTGAGGATAGCGCAGGCATTCCCCGGAATCCGGGGCGTGATGATCGGGCGCGGGCTGCTGGCCCGTCCCACGATGGGCGAGGAGTATAAGAAGGGGCTGCGGATGGCCGACGCTGAGGTGGTAGGGATCATCAAGGCGATGCACGAGGGTGTGGCCCGGGAATACGGGCAGTTCATTACGGATGAGAAACAGTTGCTGGGAAAGCTGAGGACCTTCTGGGATTATCTGGAACCCACTCTGGGGCGCAAGCCATGGAAAAGAATCCATAAGGCGGGCAATATGCGTAACTATCTGTCGGCCGTCGGGCAGCTGTGCTAGGGAAAAAAGACAATGAGAATACTACATACAAGCGACTGGCACCTGGGCCATGTGCTCTACGGCTATCCCCGGGAGGAGGAACACAGGGACATGCTCCGGCAGGTGGTGCGTCTGGTGGAGGAATGGAAACCCGATGCGCTGGTCATCTCGGGCGACGTGTATGACACCATGCAGCCCACGGTGGCGGTGCAGACGATGCTTGCGGATGCCTTGGTGGCGCTTCACCGTGCCCACCCGGAGATGCTGGTCGTGTGCATTGCCGGCAATCATGACAGCGGCAGTCGCCACAACATCTACCGTACACCCTGGAAGGCCCTGAACGTGGAGATGGTGGGCAGCATCACGCGCGAAAGCCGTCTGGAGGACTACATCTTCGAGGTGAGGGGGAAGGGCTACATCGTGGCTGTGCCCTATGCCGCCGACCGCTTCATGCCCGAGGACGTCTTCGTGCGCCTGCAGGCGCTGGCGGACGAGCGGAACGGAGCGAAAAGGCTACCCGTGTTCCTGTCGGCCCATCTGGCCGTGGCGCGATGCGACTGCAGGGGGCACGAGCTGGTCACCGATGACAGTATCGGTGGAATAGGTTGCCAGGAGCTCAGCGTGCTGGGCGAGGGCTACGACTATGTGGCCCTCGGGCATATCCATAGATGCCAGCGGCTGGACCCCGACGGAAGGGTATACTACAGCGGCACGCCCATGGCGGTGGGTTTCGAGGAGGTGTATGCCGGCAACCGTCATTGCGTGTTGCTGGTGGAATGCAGCGGGCATGGCCTTCTGCCCACAGTCACTCCGCTGGCAATCAGCAATCCCGCTCCCCTGGTCAACATCCCGCAGGAGGGTGCCGCATCCTGGGAGGAGGTCAGGGATGAATTTGCCGCCTATCCTGCCGACATACCCTCCTACATCCGCCTCAATGTGGAGGTGGAGGGCATGCTGCCCCCGGGTGCCAATGATGAGGCGGCCGGCATAGCCCGGGGGAAGGCCTGCAGCTTCTGTCTTGTCAATGCCGTACGGAAGGACAATGGCCTGCAGAAGGGGATGGTAAGGACCTTCACCGCCTCCGAATTCAAGCAGCTTGACACGGTGGATGTGGCCAGGATGTGGATTGAGTCAAAGGGCGACACGTTTGACGAAAGCATGAAGGAAATCCTGGAGGAAGTGAAGAAAGACGTGAAGTCGGACCCTGAAATTGAAAACCCATTATGAAAATAAAGAAACTGCACATCTGCAACATCGCCTCAATCGAGGACGAGACCATCGACTTCACGGCCCCGCCCCTTTCGGACAGCGACGTGTTCCTGATCACCGGCAAGACGGGCTCCGGAAAGACCACTATCCTTGACGCCATCTGTCTGGCACTCTATCGCACCACTCCCCGTCTGTGGCAGTGCACGGGCGTCAAGGTGGAGAACAACAGCGACAATCTGGCGCTCGACGATCCGCGCCAACTGATGCGCCGAAACACGGGAGAGGCCTTCGTGACCCTAGCATTCGAGGGCGTTGACGGACATGAATATGAGGCGGAATGGCATGTGCAGCGAGGCCGGAAAAAGAAGCCCGGCGTCAGTCTGGACCCTGCCACCTGGGCCCTCAGGGACCTCACCTCGGGACAGACGTACACAGGACGCGGCGAGAAGGTGAACGAGGTGCGGCAGGCTGTTCTGCAGGCCGTGGGGCTGGAGTTCGGCCAGTTCTGCCGCACCACGATGCTGGCACAGGGCGAATTCACCCGTTTCCTGAAGAGCAGCGAGAAGGAGAAGGTGGAGATACTGGAGAAGATTACCCGCTTCACGGAGTACACCCTGATTGGCAGGCGCATCTATGAGATTACCTCCGCCAAGAAAAAAGCGTGGGACGAGGCCGTGACGAAGGCACAGGACACCGGGCTCGACGAGGAGGCGCTGGCTGTGCTCCGGAAGGAGATGAAGGAGGCAGAGTGCCTGCTGGAACAACAGGCCGGCGAGAGGGAACGGCTGGCCCGCATGCAGCAGTGGCTGGCAGCCGATGCCTTGCTGAAGAGGGAGAGGCTGGAGGCCGAAACGGCCTTGCAACGGGCCGAGGCCGGCATCCGGACCGAGGATTTCCGGCAGGCCGAACAGACCGTCGGCAGGTGGAGGGAAACTGCCGATGCCAGGGCCGCCCTCAGGGAGAAAAAGGAGGCGGATGCTGCTGTGAGGCACTACCGGCAACAGCGGGCCGGCTATGCCGTGGCCTATCAGAACCTACTGGATGGAATGGCCTTCTTCGAAAAGCTCTATGGCCAGAAAAGCGATGCCTGCAGGCAGGTGGAGCGCTATCTCGCACAGAATGCCCCTAAGGAGGCACTCTATGGTCAGGCCGGAAGCATTGTCCTGCAGCTCAATCAGGTGGCGGCTGACCGCTCCCGTATCACTGTCGGGCAAAACAGGATTTCGGCCGACAGACGGAAACTTTCTGCCTGCGTGATGCCCCGCTATGCAGAAGCGGAAAAGGAGCTGGCTGGCATCACCGGGATGATGGAGCAATGCGAGAACGACATCAAGGCGCGCGAGCAGCAGCTGGAAGCCATGGGCATGAACCTCCTGTACAAGCGCTACCAGCAGCTGACGGTCATGGCCAGTCTGTCTGACCATGCAGAAAAGCTGCTCGACAATCTGCAACGTGTCAGGAAAGCATACGACGAAAAGGGACGCAGACTGGCACAGGCGCTGGAGGAACTGGAGAAAAAGGCCGGAAAGGCGGCTCTGCTGGCACCGTCACTGGCCGCAGCCAAGGCCAGGATGGAGGCCTCGGAAGCTCTGCTGCAGAAGCACAACAATACCGTGGAGAAATGGGCGGTGAACATGCGCCAGAACCTTCATGTGGGCGATGTGTGCCCTGTGTGCCGGCAACCGGTTACTGCCACCCTTCCGGCGGAAACTTTCATCCAGGAAATGTATCTCCAGGCCAAGGAGCAGCATGAAGCCTACAAGCGTACGCATGACGGCCTGGAAAGGGAGATGAACCGGCTCACTGCGGAAATCACTGCGGAACGTAGCGCGTACCGGCGCGACAAGCAGGCCTATGACTGCGACAAGTCGGTGGCGGAGGCCGAATGCGGACTGGCGGATGTGTGCAGGCAGTGCGGCATTTCTGCAGCCTCGGACGACGTCCGTGGGCTGCTCCGATCCCTTCGCCAGTCCTCCTTGCAACAGGGCGAGGCCTTGAAGAAAAGCATCGCCGAGGGCGAGAAGAAGGAAAAGGAAATCAGGACGCTTCGTGGCTTGCTGGCATCGATGAAACAGAAGCGCGACACGCTTCTGCAGCCGGCCTTTGACAAGTGTAGGGCGGAGAAGGAAGAGTGCGAGAAGGCCATCGCAACGTCCGAGATGCTCGTGCAGGCCACCCGGGAGGCTCTGGCCCGCACCACCGGGGCCATCAGTGCGTGTGTCCCGGAGGAGGAGTGGACAGCCAGTCCCGGGGAATATGCCGCTGCCTTGGCGGCAGACGCAAGGACTTATCACGACAGGCAGCAGGAGAGGCATATGCTGGAAAAGGAACTGGAACAGCTCGGCACCCTCATCCAGGGTGCCCGTGACATCCAGCGTGTCATCCTTTCGGCTCTGCCGGAATGGCGGCAGATTGAGGCCGCGGGGTGCAGGCGGGCTGAAGCCCTTGTTGCCGGACTGAACAAGCTGGCAGGCGAGGTGACTTCCAATATCGCCCTCAGCCGGAAGGCATCGGACACCCTTGCCGGCGTGCAGCAACAGCTGGATGCCTTCATGGCCCGGAATCCTGAAATTACCCTTGACGTGCTGGAGGGGCTGTGCACGCTTTCTGCGGCCCGCATCGAGGAGATGGAAAGGGCATGCCGGCAGGCAAGGACGGAAGTGCAGAAGCAGCAGGCTTTGCTGGCCAATGTGAACGCGCGCATCGGGCATCATCTCCTCGACGATGCGTGCCGCATGCTGAC
>JAEDIG010000176.1 GCA_016292545.1 Bacteroidaceae bacterium
CGTTCTGTGTCAACGATGATGGCACCAATATTTTTGCTCATTGTCTTGTGTATTTTGTCTATATTCTTGTTGATATGTTTGTGTATATTGTCTTATTCGGGCCGGTGTTCCAGCATCTGTCAGGGATTAAGCAGTTCCTTGCAACGGTAGTTGAGAATATTTTCTGCCATTTCCTTGGCCTTAAGAGCCGGACTGCACGGATTCAACTCGATGGCCTCGGCGTATGACTCCAGCGCGTGCTGCCAGTCGCCCAGCCTTCGATAGGCATTTCCCAAAAGGTAATGCAGACGGTCGTCCTGTGGATGATGCCTGATGTGTGCGTTTATGGATGCAATGGCTTCTGCTATGCACCCCTGATCCATCAGGGCAGTTATTCTTGCTGCATATTCCATTCTGTTTTTGCTCATTTCTTGTTTTTGTCATAGCAAAATTATCCTATTTTTCTGGAACATGCACAAAAAGGAGGGGATTATAAAGGTTTTTTAAGCGTTGCAAACGGACAGTAGGTTTACAAAAACAATTCATCCCGCTTGGTATCAGCGGGATGAATATGGGAGAACGAAATGTTGCATTCACAACTATTCCTCAACCACAATGCTTCTTTTCTTGGGCTTTTCTACTGGTTTTTCGGCCTTGGTTTCGAATGTAGTGATGGCCTGCTCAAAAATTTCCTGCACGCGGTCCACGGTTTTCCTGCGGAACTTTCCGCTCCGGGGATAGAGTTTGGTGCCGGCTTTGTTGATGGCAACCGCATCGCTTATCCATTCTTCTGCCTTGTAGGTTTCGGTTTTTCCTCCCTCTGCCTCTTCGCCATAGCAGTAGGAGATTTGCGAAATCTCAACGGTTGCTTTTCCGTTGGTTACATTAATGGTGGTCTGGTAGCGGAAGCGGGTGCGGTCGAGGTAGAGCGGCTTGCTCTTGAACACCATCATCTCCTCGATGCGGGCACAGATGGATCCACCATCGCTCCCATCGCTGATGACACGGGTGCGCAGCCCTTCGATGGCATTGTTGACGAGACTGTCCCTCACAAATCCCATCAGTGTACTGCGGATTTGTTGGTCGGTCTGTCCGGGCACCTTGAATTGCTTGACGAAGGTGACCACTCCGTTTACTTCGGGCACCGCCCCAGCCAGGTATTTGCTGTCATCGCGGTCTGCTGCCTGCAGTCCTATACACATGCTCAGCAGCACGAAAAAGAAGATTTTTTTCATACGTTTCATCTGTTTTTGTTCTGTTCAGTGTGCAAACTTATACAAAAAAAACGATTCATGCAATTTCTTCGCTCAAAAAATGCGGTTGGGGACTGTTAGAGAAGGTGTGTGTTAATGTACTGGTTCATCTCTTCCTTGTATCCGTCGCTGATGGGGATGCTGTGCGTGCCTATGTATATCATACCTTTGTTGATATATTCTATCTTGCTCATCTGCACGATGTAGGAGCGGTGTACACGTTTGAATCTGCTTGCCGGCAGGCTGTCTTCCACATTCTTCATGTTGAGCAGCGAGGTGATGGTGGTGTCGTTGGCAAGGTAGAACTTCAGGTAGTCCTTGTAGCCTTCCACAAAAAGAATGTCATCGAGCATGATCTGTATCACCTTGTAGTCGCTCTTTATGAAGACGAAATCTTCCTTTTCCTTCTTCTCCTCCTTCTCTTCGACAGAGGTGGTTCCTGAAGTGTTGCCTTGTCGCCTGTCGAACCATGCGAGGGCTTTGTTTACACTTTCCAGAAATTCTGCATAGTTGATGGGTTTAACCAGATAGTCGAGAGCGTTCACGCGGAAAGCTTGGGCCGCATGTTCGCTGAAGGCTGTGGTGAAAATCACCTTGGTCTGGGAAGGGAGCAGCCGGCTGAACTTTACACCGTCCATGTCGGGAATCTGAATGTCCATGAACACCAGGTTGGGTGGATTGGATGTGAGTTCGCAAACTGCAGACATGGCGCTGTCATACATTCCTGTGAGCGTGAGGAAAGGAGTGCGGTCAACATATCCTTTCAGAAGCGTTCGTGCCAAAGGCTCGTCATCGATAATTGCACAAGTAATGTTCATAATCTTATGGTTTTTTAGGGGTGATTGTAATGGTAGAAAAATAGAGACCGTCCTTTCCGATTCCTCTCTCCCATGTATATTGGTCGGGATAGGCTAGTTCCAGACGTTCTTTCACTTGTTTCAGTCCCAGCCCGTGGCCGCTCAGGTCTGAAGGGCTCTTTGGGTGGTTGGTGTTGCGGATGCTCAATGTGGTGATTCCCGTATCCATGTCGGCATGCAGGGATATGTCGATGCGGCACTTGCAGTTAGGCACCACTCCGTGTTTGAATGCGTTTTCCAGCAGCGTGAGTGCCACCAGGTTGACGCAGCGTATTTTGTCGCCAACGACGTCGTCTATGTCCATGTTTATCTCCAGCGTGTCATCGTATCGTATCCGCATCAGCGCGATATAGTTCTTGAGCAGCTCTATTTCTGTGTGCAGGCTGCTAAACAGCTCGTCCTTGTTGTAGAGCATGTGTCCTAGCATACGGCTCAGGTTCTGCACCGTGTCCTTTGCCTTTTCGGTATTGATGTCGATGAGGGCATAGATGTTGTTGAGCGTATTGAGCAGGAAGTGCGGGCTCACCTGTAGCTTCAGGATCCGCAGGCGGGCATTGGCATTCTCACGTTCGGCCTTTTCTCGTGCCAGTTCCGCTTCCTGCCATTTTATGCTCGTGAGCAAGAGGAAAGCCAGGATGGTGATGAAAAAGTAGAGGAGGCAGTCGCGCAGGTTGAGCAGGATTATCTGCCATAGTGTGGTATCGTGGATGTGCTTGCCATAGGGAAGGCGGGGAGCCTCTGAGATGGTGGGAAAGCATGTGTCCAGGATGTTGCGCCACAGATGCATCATTTCCAGCCCCAGCAGGTAGAACATTAGGTTGAGGATGATGAAATTCCTCATGCTCAACCTCTTGTCAATCAGACGGGGACAGAGCACCAGATAATTGATGTAGAAAATCAGGGCCAGGGTGAGCGGACCGTTGAGCATACGCAGCTGGTACACCACCGCCTGTTCGCCTGTGCTCCAGAAAACGAACACAGGCGGAATGAAGAATATCACCGTCCAGGCTGTCAGGTGGAGGAAGAAGGTGATGATGCTGTTTTGCCCGATTATTCTCAGCCTGGAAATCATTCGTATCTCAATGCTTCAATGGGATCCATACGGGCTGCCTTTCGGGCAGGCAGATAACCGAAGAATATGCCGATGAAGGCACACACACAGAAACTTACGCTCACGCTCCACAGGGGTACATCGCTGGGCAGCATGAAGGCGGTGCGTGCCACCCAGCTGCCTCCATATCCAAGTCCTATACCCAGCAGGGCACCGGTGAGGCTGATGAGGATACTCTCGATGAGGAACTGGCTCATGATGTCGATGCCGCGTGCACCCACGCTCATTCTCAGGCCGATTTCCTTGGTGCGTTCGGTTACGCTCACCAGCATGATGTTCATGATGCCGATGCCGGCCACCAGCAGCGAGAAGGCTGCGGCCACCACCAGAATGACCGTGATGGTGTCCATCGTGCTGCTCATGGTTTCCATCATTTCCTGTTGCGAGCGGATGGTGAAGTCGTTTTCCGCATCCTCTTTTATCTTGTGGTTGCGACGCAGGATTTCA
>JAEDIG010000177.1 GCA_016292545.1 Bacteroidaceae bacterium
TTACACAAGGCAATGTCTGGCAAGCGAAGCCTTGGCCGCATACAACATGGCAGAATTATCAATTAAATTTAAATTTTATGGGTAAATTACCAATCCCAGTGAGCATTCTTGTTGGTGCTCCTCTTACCGATGAAGAACTAAAAGAGATCATCGGTGGTTACACACACACTACAACCTGCAGTTGCTCTTATACAACAAACGCAGGTGTTCATGGTGACTGTTCTCTGTCTGCATCCACAGCTAGTGAATGTCAAACGGGATGTGCTAGTGTATGTCTTGCGGTTTCATGTGTTGCAAGCAACTTTGATTTTAAGGAGCACGTTTCCGGATAAATTGAGCTGCAAGGTTATAGAATTATTAAAATGATTTAATCTATTAGAGCTATAAATGTTGCAATGCATGATGTAAAAAGCAGTTTGCAGCCTTTATAGCCATTCCCATAAAGGAGTCATATGAGACAAAGGATAATTCTTGCTGCGTGTCTTTTGCTTTTTGGCAGTTCTGTTGTACACGGCCAGGAGCATGCCGACTCTGTCATGCTGTCCGGCCTACGTGTGCTGGACGGCTATACGGAAGAAAAAATTACAGATGCATGCATCACCATCATAGACAAGGAAACAGGTGCCGTGTTGTGTGATTCCCTTCCCCCATTGATTGGGCATGGATCGGGCGGAGGGAAGACGTGGACTGTCTTCCTCTGGTATCAGGGCAAGGTGCCACGCCGCCAGCGCTATGTTGTCAAAATGACTGTCCAGGAATATGAAAGTGTGGAAACGGAGGTGGACCTGGGCAAGAAGTGGAGGACGATGGAGCGGTACAACTTTGACAAGCCCTCCTATCTGTGGTATCAGGCCACCGACCTAAAAGAGGTGGGTGTGGAGGCATCTAAGATAATGATGGTCCACAAGGGCGACACACTGGTTTTCAATGCCGGCAACTTCCGTCTGGCAGAAGGCTCCATGTTGGACGACCTGGTGCGTGCCCTTCCTGGGGTGGAGATAGACGAAAACGGACGCATCACGGTGGACGGCCAGTATGTGAGCAATCTGCTGGTGCAGGGCCGCGATTTTTTCAAAGGCGATCCGCGTGTGGCCTTGCGCAACCTTCCCGCTTACACGGTGGACAAGGTGAAGGTTTATCGCAAGACAGACAGGTGGGGCGTGAAGCGTGAACTTACAGAAGAGGAACGCAAAGAGAGCCCGCTGGTGATGGACGTCGGCCTGAAACGCCAGTACCAGCAGGGGTGGATATCCAACTATGAAGCAGGCGGCGGCACCACCATCGGGGACAAGAGTGGCGGACGCTGGATGGGCCGTGCCTTTGCGCTGCGCTACACCAACCATTCCTCGCTGGCCATATATGGCAGCGCCAACAACATCTCCGACGACGCATCGCCCAGTAGCAAGGGCGAGTGGCAACGCCGTGATGACGGGACAGGAGACACGCACCTCTATTCTGGCGGCATACAGTTCACCCTGGACCCGAAAGATTCGCGCATGCACTACGCCACCTCGCTTCAGGCCAAGCGGCTGGAGAACCGCGAACTGAGCTGCATGATGGCCGAGACGTATTACGATGCCGGCAACACCTTGATGCACGAAAGCGGAGACAGCCAGCGCACGACTGCCGAAATTGATTGGGACGGCATGGTGAGCCGGGACATTCCGATGGGCAACGTCAGCCTCAAGCCAGCCTTGCACTATTCGCGGGGGAAGCACATCCGGCTCAACAGCTCGGACGAGACCAGTGACAGCGACACACTCTACAGCCGTACGCTCTCTTCCACGCAGCGGGCCACGCGCTATGGTGCTAAGATGAGCCTGGAAGGCGGAAAGTTCTTCAATGGCATCCATCGGCTGGTCTTCTCGGCAGACTTCTCTTACAACAAAGCCACCGAAAGGGAGCATGTGGGCGACTTCATCTCGCGGGCACAGACCGGAGCAGGAAACCTGGACGAGCTGCGCCGCTCCGATTGCCCCGCCCATGACCACCTTTTCTCCTTTTCCCTCGTCTCCCCTCAGTGGCGGACCCGTACGGCCAAACACCGACCTTCCTTAGGTGTCAGTGCAGACTACCGCTATACGCAGCGGTTCAATTCTGGCGGGCAGCAGTTGGAGTACAGCCGTGCCGACAGCGTTACGCCTTCGGCAGCCAGTGAGGCCTCCTATCTGCTGGACCTGGCCAACAGCTACCACACCACTCGCATGGAACACGTGCACAACCTCAAGCCCGCTCTGCGGCTGGAGTGGGGCCAGCTGCCCAGCCTGACAGTATCAGTGGACATGTGGGCAACAGACCGCCGCATCACCGATTTCAGGAACGAGGAACACCAGCGCATGGAGCGGTTCAACTTCATGGCCGACCCCAAAGTGGGGCTGATGAAAAGGTTTGCCTGCGAGGACGGGTTCCAGCATGCGCTGAGTGTCGATGTGGGCTGCGAGAGCAGTCTGCCCAATCTGATGTACCTGTTGGATGTGCGCGACTCCAGCGACCCATTGCGCATTGTGAGAGGCAATGCCGGACTGAAGCCCACCCGCAACTGGTATGTTGGCGGACAGTACGACCGCACGCTCAAGTGGCACAACTTCCGATGTCAGCTGAATGCTATGTGCCAGACATGGAATGGCAGTGTGGGAATGGCTCGTCTGCTGGATCGCAGCACGGGCGCGACCACCACCTTGCCGATGAACGTGGAGGGAAACCGCTCGGCTGAAGCCACAGCCTACGTGGCCCTGTATCTGGACAAGAAGAGTCACTGGCACCTCTCCAACGTGCTGACCTATCGCCGCCAGCGCAGTGTGGACTTCACCGGCGAGGGCACTGTCGATGCAGACGGCACGGCCAGCCTGGACACGCGGCGTGTGACCACCGACTATGTGGGCGGCACACTGAAACTGGACTACCGTCACGACAAATGGTCTGCGGGTGCCACCGTGCGTCATCGCTATCACCACCTGTATAGCGGAGACCCGGGCTTTTCACCGTTTTCCTACACCAATCTCAACTGTGGGCTCACCGTTACGGCCAGTCTGCCTTGGGAAATAGACCTCTCCACAGACTTCATGGCCTATACGCGCTGCGGGTATGCTGACCCCACGATGAATGCCACCGACTGGGTGTGGAATGCACAGCTCACCCGCGCCTTGGGCAAACGCAAGCAGTGGGTGGTGAAAATCACAAGCTTTGACTTGCTGCAGCAGCTCTCTAGCGTGAAGCAAGAAGTAAACGCTCAGGGACGTATAGAGACGTGGCACAACACTACGCCCTCTTACGCCATAGCCACACTGACGTACCGATTGGATGTGAAGCCTAAGAAGCTAAAGTGAGCAGTGAAGACATGGTATGAAAAAGGACAATAAGTAAGAATATGAAATAATGAAAAATTTATTGGAACAATTTCTTGAGGCATTGGAAATAAAATATACCCATACATATGCAAAACGGCTCTACAACGAGCATCCTCATGTAAACAATATGTATGGATTAAAAAAGATGTTGGGTTTATATGGAGTCGAAGTTCAGGTAAAAGAAAAATATTATGAATAATCCTTTCGCGGCGTTTCAGACATGCCGAAATG
>JAEDIG010000040.1 GCA_016292545.1 Bacteroidaceae bacterium
CGAAGAAGAGCAGGTCGCCTGGCTGGAGGTTGGCGAAGTCGGGGGCTATGTGGATGCGCTCGCCTTCGAGCGCCTGCTGGGAGGCGTTGCGTGGAATGACGATGTCGTGCATGAAAAGTACGGTGCGCACAAAGCCGCTGCAGTCCACACCCTTTGTGGACGTGCCGCCCCACATATAGGGAGTGCCCACCAGCCGGAGGGCCGTGGCGAGGATGGCCTCGGGGCTGTTGTCGAGCCGCCGTCGCCACTGCTCCAGGGGAGAGCCGTCGGCGGCAGGCAGATAGCCCTGGCGTCCGTCGGGGTATTCCACATGGTAATAGCGTCCACGCTTGCCCAGCAGCAGGAGGCGGTTGCCTGCCACTACGTCGCTCACGGGCTGTGCATGGCGGCTGGGGCGCGAATAGACCGTGCCGTAGAGCGAGGTGACCACCAGTTGGGGATGCTGGTTCCACAGCGAGAGCGCATTGCGGTCCACGGGACAGATGCATCCGCTCAGCACCCAGGCCACATAGTGGTCGGGCGTTTCCACACATGTCCATTCGCGCAGCCTGTCCACTATCCTAACGGGCATGCCCAGCAGGGCCTGCGACTCCTGGCCGGAGGAATATTCGGCTTCCGCACGGGTGTTGCACACCGACACGTTGACCAGCGCGTAGTCCTTCTCCTGTGCGGCAGAGGGCATCGTCCATGCCCACGCAAAAAGTATGAGGAAGAAGATTTTCATGCTTGCATACGGGATTTGTATGAAAAAAAATGATGGGAGGCCAGAGGGCTATGCCTCTGCCTCCCTGGGAATAGGCGTGAGTTGCCACCGGCACAGATGAGAGACAATCATCTGTGCGGCAGGCAAACAGACGGGAGTTAATTGTTCTCGGGACGCAGCTGACGCACGGTCTCGGCAGTGCGCCACATCTCGCTCTCGTGCAGGGCGGCCAGTTCCTTCTCCAAGCCTACACGATAGTCGGGCTTGCTGTTGGCATCGATGCTGATCTGGGCTTCGTTGCCGCTCTTTACGCTTGCATAGAGCTTTTCCACAACAGGCTTGATGGCATCGTGGAAGGGACCCATCCAGTCGAGAGCACCACGCTGTGCGGTGGTAGAGCAGTTGGCATACATCCAGTCCATACCCTTCTGTGCGAACAGGGGCATCAGCGACTGGGTGAGCTCTTCAACGGTCTCGTTGAATGCTTCGGAGGGAGTGTGGCCGTTCTCGCGGAGCACCTCATACTGGGCCAGCAGCAGGCCCTGGATGGCACCCATCAATGAGCCGCGCTCGCCGGTGAGGTCGGAAGTGGCCTCGCGCTGGAAGGTGGTCTCGAACAGATAGCCGCTGCCAATGCCGATGCCCAGTGCCAGCGTGCGGTCCAATGCACGGCCGGTGGCATCCTGATATACGGCGTATGAGCTGTTCAGACCGCGGCCTTCGAGGAACATGGTGCGCAGGGAGGTGCCGCTGCCCTTGGGGGCCACCATGATTACGTCAATATCCTTGGCAGGCACGCAACCGGTGCGGTCGTTCCATGTGATGGCAAAGCCGTGTGAGAAATAGAGAGCCTTGCCAGGAGTGAGATACTGCTTCAGGGTGGGCCATACGCTCATCACGGCAGCATCGCTCAGCAGGCACATTATAATGGTTCCCTTTTCTGCAGCCTCCTCGATGGAGAAGAGGGTCTTTCCGGGTACCCATCCGTCGGCTACAGCCTTTTCGAAGGTCTTGCCCTGACGCTGGCCAACGATTACGTTGAAGCCGTTGTCCCGCAGGTTGCATGCCTGACCGGGACCCTGCACGCCATAACCGATGACAGCGATGGTTTCGTCCTTCAGGATTTCACGGGCTTTGTCGAGGGGAAATTCCTCGCGGGTCATTACTTCTTCAATGACACCGCCAAAATTCATTTTTGCCATTTTTGTTTATTTTTTTGGTTAAAAACTTGTCTTTACCTTAAAATCGGGTGCAAAGTTACGAAATATATTTAAAATGAGGGCTATTTGAAGCATATTTTTGCTTGACACACAACATCATTGTCGTTTTTTCGCACTTCCACATCCACTTCGTCGGGTCCTGCCTGCTGGCGGTAGAAGGTGAGTGTGTCGCCCATATACGCCTCTGTCTTGTAGGCAATCTCGAACCGCCAGATGCGCTGCTGCTCAAACCGCTCGCGGGGGAAGAGGTCGAGGATGTGCTCAATGTACTTGATGCTGTTGATGTGACCGTTGATGTCTACGTCGCTGTAATAGGTGTGGATGGTGCGCACCTTTTCCGCATCGCGGAAGCGGAAGCGTCCGTGGCCTGCAATGGGGCACACGTTGTCGGCCTCGTCCACCACATAGCGCAGTATGTCGCCGTCGTAGAGCGAAAACAGGTCGCACGGCTTGCGTGTCTGCAGGTCTATCATCGCCCAGATGCTGCGGGCATAGCCATAGGCCGTGCCGTCGGGGCGCAGGATGGCGAAGTTGCGGTTGGTGAACAGGCGGATGACGCTTTCCACCCATGTGCGGATTTCCACCTGCTCATGCTGGCGCGGCATTTCCTCCAGCTCGATGCACAGGCGGCTGAGCACCCATGTATAGTGCTGCTCGTTGAGTGCGCCTATGCCCCATCCCCTGCGTTGGGAATGGTTGCCGGCCGCATTGAGCAGATGGTTGCCCAGCACACCCATGAAAAGGCGGCCCGTGAAATCCACGTGGAAAGGCTCCACCCGGATGGGGTATGTGTCCACCTTCTCTATCATCTGTCCCTCTCCTCTTCGCGCTTGGCGATATACTGGTCCAGCCGTTCTATGCACGACTTGGTGATGGCAATGCGTCCGGAGCGCACGAACTGCAGCACGCAACCCAGGTCGTTGAGCTGGTTGAAGTGGTCCAGCACATCGCTGGTGACGCCTGTCTTCTCTACGGTGGTGTAGGTGGGGTTCACCTCCACGATGCGTGCATCAAATCGGCGCACGATGCGTGAGATTTCGGGGTTGGCCAGCACCAGGGGGGTGGAGAGCTTGAGGAGCGAGGTTTCGAGGATGAAGATTTCGTCGTCTACAAAGCAGTTGGCCTGCAGCACGTCAATCTTCTTCTCTATCTGCTTGCACAGCATTTCGGCCATCTCCTGGCGGCAATAGCATGTGATGGTGTACTTGTGCACGCCCGGTGTGCTGGAAGAGCACACGTTGAGCGACTCTATGTTCACCTGTCGGCGGGTGAAGACAGCTGTAATCTGGTTGAGCAGGCCGGCATAGTTCTCCGAGTAGATGATGAGTGTGTACAGGGTGAGGCCCTCATGGTTGAGGAGCGAGCCTTCCACGGCGGCCGATGCCCTGCGTGCCACGGCGTTGCGGCTGAAGGTTTCCCTTTGTCCGTCGCTGCGCTGGTCGTCGGCCAGGGTGGCCTTGCGCTGGCGTGCCAGATTCTTTTCGTATGAGTCGCGCTCGATGGAGGCAGCGGCACGCACAGCCGCATCAAACTGTTCGGTCACGTTCTGCTGCTCCTCACACTTGCCGCAGGTATTGCAGTCGCCGCATTCGGCAGCACCTATATTCTTGTTTGTTTCCATTTTCTACAATAATATATATTATTTAACCTCCAGCAGCATTTCGTCCACATTGCCTCCAGGAGGTGTCATGGGCAACACGTTCTCCTCTTCCAGCACGGCCACTTGCAACAGGAAGGGGCCGTCGGTGTCCAGCATCTCGCGGATGGCACCGTCCAGCTCGCTGCGCTCCACCACGGTGCGGCAGGGAATGCCGTAGCCCTCGGCTATCTTTCCGAAGTCGGGGTTGGCCATGGGGGTGAAGGAGTAGCGCTTGTTAAAGAACATGTATTGCCACTGGCGCACGTTGCCCAGATAGTTGTTGTTCAGCAGGATCATCTTCACGGGACACTGCTGCTCCATGATGGTGCCCAGTTCCTGGATGGTCATCTGGAAACCGCCGTCGCCGCTGAACATGCACACCGTGCGGTCGGGTGCTCCGAAGGTGGCCCCTATGGCCGCGGGAATGCCGAAACCCATGGTGCCGCAACCACCGCTGGTGACCACCGAACGGGGCTGGGTGAAGCGGAAATAGCGGCAGCCGAACATCTGGTTCTGCCCCACATCGGTCACCAGTATGGCCTTGTGGTGAGCAGCCTCGCTCACCTTGTTCACCACCTCGCCCATCAGAATTGGACCCTCGGTGGGGTAGAGCGCAGGGCGAATCACCTTGTTGAATTCCTTTTCGTCGTAGGGTTTGAAACCTTCTATCCATGCGTTGTGGGTGGCCTTGTCCACCAGTGGCGTCACGGCTGCCAGCGTCTGTTTGCAGTCGCCCACCACGGCCAGGTCCACCTTCACGTTCTTGTCTATCTCCGAGGGGTCAATCTCGAAGTGGATGATTCTGGCCTGCTTGGCATAATTCTTCAGGTTGCCCGTCACGCGGTCGTCGAAGCGCATGCCCACGGCAATGAGCAGGTCACACTGGTTGGTCATCACGTTGGGGGCCAGATTGCCATGCATGCCCAGCTTGCCCATGTTCAGGGGATGGGCCGAGGGAAGGGCCGACAGGCCCAGGAACGTGGTGCCCACGGGAATCTGCGCCTTTTCGATGAGTGTCTTCAGTTCCTCGCTGGCGTTTGCCAGCTCTACACCCTGACCCACCAGCATGAAGGGCTTCACACTCTCGTTGATCATCCGGGCGGCCTGTTCGATGGCACCTTCGGAGGGCTGGGGTACGGGGTTGTAGCTGCGGATGAAGTCCACCTTCTGCGGCTGGTAGTCGATCAGCGCCGTCTGGGCGTTCTTGGTGAAATCGAGCACCACAGGACCCGGGCGGCCGCTGCTGGCGATGTAGAAAGCGCGTGCCACTGCCCAAGCAATGTCCTCGGCACGCCGTATCTGGAAGTTCCATTTGGTGATGGGCTGTGTCACGCCCACCACATCCACCTCCTGGAAGGCATCGGTTCCCAGCATGGCTGCCCCCACCTGTCCGCAGATGACCACCAGCGGGGTGGAGTCCACCATGGCATCGGCCACGCCGGTGATGGTGTTCATGGCGCCAGGGCCGGAGGTCACAATGCAGCAACCCACCTTTCCGCTTACGCGGGCATAGCCCTGTGCTGCATGCACGGCGGCCTGTTCGTGGCGCACCAGGATGTGGTTCAGTGTTTGTTTGTGGTCATAGAGTGCATCATAGGTGGGCATGATGGCACCGCCCGGATAGCCGAAGAGCACTTCCACCCCTTCGTGTTCCAGCGAGCGCATCAGTGCCTCTGCACCGGATATTTTTTCCATTGTCTTTTTCTGCTTCTATTGGTTCTTTAGTCAATGATTCTCACACCACCCTTGTCGGCCGATGAAACGCTCTGTGCATAGGCACGCAGGGCCTTGCTCACAACGCGGTTGCGCCGGAGGGGCTGCTGCGGACGGGCCGCCAGCTGCTCGTCGGTGAGCCGCACGTTGATGGAGCGGTTGGGAATGTCGATGTCGATGATGTCGCCGTCCACCAGCTTGCCGATGTTGCCGCCTGCGGCTGCCTCGGGGCTGCAATGGCCTATGCTGAGGCCGCTGGTGCCGCCGCTGAAGCGTCCGTCGGTGACCAGAGCGCATTCCTTGCCCATGTGCATGCTCTTGATGTAGCTGGTGGGGTAGAGCATCTCCTGCATGCCGGGGCCGCCCTTGGGGCCTTCGTGGGTGATGACCACCACATCGCCTTTCTTCACCTTTCCTCCCAGGATGCCTTCGCATGCGTCCTCCTGGCTGTCGAATACCACGGCGGGGCCGCTGAACTTCCATATGCTTTCGTCCACGCCGGCAGTCTTTACCACACATCCGTCCTGTGCGATGTTGCCGAAGAGGATGGCCATGCCACCGTCCTTGGTGTAGGCATGTTCGATGTCGCGGATGCAGCCTGTCTGGCGGTCGGTGTCGAGGGTTTCATAGCTGGTGTCCTGTGCACCCAGCTTGTTGCAGAACACGCCTGCTGGGGCGGAACTGTAGATGCGCCTGGCTTCGGGGTCTATGTCGGCCTTGAGGATGGAATAGCGGTCGATGTCCTCTGCCAGAGTGTGGCCGTTCACGCGCTTGGCGCTCGTGTCCACGAGGCCTCCCTTGGCCAGCTCGCCCAGCAGGCCCATCATGCCGCCTGCGCGTCCGCACTCCTGCACGCTGTACTTCTGGCTGTTGGGAGCCAGCTTGCACAGGAACGGTGTCTTGCGCGAGAGGGCATCTATGTCGGCCATCGTGAAGTCTACGCCGGCTTCCTGTGCCACGGCCAGCAGGTGGAGCACGGTGTTGGTGCTTGCACCCATGGCGATGTCGAGGGTCATGGCGTTCATGAAGGCTGTGCGTGTGGCAATGCTGCGCGGCAGCACGCTCTCGTCGCCGTCCTCATAGTAGGCCAGTGCGTTCTTCACAATCTGCCGTGCGGCATCCTTCATCAGGCGTACACGGTGGACGTGGGTGGCCAGGATGGTGCCGTTGCCTGGAAGCGACAGGCCGATGGCTTCGGTGAGGTTGTTCATGCTGTTGGCTGTGAACATGCCGGAGCAGCATCCGCATCCGGGGCATGCACGGTTCTCCACTTCGGCCAGTTCCTCGTCGCCCACGGTGGGGTCGGCTCCCTTTATCATGGCGGCAATCAGGTCGAGGTTCTTGCCCTTGTACTTGCCTGCTTCCATGGGACCCCCGCTCACGAATACGGCGGGGATGTTCAGCCTCATGGCGGCCATCAGCATGCCGGGGGTGATCTTGTCGCAGTTCGACACGCAGATCATGGCATCGGCCTTGTGGGCGTTGCACATATATTCCACGCTGTCGGCGATGATGTCGCGGCTGGGCAGCGAATAGAGCATGCCGTCGTGGCCCATCGCTATGCCGTCGTCGATGGCGATGGTGTTGAATTCTGCTGCATAACAGCCTAGGCTCTCTATCTCGGCCTTGATGATCTGGCCGGCCTCGTGAAGATGGGTGTGGCCGGGGACAAACTGTGTGAACGAATTGACGATGGCAATTATCGGCTTGCCAAACTGTTCACGTTTCATGCCGTTTGCTACCCACAGGGCGCGGGCTCCCGCCATGCGGCGGCCTTCTGTACAAACTGCACTGCGAAGTTGGTGTTTCATTGCTTTATTTTGTTTCGTTTTGTAATCTCTTTACCGCAATTCTCCGCAAAAGTACAGCTTTTGCGCCATTCGAGCAAATGAATTATCACATTATTTATAAAATTCATTAATATTTGTAAGGATGGGCACTTTGAATGGGCAAGAATGGAGGCAATGGCCACATTTTGATGCGTTTTTTTTGCTCGCTTGGGAAAAATGCTGTACCTTCGCGGAAAAATTGTTTAACACTAATTTTCAAACATGGACAAATCCAACAAGTACATCACAGTAGCATACAAGCTATATGCCCCTATGCAGGGCAGTGAACGCGAACTGATTGAGGAGGCCACTGCAGCGCATCCTTTCCAGTTCATCTCTGGCATGGGGCTCACCCTGGATGCCTTTGAGGCACAGATTACGCCTCTGGCCAAGGGCGAGGATTTCGACTTCACGCTGGAGGTGGACGATGCCTATGGCCCCTATGTGGAGGAGGGCCTGCAGACGGTGCCCCGCCATATTTTCGAAACGGACGGAAAGATAGACAGCCGCCACATTTATGAGGGTGCCGTGGTGCCCCTGACCAACAGCGAGGGTGAGCGTTTCAATGGCACCATCGTGGAAATCGCCAGTGAGCATGTGAAGGTGGACCTCAACCATCCCCTGGCCGGCAAGCGGCTGAACTTCGTGGGCAAGATCACCGAAAACCGTGAGGCCACCAACGAGGAGATTGAGCAGATGGCCAAGATGCTGGCCGGCGAGTGTGGCGGCGGTTGTGGCGGCTGTGGCGGTGGCTGCGGCAGCTGTGGCGACGGTGGCTGCGGAGGTTGTGAATGAACACGTTCGGCAATCTGTTCCGCGTCACCACGTTCGGCGAGAGCCATGGCCCTGCTGTGGGTGGTGTAATCGACGGCATGCCTGCCGGCGTAGATGTCGACCTGGATTTCATCCAGCAGCAGCTCGACAGGAGAAGACCGGGCCAGAGCCGGCTTACCACGTCACGCAAGGAAGCCGATCAGGTGGAGCTGCTCAGCGGCGTGTTTGAGGGCAAGACCACAGGGTGCCCCATCGGCTTCGTGGTGAGGAACACCAACCAGCATTCCAGCGACTATGAGAACATCCGCAACCTCTACAGGCCCAGCCATGCCGACTTCACCTACACGATGAAATACGGGCTGCGCGACCATCGGGGTGGCGGACGCAGCTCCGCACGCGAAACCATCAGCCGTGTGGTGGCAGGGGCTTTTGCCATGCTGGCCTTGCGCGGGCAGGGCATTCGCATAGCGGCCTTCACCCAGCAGGTGGGCGCTGTGGCCATGCGTGGCAGCTATGCTGACTATGACCTCTCTGCTGCCGAGGGGAACGACGTGCGCTGCCCCGACGAGGAGGCCGCCGAACGGATGGCCCGGCTCATCATGGAGGTGAAGGCCGACGGCGACACCATCGGCGGTGTGATAGGATGTGTGGTGCAGGGCTGTCCTGTGGGGCTGGGCGAACCGGCCTTCGGCAAGCTTCATGCAGCTCTGGGCAGCGCCATGCTCAGCATCAATGCCGTGAAGGGATTTGAGTATGGAATGGGATTTGCGGGCGTGTGCCAGCGAGGCAGCGAGCAGAACGACATCTTCGTGCCCGACGGGCAGAGTGGCATCACCACCCGCACCAATCGCAGCGGAGGCATACAGGGCGGCATTTCCAACGGTCAGGACATCTATTTCCGTGTGGCCTTCAAGCCTGTGGCCACGCTGCTCATGCAGCAGGACACTGTGGACAAGGACGGCCACGCTACGGTGCTCACCTGCCGTGGGCGCCATGATGCCTGTGTGCTCCCGCGTGCCGTGCCGGTGGTGGAGGCCATGGCAGCCATCACGGTGCTCGACTATCTGCTGCTCAACAAGGCTGTGAGACTTTAGGGGTGGGCCCACACCCAGAAAGGGTGCTTATTTTGAGAATAATTCGTACGGAAAGGCACTAGTCCCCTAGTACAATCATCACGGGCAGGTGGTCCGAGATGCCTCCCGTGTAGGTGGGGCCTCTGTAGGTGCGCCAGGGGTGGCCGTCCTTGTCTTTCAGGAAGGGCAGGTCCACGATGCGTGCTTCTGTGGGGAGAAACGGAAGCAGACTGTCGCTGGCCAGCATGTGGTCGAGCGTAGTCCATTGACGCTGAAAGTAGTATGTTCCCTGTGGGCGGTGGCGGCGTGTGCTAGGCATCATGTCGTGGAGCGGTGGACACAATTGCTCGAAAATGGGGTCGCCGGCCTCGGCATTGAAGTCGCCCATCACCAGCAGTCGCTTCCCATGGAGCGAGTCTGCCACCGACCGCAGTGTGCTGGCGGCCAGCATCCGGTTTCTGGATCCCGCACGCGACTCCCCCGCACGGCTGGGCAGGTGCACCACGGCCACGTGGAGCGTGTCCACTCCTTCCACCACGCCCTTCACCACCAGTATGTCGCGTGTGGGCCGCAGGCCGTTTTCCACGCTGGGCACCCTCACGCTGCGGTGTGAAAGATAGCGGAAGGCATCGGGTCTGTACATCAGGGCCACGTCTATTCCCCTTTCATCGGGGCTGTCGGTCATCACATACGCATAACCCACCTTCGCCAGCGGGCTTTGGCGTGTGAGGTCGTCCATCACCTGCCGGTTCTCCACTTCTTGTAGCCCCACCAGCAGCGGCCATCCGTTTTCAGGTGTCACAGAGGCAATCAGACGTGCCGTCTGCACCAGCTTGCGACGATAGCGCTGTACGGTCCATCGGCGGTTGCTGTTGGGGAGGAACTCCAGGTCGTTCTTGAGTGTGTCGTGGCGGCAGTCGAAGAGGTTCTCCACGTTCCAGGTGAGAAGCGTGTGCGGCTGGGCCATGCCCATGGACGCAACCATGCAGAGGGCGGCCAGAAGGCCCCGTCGGTCCCCTCCGCATTTATGGCATTTCCTAATTATTTCACGCATGGTTGCAAAGGCAGAATATACTTGTGTCATAATGCTTTATCTCCTCCCGTAATGCCTTGCTCATGCCATTGGTGTGCTGGTTGAGAATCTGCCAGAAACGGTCGCTATGGTTGAACTCCAGCAGATGGGTCAGTTCATGTTGAATCACGTAGTCCTGCAAGTGGGCGGGCAGCAGAATCAGGTAGATGCTCAGATTGATGCGCCCCGCGCGGGTGCAGCTTCCCCATCGCGTCTTCGACTTGTGGAATCCCACGCCAGCAGGATGCAGGCCGCGCGCAGCCGCCAGGGCCTCCAGTCGTGGCTCCAGACATGCGGCAGCCGCCTTGCGCAGCCCTTCCTCTATGATGTTTTTCAGCCATGTTTGCAGGTTTTCCGTTTGCCAGTCGAGATGGGGAGGATGAAAGAATGTCATGGCCTCCCGCTGCATCGTTATGCGTGGAACCTTGCAGTCGTCCCTCTCGCAGGACCGGAATGAGAAGTGCGGACACTCAATGCAGAAATCCGGGCCGATGGTATGTGGCACATGTGCATGGCGCTCCACCATTTCCTCCAGTTTGGGGCGCAGGTTTTCCAGCGCATTCCTGAGCAAGGAAAGGGTGGTCCGGGGGGGCACGGTGGCATGCAGTTCCCCTGCCTTCATCCGAAAGATGATGTGCCTGGCCCTGGGGTTTACGCCCACCAGGATTTCGCCCAGACGGTCGTCAAATATTTTATCGTTGATACTCATACGGATGCAAAGTTACAACGAAATTCGGGTAAAACAGACAATTCTTAAGGCATTTTTTGAATAACTCGCGGGATTTATGTAACTTTGCAGCCAAAATCAAGTATTATATTATACGATGAACATACTAGAACTGAGCGAACAGGAGATTGTTCGCCGTAACAATTTACAGCAATTGCGGGACTTGGGCATCGATCCCTATCCTGCTGCTGCCTATCCCACTGACGCTTTCAGTGCGGAAATCAAGGAGAACTTTGTGGACCTTCCCGAAGTGGCAGCCGAGGACGGCACCATGCAATCGGCCGTGGCCACGGCCGAGAACAGCCGGAACGTGTGCATAGCCGGACGTCTGATGAGCAAGCGAGTGCAGGGCAAGGCCGCCTTTGTGGAACTGCTCGACAGCAAGGGACGCATCCAGGTGTATGTGACCCGCGACGCCCTCTGCCCCAACCCAGAGGACACCACGATGTACAATGTGGTGTTCAAGAAGTGTCTCGATCTGGGCGACTTCATCGGCGTGAAGGGCTACGTGTTCCGCACCAAGACGGGCGAAATTACCGTACATGCCACCAGTCTCACTGTGCTCGCCAAGAGCCTCAAACCCCTGCCCGTGGTCAAGGAGAAGGACGGCCAGGTGTATGACTCCTTTGATGATTCCGAGCTCCGCTACCGCCAGCGCTATGTAGACCTCATCGTGAACCCCGGCGTGAAGGAAACCTTCCTCAAGCGTGCCACAATTCTGCGCACCCTGCGCACCCTGCTCGACGAGGCTGGCTACACCGAGGTGGAAACCCCCACGCTGCAGAGCATTCCCGGCGGCGCATCCGCCCGTCCGTTCATCACCCATTTCAATGCGCTCAACGTGGACATGTACATGCGCATTGCCACGGAACTCTATCTGAAGCGCCTCATCGTGGGTGGTTTCGAGGGTGTGTATGAAATCGGCAAGAACTTCCGCAACGAGGGTATGGACCGCACCCACAACCCCGAGTTCACCTGCATGGAGCTGTATGTGCAATACAAGGACTACAACTGGATGATGGAGTTCACCGAGCAACTGCTGGAGAAGATTTGTATTGCTGTGAACGGCTGCACCGAGACGGTGCTCGACGGCAAAACCATTTCGTTCAAGGCTCCCTACCGCAGGCTCCCCATTCTGGAGGCCATTAAAGAGCAGACGGGCTACGACCTGAACGGCATGGAGGAGGATGAAATCCGCGCAACGGCCAAAAAGTTGGGCATAGAGGTGGACGACACCATGGGCAAGGGCAAGCTCATCGATGAAATCTTTGGCGAGACCTGCGAGGGCACCTTCATCCAGCCCACCTTCATCACCGACTACCCCGTGGAGATGAGTCCGCTCACCAAGATGCACCGTTCCAAGCCAGGGCTCACCGAGCGCTTCGAGCTGATGGTGAACGGCAAGGAGCTGGCCAACGCCTATAGCGAGCTCAACGACCCTATCGATCAGGAGGAACGCTTTGTGGACCAGATGAAGCTGGCCGACAAGGGCGACGACGAGGCCATGATCATCGACCAGGATTTCCTGCGCGCCCTGCAGTACGGAATGCCACCCACCAGCGGCATCGGCATCGGCATCGACCGCCTGGTGATGATGATGACCGGGCAGACAGCCATCGGAGAGGTGATGCTTTTCCCGCAGATGAAGCCCGAGGTGAAGGCTCCGCGCGACAAGGATGAGGCTTTTGTGGCGCTGGGTGTGCCCGCCGACCTCATTCCTGTGCTTCGTAAGGCTGGCTACAACCTGGTGTCCACACTCAAGGGCGTGGCTCCGGCCAAGATTCAGCAGCAGATAATAGAAATTGTAAAGAAATACAAGCTGTCATTGGAGAAACCCTCTCAGGAGGCCATCGCACAGTGGACAGCCTAACCCCCTCTGACCCACATGATAGGAAAGATAGCTGTGCTGGGAGGCGGCAGTTGGGCCACGGCCATCGCAAAGATGCTGCTGGAGCGCAACGATGAAATCGGATGGTATCTGAGGCGCGACGACCGCATAGAGGACTTCCGCCGCATGGGCCACAATCCGGCCTACCTGACCAGCGTCCACTTCGACGTGTCGCGTATCATCTTCAGTAGCGACATCAATCAGATAGCCAGGCAGTTTGATACGCTGGTGTTCGTGACTCCATCGCCCTATCTCAAGGGACACCTGAAGAAACTGAAGGTGTCGCTGCGCGACAAGTTTCTCGTGACGGCCATCAAGGGTATCGTCCCCGACGAGAACATGATCTGCAGCGAATACTTCCACCACATGTACAATGTCCCCGACGAGAACCTGGCAGTGCTGGGAGGCCCCAGCCATGCTGAGGAGGTTGGGCAGGCTCACCTATCTCACCGTGGGTTGCACCGATCTGGTCAAGGCGCAGGCTTTTGCCGACATGCTGTCCAGCCATTATGTGAAGACCAAGACCTGTCCCGACGTGATAGGCATCGAGTATGCCAGCGTGCTCAAGAATGTGTACGCCATCGCCGCAGGCATCTGCCATGGGCTCAAATATGGCGACAATTTCCAAGCCGTGCTCATGAGCAATGCCGTGCAGGAGATGGACCGCTCCTGCGCACGGTGTACAACATCGACCGGAACATCATCGACTCGGTGTACACCGGCGACCTGCTTGTGACGGGCTACAGCAATTTCAGCCGCAACCGCGTGTTCGGCACCATGATTGGCCAGGGTTATAGCGTGAAGAGTGCTCAAATAGAGATGGAAATGATAGCGGAAGGCTATTTCGGCACCAAATGTATGAAGGACATCAACAAACGCCTCCATGTGAACATGCCCATCCTGGATGCTGTCTACAACATCCTTTATGAGCGCATCTCGCCTACCATCGAGATAAAGCTCCTGAGCGAGGCGTTCCGGTGAGCCCTGCGGCACAAGTGGAGAGAGACGAAAGCGACAAATCCGATTCAACTAACGTATTTTATATATTATAATAAGGTAAAAAGCATGATTAGACTAGACATTTCCAAGGCCCTGCAAGACGCAGCCCTGGAGGCAACCAATCTGCAGCAGCAAGTGGCTGCCGCACAAGCACAACTGGAAGAGGCCACATGCCCCGGTAACGATTTTCTGGGATGGCTCCATCTGCCCAGTAGCATCACGCCCGAATTTTTGGGCGAGGTGAAGGCATGCGCCGACGTGTTGCGCCAGCATTGCGACACGGTGGTAGTGGCCGGCATCGGTGGCTCCTATCTGGGCGCACGTGCCGTCATTGAAGCCTTGGGAAACAGCTTCGCTTGGCTCACCAATAAGGGTGAAAACCCCGACATCCTGTTTGCCGGTAACAACATCGGCGAGGATTACCTGTATGAGCTGACCGAGTATCTCAAGACCCGCCAGTTTGGCGTAATCAATATCAGCAAGAGCGGAACCACCACCGAGACCGCCCTGGCATTCCGTCTGCTCAAGAAGCAGTGTGAGGATCAGCGCGGCAAGGAAATGGCCCGCAAGGTGATTGTAGCTGTCACCGATGCCAAGAAGGGCGCAGCCCGCACCACTGCCGACAAAGAGGGCTACACCAGCTTCATCATCCCCGACAACGTGGGCGGACGCTTCAGTGTGCTCACCCCCGTGGGTCTGCTCCCCATCGCCGTGGCCGGATTCGACATTGACCAGCTGGTGAAGGGTGCAGCCGACATGGAACGTGCCACCGCTCCCGACGTGCCCTTTGCCGAGAATCCTTGTGCCGTGTATGCTGCCGCACGCAACGTGCTCTATCAGCAGGGCAAAAAGATTGAAATCCTCGTGAACTTCCAGCCCAAGCTCCATTACATGAACGAGTGGTGGAAGCAGCTCTATGGCGAGAGCGAAGGCAAGGACCTGAAGGGCATCTTCCCTGCAGCCGTGGATTTCTCCACCGACCTTCATTCCATGGGACAGTGGATTCAGGAGGGCGAGCGCACCATCTTCGAGACTGTGGTGAGCGTGGACACTCCCGAGCACACCCTGCTCTTCCCTCATGACGAGGAGAACCTGGACGGACTCAACTTCCTGGCAGGAAAGCGTGTGGACGAGGTGAACAAGATGGCCGAACTGGGCACACGTCTGGCACATGTGGACGGTGGAGTGCCCAACATCCGCATCTGCATCGAACGCCTGGATGCCTATAACCTGGGACAGCTCATCTATTTCTTTGAAAAGGCATGTGGCATCAGCGGCCTCATTCTGGGCGTGAACCCCTTCAACCAGCCTGGTGTGGAGGCCTACAAGAAGAACATGTTTGCCCTCCTGGGCAAGCCTGGCTACGAGAAGGAGACTGAAGCCATCAAGACACGCATCTGATGAATCGTCTGCAAACAACTGCTGAAACAAAACATCCTGGGGGCACCGTCGGTGCCCCCAGAGCTGTCTTGTTCGACATGGATGGCGTGCTCTACGACAGTATGCCAGCCCATGCCATAGCCTGGAGCACGGCAGCCACCAGCTTCGGCCTGCACATGTCGCCCCAGGAGGCCTATCTGCACGAAGGGCGCACGGGCAGCGGCACCATCAACATTCTGGCGCAGCGCCATTGGGGGCGCAATGCCACCGAAGAGGAACTGCAGCGCATCTATGCCGAGAAAAGCCGTATCTTCAACAGCCGGCCCAAGGCAAAACCCATGCCTGGTGCACGCGAACTGCTGGAGGGGCTCCGCGACATGGGGCTCACAATCGTGCTGGTGACAGGGTCGGCCCAGCATTCGTTGCTCGACAGACTCAATGCCGACTTCCCGGGCATCTTTGCTCCGCAGCGGATGGTGACGGCCTTCGACGTGGTTCATGGTAAACCCCACCCGGAGCCCTATCTGATGGGGCTGCAGCGTGCCGGCGTGGAGGCCGCCGAAGCCGTGGTGGTGGAGAATGCTCCTTTGGGTGTGGAAGCCGCCCATGCAGCCGGAATCTTCACGTATGCCATTAATACAGGACCCCTGCCCGACGACATATTGTGGCAGGCAGGGGCTGGTTGTGTGGTTCCGAAGGAAGGAGGATTCACGATGGTCATGGAAGGAATCACACACCGTCTTCAGACAGGTCTTCCTCCACGTCCATCACATTGTCCTGTGTGATGGAGTAGCTGCCATCGCCTCCGATGGTGAGCAGAAATGGGGCAGACATGTCGCTTTCGGGCTGGCTCACGCATACGGCAAACAGAAGTCGTCCTTCGCGTGCGCTCACGAAGCGGAAACCGTCCAGGATGCCCTGGGTGCGGAAGTTGCCTGTGAGTTTGCCGGCAAACTGGGCCTTGGTGAACGTGCGCTTGAAGAAGGGCTGCCCGCTGCGGGTGATGCGGAGTATGTACAGGTTGTCTGCATAGCGGAGGCCATTCTCGTCCACGACCACGGGCAACGAGTCGCAGGCCTCACGATGGATGGAGTAGGCATAGAGGTGGCTCCCCATGCGCACCGAGTCGGTGTGGTCATACAAGGGCAGGCGGTGGATTTCGCTCACCGTCTGTTCTGTTTCCCCCGATACCACGGTCACCTGGCTCTCCTTTGTCTTCTGGCAAGCACAGGCCGCCATCGCAGCTGCCACCAACAGAATGCGTTTTGTCATTTCCATGCTGTTTTGTATCTTTTTTTGTTAATTCCACCACAAAAGTAAGCAAAAATTCCTTGCCGTGCACATTTTTTCTGGAAAAAAGCCTTGCATGCCGTCATTTTCACCACATTTTCACAACCACGGGCCTCTTCATCTCCGCTCCCTCGCCTGTGGGGGTCAGCAATCCTGTCTGTTCGTTGCGACTATACACCTCGATGCGGTGGTTGTCCCTGCATGCCACCCCCACGACCCGACCGTTGGGTGAAATGGCAAAGTTGCGCGGATGGGGACCTGTCGGCTGGTAGCCGATGCGCGTAATCAGCCCTGTGGCCTCGTCCACGTTGAATATGGCAATGCCGTCGGCCTGCAGGCGGTTCGATGCATACAGATGTCTTCCGTCGGGCGACAGGTGGATGTCGGCGCTTCCTCGGGCTCCCGCCGTGTCGGCCTGTATGCTCTGCAGTTGGCTCAGCTTGCCGTCGGCATAGCCCATCACCACCACGTCGCCTTTCAGTTCGTCGATGACATACAGCCGGTTGCCTGTCTTATTCCATGTGGCATGGCGCGGACCGCTTCCCGGCTCCAATGTCGCCTGTGTCCACACGGCCGTATCGGACAGTGCCTCGCAGCCCTTTTCCAGAGGGAACATGCGGATGCAGTCGCTGCCCAGGTCGTTGGCCATCAGGTAGCGTCCGTCGGGCGAGAAGTAGATGTAGTGCAGATGGGCCTGCTCCTGCCGTGTGCTGTCGGGGCCGCTGCCGCTGAACTGCGCTACGGTGGGCGGCTCCAGCCTTCCGTCCTTCCCTCTGGAAAGGGCGCTCCCGCGTCCGCCGTGATAGTTGGCCGTCAGCAGGTGCGTGCTGTCGGGCGTGAGGGCCACGTGGCACGGTGCGGCCCCTTCCACCCGCTGCGTGTCGCATACGGTCAGGGTGTGGTTGTCGCCGTCGTAGGCAATCAGGTGGGCAGTGGAGTTGTGGCTGCCGTTTTCGCCCACGGCATATATGCGCTTGTGGTCATCCGTCACTATCAGGAACGAGGGGTTCTCTATGCCCTTCACTCCGCCGATGCTGTCCATCTGTCCTGTGCGTTGGTTGAAGGCGAACAGCCGTATGCCTTCCTCCTGTGCGGGCGCATAGCTGCCCACTATCATGGTGAGCATGTCTTCGCCGGTGTTTTCTGCTGCCTGCTGTTTGCAGGATGTGATGCCTGGCATGGCGAGGCTTGCACCCATGCACAGGGCCAAAAAAGCGTTTCTTTTCATTGTCGCAATCGTGATTTGTCGAGTATTTTCTTTCAAATTTATATATTTTTGTTGGAATCTGTCCCATTCCGGACAATGTTTCCATCATTTTTTCCACATCTTCCCGAGGCAGTCGAGGGTGATTACCTGACTACTTCCCAATGCCCGGTCTTATCGCTGCCCACATGTTTTATCATTCCTATGGATTGCATAAACGAGAGGTCTCGTTTGATTGTTTTCTCTGAAACGTTCAACCATATAGCGAGATTTGTCGCATTTATCGTGACACTTACAGTATCATTTACAGGGACATTTACAGGGTCATTTACAGGGACATTTATCGTGCCGTTTTTAATGGCATTATATATTTTCTGCTGTCTATCATTTAGTTCTGATAGATTTACAGGGACATTTACAAGGACATTTACAGGGTCATTTACAGTGTCACATACAGTATCAAATACAGTATCGTAATATTTATGCTTTACTGACTTTTGTGGCCGTTTGAATGTCACTGTGATGAAACCGCTGTTCCATCGCCATGTTGGTTCCTCAACTTCTTGTCTGCTGCATGCGTCAATGATACGTTTTGCTCCTGAACCCCAGTTCTCTAGGAATGTGGATTTGTATAGGGCTTCAGCAATTTTCAGATTATAGGGATATGACTCATGTGGCTCCTTGATATTCTCGGGGGTTATTTGTGGCGGGAATATTC
>JAEDIG010000041.1 GCA_016292545.1 Bacteroidaceae bacterium
CCCTGTAGGGCGTTTTTCAATTATCCGTTTTTAATACCCAGGGTGCCATTCCGCTACGCTCCATTCTGCCCTGGGCTGGTGGCTTGCTGTCGTTTCGGGGCGTTTCCTTCCCTCTAAACAGGGGGACTGGATGGCTGCCTGTTGCAGTTGTTGCAGTTGTTGCAGTTTTTTTCGGGCCTATAACTGCAACGCTGCCCCCTCCCTCTTTTAGAAGATACTTATATATTTATATATATATTATATATAATATATATATAAATATATAAGTAAACTTTTAATAATAACAATCCATTAAATTTATGCCCCTGTTTGCTTTCGGTTTGAAACCGTATTTTGCGGAGGGTGGGGCGGGGCGTTGCAGTTATAGGCCCGAAAAAAACTGCAACAACTGCAACAACTGCAACAGCTGCAACGTTTGGCACACTCAAAGCGACCTGGGGCAGATGTTGAATCTCAGTATGGTAAGGGGGGGTGAGCGGGACAATGCCGGGAAGGCGTGGCTTTGTTTTGGAGTTGATGAAGCCGTCCCTGCTTTTTTTTCACGGAAATAGGACGAAAAACTTTTATAACTCGCAAAAAATCACTACCTTTGCAGCCGATTAGATTGAACCTACCTTCACATAGATGAAAACATTCAAGGATTTGGGCTTGTGCGACGAGTTGCTGCAAGCCATTGGGGAGCAGGGATATGAGCATCCTATGCCCGTACAAGAGGAAGTGATTCCATGGCTGCTTTCGGCCGACCAGACGCATGCCGACCTCATAGCACTGGCCCAGACAGGAACCGGAAAGACGGCTTCCTACGGTTTGCCCGTGTTGCAGCGGCTGAAGGACAATGCACAGGCGGGCATCAAGTCGCTGGTGCTGAGCCCTACGCGCGAGCTGTGCCTGCAGATTGCCGACGACCTGGAGGGCTTTGCCAAATACCTGCCCCAGCTGCGTGTGCTGGCTGTGTATGGCGGTGCCAACATAGAGCCGCAGATAAGGGCCTTGCGGGCCGGCGTGGACATTGTGGTGGCCACACCCGGCCGGCTGATTGACCTGATGCGCCGCGGAGTGGCCGACCTGACCAATATACAGCACGTGGTGCTCGACGAGGCCGACGAGATGCTGAGCATGGGTTTCCAGGAGGACCTGGATGCCATTCTGGAGGGAATCCCCCAGGCGCACAGCACGATGCTTTTCAGCGCCACCATGAGCCGCGAAATCGAGCGCATCGCCGGCAATTATCTCCACGATGCGCACACCATCCAGGTGGGCAGCCGCAACGAGGGCGCCGAGAACGTGAACCACATCTACTACATGGTGCATGCCAAGGACAAGTATCTGGCCCTGAAGCGTGTGGTGGACTATTTCCCCCGCATCTATGCCATCGTGTTCTGCCGCACCCGCATGGAGACACAGGAGGTGGCCGACAATCTGATACGCGACGGATACAATGCCGATGCCCTGCACGGCGACCTGAGCCAGCAGCAGCGCGACCTGACGATGCAGAAGTTCCGCCACCATCGCACACAGCTGCTCGTGGCCACCGATGTGGCGGCACGCGGACTGGACGTGGACGACCTGACGCATGTGATCAACTACGGCATGCCCGACGATGTGGAGAACTATACCCACCGCAGCGGACGCACAGGACGTGCAGGCAAGAAGGGCACCAGCATCTGCATCATCCACGTGAGGGAGCGCAGCAAGATAAAGCAGGTGGAAAAGGTGATACAGAAGGAGTTTGTGCTGGGCACGCTGCCCGACCCCAAGGACATCTGTGCCAAGCAACTCTACCATGTCATCGACGAGATTGAACGCGTGGAGGTGGACGAGGAGGAGATTGCACAGTTCCTGCCCGAGGTGGCCAAACGATGGGAATGGCTCGACAAAGAGGACCTCATCAAGCGTGTGCTGAGCCGCGAGTTCGGCCGTTTCCTCCAGTACTATGCCAATGCGCCCGAGATACAGACCGTGGACGTGAAGTCCGGCAAGAAAGGCGCCGCGGGCGAAGGAGGCGGCAAGCGCAAGCGTCCGGGCGGCCATGCCGAGGAGGGCTACACCCGCCTGTTTCTCAACGTGGGCAAGATTGACGGCCAGTTTGCGCGTGAAATCATCGGGCTCATCAACAACAATGTGAAGGGCGACAAGGTGGAAATAGGGCGCATCGACCTGATGAAGAACTTCAGCTTTGTGGAGGTGGCCGAGAAGGATGCCGAGCGTGTGGTGAAGGGGCTGCGCCATGGTGTCAGCGTGAAGGGGCGCAGTGTGGTGGCCGACTATGCCGACCGTGGCGGCAAGGCTGAGGGCAGCGGTGCTGCGGAGAAGCCGGCCAGGGGCGCACGGCAGAAGCCGTCGGCCAAGCCTGCCAAGCCGGGCAGGAAGAAGCGTGACCGCGGCGATGACGGCACGGAACAGCTGCAGCCCAAGGGCAAGCACTACAGCAAGGAGGACTGGATGAAGTTCCTCCATCCCGAAACGGTGGTGGACATCGATGACATGCCCGAAGGATGGGCGCGCAGGAAACCGAAGAAAAAGAAATAAGCGAAGGAAAAAAACAATACTGCAAGATGATAAGGAAAATGCTACTGGCAGTCGTGTGGACCGCGGCTGTCTTTGCAGCCAGGGCCGACGAGGGCATGTGGATGCTCCGCAACATTGACGCCAAGACTGCTGATGTGATGAAAGAACTGGGGCTGACGCTTACACCCGGGCAGCTCTACAATGCCGACGGCGTGTCGCTCAAGGATGCTGTGGTGTGCTTCGGCGGCTTCTGCTCGGGCGTGGTGGTGAGCCCCGACGGACTGGTCTTCACCAACCACCACTGTGGCTACGGAGCCATCCAGTCGCTCTCCACCCCCGAGGACGACATCCTCAAGAACGGATTCGTGGCCCGCAACCATGCCGAGGAACGCCCTGTAGAGGGCCTTTTCGTGCGCTTCCTGGTGCGCATGGAGGATTGCTCCGGCCGTGTGATGCGAGCACTCGACAGCCTCTATCGTGCCCATCCTTCGGAGCCCGCGGCCGAGGTGTACACACAGTATATCGACTCCATCCTTACGGCTGTGGAGCGCGACTACACGAAGGCCAATCCCGGCATGGTGTGCATGGCGAAGAGCTTCTATGGCGACAATGCCTACTATGTGTCCATCTACCGGCAGTATGACGACATCCGTCTGGTGTTCACCGTGCCCGAGACGCTGGGCAAGTTTGGCGGCGACACCGACAACTGGATGTGGCCCCGCCAGACCAGTGATTTCAGTGTGTTCCGCATCTATGCCACGCCCGAGGGCGAACCGGCCTTCTACAGCGCCGACAATGTGCCCCTCCGTCCCCGTCGCTATGCCCGTGTGAGCCTCGACGGCTACCGCAGCGGAGACTATTGCATGACTGTGGGCTACCCCGGAAGCACCAGCCGCTACCTCAGCTCGTGGGGCATCCGCCAGCGTGTGGACGACGTGAACGCTTCGCTCATCCAGGTGCGTGGAGTGAAGCAGGATGTGTGGAAGCAGCGCATGCAGGCCGACCGCGGTGTGGCCATCAAGTATGCCAGCAAGTGGGCCTCCAGCAGCAACTACTGGAAGAACTCCATCGGCATGAACAAGGCGGTGAAGGAGCTGGACGTGATAGGGCAGAAGGAGCAGCTGGAGGCGCGCATAGCCAAGTGGTACAATGCCGACCCGTCGCTCAAGGCGCGCTTTGGCCAGATGTTCCCTCAGCTGAGCCTCCATTATGGCCGTGTGAGCGAGGATGTGCGCGCCAGGGGCTTCTTCGTGGAAACCTTCAACAGGGGCATAGAGCTGTTCAGCGTGGCGCGCCGCATCAACATGGCCTCCTGCGAGGCCGACAGCCAGCAGGTGGAAGCCATGCGCGAGACCCTGAAGCGTTTCTATAAGGACTATGACCCGCAGCTCGACGAGCAGACGATGGGCGTGCTTCTGCAGAACTATCGCCAGCAGGTGGCCCCCCGCTTCCTGCCCCGTTTCTATGGCCGCATCGACAGCCTGTATGGCGGCGACTGCCAGCGTTTCGCCCATGCGGTGTTTGAGCAGTCGGTGATCAGCAAGCCCTCCTGTGTGGACCGGCTGGCCGAGATTGTGGCCGACTCGGCATTGCGCGACACCGATCCCGCCCTTGTGTATGCCCAGGACCTCACAGCCACCCTCTCCGGCCTCTACAGCGGCGTGGCCGCCTCGCAGAAGATTATTGCCTACAACGAGCATTTGCTCACGCAGGCACTGCTGGAGATGGACCAGCAGAATCCCCACTACAGCGATGCCAACATGACCATGCGCCTGAGCTACGGATTCATCCAGGACTATACGGCCCAGGGCAACCACTACGACTATTACACCAATTCGCAAAGTCTGCTCGACAAGGTGGCCCGCCAGCACGAGATTGAGGACTACCGCATGGAGGACAACATCGTGGAGCTCATCAAGCAGCGTAATTTCGGACGCTATGCCGACCGCAATACGGGCGACATGCACCTGTGTTTCCTGAGCAACAACGACATCACGGGCGGCAATTCGGGAAGCCCCATGTTCAACGGAAAGGGCGAACTGATAGGTCTGGCCTTCGACGGCAACTGGGAGGCCATGAGTGGCGACATCAGTTTCAACAGCTCGCTGCAGCGCTGCATCGGTGTGGACATCCGCTACGTCCTCTTCCTGATGGACAAATGGGGACATGCCGACCATCTCCTGCGGGAAATCGGATTGTAGAGACTCCCAGGACCCCCAGCCCCCCTCAATCCCCCTGTCCAGGGGGGGCTGGGCTGGCTGCCTGTTGCAGTTGTTGCAGTTGTTGCAGTTTTTTTCGGGCCCATAACTGCAACAGCTGCCAGGAATCATGCCACACCCTTAGGGCCGCTAGGACAGGCGGTAGATGTTGCCCCCAATCAGGTGGACGATGCCTTTCATTTCCATCTCAAAGAGCAGGGTGCTGGTGGTGCCCATGGGCAGCCCTGCGTCCTGGGCAATCTGGTTGATGTGCTTGTAGTCGCAATCCTTGAGAGCGTTGAAAATAGCCGTTTCATCGGGGGAAAGGTCGGGAAAGAGCTGTTGCTGCAATCCTTGCGACAGCTGCTTCTTTATCTGAATGTCCTTGTCCCATCCCATTTCCTCCACCATGTCGTCGATGCAGCTGAGCAGATGGGCCTTATGGCGGCGGATGAGTGTGTTGCACCCTTCCGACCACTTGTCAGTGGGCCGTCCGGGCACGGCAAAAACCTCCCTGTCGTAGCTCTCGGCCAGGCTGGTGGTGATGAGCGAACCGCCCTTTGATGCGCTTTCTATCAGGATGATGGCATCACACATGCCCGCCACGATACGGTTGCGCTGCACAAAGTTTTTCTTGTCGGCATTGGTGCGGCTCATGAACTCGGTGACCAGCCCTCCGTGCTGAAGCATCTGGACGGCCGTTTCGCGATGCACCCTGGGATAGATCTGGTCAAGGCCGTGTGCCAGTATGCCCACGGTGGGCAGCCCGCAGGCCAGTGCGGCACGGTGGGCCTCCACATCGATGCCGTATGCCAGTCCGCTCACGACCAAAGTGCCGGGCAGCAGTTGTGCCAGCCGTTCCACCATCTTCCGGCAGGTGGTCCTGCCATGGTCGGTGGCCTGGCGTGTGCCCACGATGCCCACTATGTGGCGGGCGTTGAGGTGGGCGTTTCCGCTGGCATAGAGCAGGATGGGGGCATCGGGGCATTCCCTGAGCCGGACGGGATATTCCTTGTCGTGGAAACAGAGGCACTTCACCCTTTTCCCGGACACGAACTCCATCTCCTCGTGGGCGCGGGCCATGCAGTTGTCCATCTCCTTGAGCGCCTCTTCCAGCCGGCGGGATTCGCTGTCCAGCAGTCTGCCCAGTTCATGGCGATGGGCATACACTGCTGTGGCACTGCCCAGCTCCTTCACCAGCATCCTCTTCTGCAGCATGTTCATCCGTGGAAGCCTGGCGAGGGCCATGCTGCACAATATCTCCTGCTCTGTCATTGCCGGTAGAGATAGGGTTCGAGCAATGTGTCAAGGTGGGGGCACACCTGCAGGCGGCCGTCCACCAGGCACACCGTGTCTACAGTGGCCCGCACGACCAGTTTTTCGTCGGGCAGGCGGAAGATGTCCTGCATGAACACATATTTGATGCCCTCCTTCCGCACGTTGAGCCGGCTCACGAACTCGTCGCCGCTGCGGAGCGGTGTCTTGAAGGCCATGGTCAGGCGGGCCACCACGGCATCGATGCCCTGCTGGTGCATCTGTGAAAAACTAATGCCGGCCTTGAGCAGGAACTCGTGGCGCGTGTGCTCGATGTAGTGTTGGTAGTTGGCATTGTTGACAATGCCCTGAAGGTCGCATTCATAGTCGCGCACCTTCATCTTCAGTTCGTAGGAGTAGTTCATAATTGTTTCAGGTATTCGTAGCCGAAATGACAGCGCAGGCAGTCATAGCGGTCACAGTATTCGCGTTTCAGTTGGATGAGTGCCTGGCTGTGGGCGGCAGAGGTGGCCTGCAGTCCGCAGCCGCGCCATTGGCGGATGATGTAGTTGTCCTCGGCGGGGAGCTCCTCCAGGAGGCTTATGGCGCGGTCGGTCAGCGCCTCGTTGTCCTGCGCCTGCCCGTAGGCATAAAGGAGCGGTGCCACGGTGTTGATGGCAATCAGCCGGATGGCCGGGACCGACAGCTTCACGCCTTCGAGGCATCGCTGCAGGGAGGCCGTGCCCGATGTTTCGAGGATGGCATGCAGCTGTGCGCCTCCGTGGTGGAAGATGGAGGCCAGCTGCAGGATGCGCACGTGGGGGAAATTGTAGGGGCGTGTGCGCAGATAGCGCCACATGAGGGGTGGGGGAGCGGGCAGCGAGAACTTGTGGGCCAGATAGGCATATTCGTCCTTGGCCTTCTGCGGGTCGCAGCCATCGTGGGGCCCCAGTTTGTCAATCAGTCCGGCCGTGCCCAGAAAGAGGGCCTGCACCTGGAAGAGATTGTCGCGGTGCTTGGCAGCCGCTGCCAGCGGCACATGGGTGGCCCATTGTTCAAACAGGTCGCCGTTGATGCCAAAACCGAAGTTGCGTGCCAGCGTCACGAAGGCAGCCTTTTCCCAGTCGCCACGGCTTTCTGCCAGCCGCCTGCGGATGCGCGTGCTCCTGTCGGTGAGCCGTTCGGCCAGCAGCTGATCCATCCAGCTGTGTACCTTCAGGGCGGGAAGGGAGGCCACGATGCGGTGGCAGCGCGGGTAGTCGTCGGTTTCGTGGAGCTCCTGATAGTGGGCAATCATGCGCGATGGAAAGCTGATTTGCAGGGTGGGCAGCGTCTTCCCGTCGTGGGTCACGGCCTGTGCGTCGGCCGTTTGCACCACGTGGAGCACCACATTGTCGTAGCGTGCGTCCTCATGGTGTCCATGGCGGAACCAGTCGGAGGCACGCACATGGATTTCCACATAGCCCGCCCACACCGTTTGCCCGATTCTTATTTTGGCGTTGAAGAAATCGGGCCCCTGGTTGTGGTTGGCCTGTCCCGGGTCGATGATTTCCACGCTTTCTCCCTCGGTGGTATGGAGAGGTTTAAGCGGAAGAATCTTGTGCTTCCATGCAAATTGGAGTAGCTTTTCCATGCTTTTGGAGAGTGATTACGTTAAATTTTGAAACAAAAATAGTGAATTTCAACCTAAAAGCAGTATATTTGCGGCGAAAATTCAAAAAACAGATGAAAATAGCATTGATTGGATATGGCAAGATGGGCCATATGATAGAAGAAATTGCAAAAAAGCGTGGTCACGAGATTGTTTCTGTCATTGACATTGACAACCGTGAGGATTTTGATTCGCCGGCCTTCTGCAGTGCGGATGTAGCCATAGAGTTTACGGCTCCCCATGTGGCCTACGAAAACTATTTGCGTGCCTTTGCCCACCATGTGAAGGTGGTGAGCGGTTCCACGGGCTGGCTCAAGGAGCACGGCGAGGACGTGAAGCGCATGTGTGAGGAGCAGGGACAGACACTGTTCTGGAGTTCCAACTTCAGCCTGGGCGTCACCGTGTTCCGTGCGGTGAACCGCTATCTGGCCCGCATCATGAACCAATTCCCTTCCTATAGCCCCTCTATGGAGGAGGTGCACCATGTCCACAAGCTCGACCATCCCAGTGGCACGGCCATTACCCTGGCCGAGGAACTGATTGCCCAGACGGACAGGCTGGACGGATGGCAGACGGGGCGGCTGGTGCAGCCCGACGGCAGTGTGGAGCAGGCTTCGGAGCCGGCTGCCGGCAAGCTTACGATTGACAGTGTGCGCCGGGGCGAGGTGCCGGGCATACACAGCATCACCTGGGACAGCGAGGCCGACTCCATCACCATCACCCACGATGCCCACAGCCGCCAGGGGTTTGCGTTGGGAGCCGTGTTGGCAGCGGAATATACGGCCAGCCACAGCGGACTGCTCACAATGGACGACCTGTTCCGGTTCTGACACCTCCATCACGATTCTATAACCCTTTATACAAATTTATATATTCAGGAGCGATTCTCGTCTAAATGAAAAAGAAAAAACAGTCCATAACCAAGGCCGATTGGGCCAAGGCCGTGATTTACACCCTGCTCTATATTGCCTTCCTCGCATGGATTGGCAGTTGGTGGGGACTGATTGTCGTACCCTTCCTCGTGGATGCCTACACCACCCGCTGGGTGCCCTGGACATGGTGGAAGGACCTGGAGAACCCCATTGCCCGCATGGTGATGAGTTGGGTGGATGCCATTGTCTTCTCGCTGGTGGCCGTGTATTTCTTCAACATCTATTTCTTCCAGAACTACACCATCCCCAGCAGTTCGCTTGAAAAGAGCCTGCTGGTGGGCGACTATCTGTTTGTGAGCAAGATGAGCTATGGCCCTCGTGTGCCCCAGACACCCCTCCATGCTCCCCTGTGCCAGCACACCCTCCCGTGGGGCGGCAAGAGCTATATCGAATGGCCGCAGTGGGACTACAAGCGTGTGACGCCCCGTCCTGTGGGGCAGAACGACATTGTGGTGTTCAACTATCCTGCCGGTGACACCATCGTCACCTCTCCGGCCTATCAGGCAGCCGACTATTATATGATGTGCTATGTGTTCGGCCGTCAGCTGATGCAGCAGAACGGCACCCCTGTCGGCATGGACAACCTCCCGCCCCTGGAGCGCTACCGCACCTTTCAGCAGATGTATGAGCTGGGCCGCCAGTACATCGCATTCTCCAGTTCCGAGTTCGGCAGGGTGGACCATCGCCCGGTGGACCGCAGGGAGAACTATGTGAAGCGGTGTGTGGGGCTGCCCGGGCAGACACTTCAGATTAAGGACCGCATCATCTATATCGACGGAAAGGCACAGAAGGAGCCCGACAATGTGCAGTATAACTACAGGGTGGAGCTCAACGGCAACCTGCCCGACGAGCTGGTCTACGAACTGGGCATCAGCCAGGACGACCTGCAGGAGCTCTACCAGACGGGAATCTGCCCCCTCACAGCCAAGGCCAGGCAGGCGTTGCTGGCACGCACCGATCTGGTGGCCTCGGTTGAGGATGTGGATTATCAGGAAACAGAGAGCCTCTATCCCCTCAACGGCCACACGGGATGGACACAGGACAACTATGGCCCCATCCTCATTCCCAAAAAGGGGATGTCTGTTCCGCTTTCGCTGGAGAATCTGCCCATTTATGAACGTCCCATCAGTGTGTATGAAGGCAACAGCGTGGAGGTGACCGATGCCGGCGACATCCTGATCAATGGAGAAAAGGCCGACAGCTACACCTTCCGCATGGATTACTATTGGATGATGGGCGACAACCGCCACAACAGTGCCGACTCGCGCTTCTGGGGCTTCGTGCCCGAGGACCATGTAGTAGGCAAGCCCATCATGATATGGCTGAGCACCGACAAGGACCGCGGCGGATTGCGCCACATCCGGTGGAACCGCCTGTTCTCGCTGGTCGACAACATCAGGTAGAAACCTCTTTCGGCTACTATGGGGAGAACAGTCAGGATTGTGCTGTGGACCGTTGGCGTTTGTGCCGTTGTGGCTTTGTGCCGCATGTGCTGGGCAACGCTTGTGGAGGTGCCGCACAGCAACATGCAGCCTTCTTTCCTGGCAGGCGACCGCCTGCTGGTGGACCGTTGGCGGTGTGGCCTTCGTGCCCCTTTCATGGCTTTCCATGGCTATCGCAGGTGGGGACGCCAGCGTCCGGCCAAGGGCGACTGGGTGGTGTTCAACATGCCTGTGGAGGGCAATCGTCCCGACACGTCCGCTTTGTGTGTGGGGCGGGTGATGGGATGTCCTGGCGATACGGTATGGATGGGCGCGCGTGGCCGTGTGAGCAGCCACCGCAGCTATGCCGGGGGCTGCATCTGGCCGGTGGCCGTGCCTGCCGCACGTTCCTATGTGCAGCTATGCCGCTGGAATGCCGGCATCTACCACCAGACCATCCGGATGCACGAGCCCGACTCGGTGGCACACATCCAGGCCGATGCCTCTCCCTATTTCCGCTTCGGGCGCAATTATTATTGGGTGGAGTCGGGCAGCGACACATCCTTTTTCGATTCCCGCGTCTTTGGCTTCGTGCCGGAGGAGTGTCTGGTGGGCAGTGTGGTGCGCGTGGCCTTCTCCCTCCATCCCGACCTTCCGCTCCACAGGGCCTGGAGGCGCAACCGTTTTTTTCTTTCGCCCTATGAATGAGGAATTGTTGTTGCCCACCGCCTATCTGGCCCCTGTGGCCTATTATGCCGCACTCTATCGCGCGGGGGAGGGGTGCATAGAGGTGTGTGAACATTATGTGAAGCAGACGCTCCGCAACCGTTGCATGATTGCAGGCCCCGATGGTGCGTTCCCGCTTTCCATTCCGGTGGTGAAGCCCGACGCGCCCGACATGCCCATCCGGCAGGTGCGCATCAGCGACCACGGCAACTGGCGTCATCTGCATTGGCGTGCCTTGCAGAGCGCATACGGGCGTACGCCTTTCTTTGAATTCTATGAAGACGATTTCCGCCCGTTCTTCCAGCCCGACTGGGAATATCTCACCGATTTCAACCGCCAGCTTCTGCAAACAGTGTGTGGCCTCATTGGCTTCCAGCCCAGGATTGCCGATACCACAACATTCCGGCGTGTGCCCGAATGCCCGCTTCCTTTGTGCCCCCAGCGGCCCTATTACCAGGTGTTTGCCCAGCGCCACGGCTTTCTTCCGGGACTGAGCATCGTGGATTTGTTGTTCAATATGGGGCCCGAATCCATCCTGTTCCTATGAGCATGATCCATCCCCTCCCTTCATCGGTGGCGGGCGTGGCCTCTCCCCCCTGTTTCACCTATCCTTTTTGCTATCAGCCCCATCCGCTGTGTGTGGCTGCGGCCATGCAGGTGCGCACCTATCTGCGCAGCCGGCCGCAATGGCGTGGCGAACTGGAATTGGGGAAGATGATGGGTGTGCTGGTGGTGGAGCAGGAGGGAAGGCGCGGCTTCCTGGCGGCTTTTTCCGGCACGTTGGCCGGCACATCTGTCCATTCTTATTTCGTGCCGCCCGTCTATGATACAATGGCTCCGGAGGGCCATTTTGCCGCAGAACAGGCCTGCATATCGGGCATCAATGCCAGGATTGACTACCTTCGGGGGCAGCGGGTGAACCTGGATGCTCTCAGGCAGCAGGCGGATGAGGCTGTGGGGGCGGCCCGCGAACGGATGGAAACGGCGCGTGCAGAACGCCATCGGCTGCGCGCCACGCTGGATGCAGGTGCCCTGGAGGCACGCCATGACGAGATGGTGCGTCAAAGCCAGTTCCTGAAAGCCGAGCTTCGCAGGGTGAGGCAGCATTGGCAGCAGGTGCTGGCCCAGGCCGAAGCCCCCAACCGCCAGCTGGACCAGCAGATAGCTGTGCTTGAGGCAGAGCGCAGACAGCGCAGCAACGCGCTTCAGGACTGGCTGTTCCGCCAATATGTGTTTCTCAATGCCTGTGGCGGGCAGCGTACCCTCTTGCAGGTGTTCGGTTCCGTGCGTCCCCCTGGCGGTGCAGGCGATTGCTGTGCGCCCAAGCTGTTGCAGGCATGCTACCGGATGGGATGCAGGCCTGTGTGCATGGCGGAGTTCTGGGTGGGCCGTCCACCCGTGGGTGAGGTGCGTGTGGAAGGTCATTTCTATCCGGCCTGCCATTCCAAGTGCCGTCCCATCCTGCAGTTCATGCTTCAGGGGCTTCCTGTCGACCCCAATCCCCTTCTGGCGGACAGCCCCGGACTTCCTGGGCAGCTGCGCGAGGTGTATCGTGGCGATGATTTCGTGGTGGTGAGCAAGCCTTCGGGATTGCTCTCTGTGCCTGGGAAGGATGGCCTGCCGTCGGTCTACAGCCTGATGCGGGACCGCTATCCGCAGGCCCAAGGCCCCATGATGGTCCATCGGCTCGACATGGACACAAGTGGCTTGCTGGTGGTGGCGCTCACTGTGGATGCCTACCATCGTCTGCAACGCCTTTTTGAGATGCGGCTGGTCAGGAAAACATATCTGGCCCTGCTGGAGCGTCCCATGCCTGTGGGGCGTCGGGGCACCATCGACCTGCCTTTGGCACTTGATCCCGACCACCGTCCCTGCCGACGGGTGGACGAGGTGCATGGCAAGGCGGCCCTCACCCAATACCGCGTGGTGGCCAACATCGAGGGGCATGCTTTGGTGGAGCTCACACCTCATACGGGTCGCACTCATCAGCTGCGTGTGCATTGTGCCCACCATCGCGGGCTTGGCAACCCCATCGTGGGTGACCGTCTGTATGGTGCGCCTCAGGCGCGTCTGATGCTTCATGCCGCACGCCTGGCCTTCGACAGCTATGTGTTTGAGGATGATTTACAGGGTTTCCTGATGAAAAATGGGGATAAATTTGCATGGTTAGGATAAATTTGCTTATCTTTGTACCCAATAGTCACCCAAATACGAACAAAATGCACATCGAAAACACCAAAAACCAATAATATGCTTAAACAGACTATCACTTCGCTGTGCCTCTTGGTTGGGATGAACCTTGCGGCACAAGAAAACCTCCTTGAAGGTTTCGATTATGGAAGGCAGGAAGCGCCTCAGGGCAACGAGTGGCAATCTCCCGAAAGACTCTCGTTGGGCAAGGAACAGCCCCAGGCCTACATGTTTCATTTCGCCACCTCTGAGCAGGCACGGCAGGTAATGCCCACGGCATCCACTTATTATCAGACGCTCGACGGCAAGTGGAAATTCCATTGGGTGCCGTCGCCCGACAAGCGTCCGGCCGAATTCTTCAAGACCGATTTCGATGTCACTTCATGGGACAACATCGAGGTGCCCGGATGCTGGAACGTGCAGGGATTGCAGACCGACGGCACCATGAAGTACGGTGTGCCCATCTATGTGAACCAGCCCGTGATTTTCTACCATCAGGTGGCTGTCGACGACTGGAAAAAGGGTGTGATGCGTGTGCCCACCGACACGCGCTACACCACCTATAAGTATCCCAACGAGGTGGGCTCCTACCGCCGCACGTTCACGGTGCCTTCCGACTGGAAGGGCCGCCATGTGTTCATCAATTTTGACGGTGTGGACAGTTTCTTCTATCTGTGGATCAACGGGCAATATGTAGGCTTCAGCAAGAACAGCCGTAACACTGCCCGCTTCGACATCACCGACCTCCTGACGGAGGGCGAGAACGTGGTGGCCGTGGAGGTGTATCGCAGCAGCGATGCTT
Source organism: Bacteroidaceae bacterium (assembly GCA_016292545.1). Taxonomy (GTDB): domain Bacteria; phylum Bacteroidota; class Bacteroidia; order Bacteroidales; family Bacteroidaceae; genus Physcousia. Next base: position 13,683 of record JAEDIG010000041.1, read on the forward strand.
CATTCCTGGAGGCTCAGGACATGTTCCGTCTGCCTGGCATCATCCGCAGCACCTATCTCACCAGTGTGCCCGAGACCGAAATCCGCGATTTGGCCGTGCGCACAGCCTCTATCGCCGGCCAGCAGGCCACACTCACTGTGGATGCAGAGGTGCGCAATCTGGGCAAGAAGGACCTCAAGGACCACACGATGGCCTACACCGTTTATCCCGTGGAGCTGTATGGTGATGCCACTTCCGATGCCGTAAAGGAGGCCACGGCTGCGCTCGACAAGGTGCTCAAGGGCACCACGCTTGGCAATCATTCCGAGTTCCAGATGGAGCAACCCCGTCTGTGGAGTGCCGAGGCTCCCTACCGCTACGTGCTGGTGGCTGAACTGAAGGACAAGAAGGGCCGTGTGCTCGACCGCACCAGCACCTATTTCGGTGTGCGCACAGTGCAGATCCGCCAGACGGCGGCCCAGGACGATGAGTTCGGACTGGCCGGCCGCTATTTCTATGTCAACGACAAGCCTGTGAAGCTGAAGGGCGTGAACCGCCACGAAACCAATCCCTCGCGTGGCCATGCCATCACGCATGCCCAGATGCAGGAGGAAGTGTTCCTGATGAAGCGGGGCAACATCAACCACGTGCGTCTGAGCCATTATGCCAACGACCCCTATTGGTATTATCTCACCGACAAGTATGGTCTCTATCTGGAGGACGAAGCCAATATCGAGAGCCATGAGTATTATTATGGAGAGGCTTCGCTGTCGCATCCCAAGGAGTGGCGCAATGCCCATATCGCCCGCAACATGGAGATGGTGAGGGCCCACGTGAATGCGCCTTCCATTGTCATCTGGAGCCTTGGCAACGAGGCCGGTCCTGGCGACAATTTCGTGGCTGCCTATCAGGCCATCAAGGACTTCGACACCAGCCGCCCCGTGCAGTATGAACGCAACAACGACATCGTGGACATGGGCTCCAACCAGTATCCTTCCGTATCGTGGGTGCAGCAGGTGGCCAAGGGCAATGCCGGTGTGAAATATCCTTACCATATCTCTGAATATGCCCATTCAATGGGTAACTCCTTGGGCAACCTGGTGGACTACTGGGAGGCTATGGAGAGCACCAACTTCTTCTGCGGTGCAGCCATCTGGGACTGGGTGGACCAGGCCATTGACACCTATACGCCTCAGGGCGTGAAATACATGGGCTATGGCGGCGACCATGGCGACTGGCCCAACGACGGCATGTTCTGCATGAATGGTATCATGCTGCCCGACCTTTCTCCCAAACCCCAGTACTATGAGGTGAAGAAGGTGTACCAGAACGTGGGCGTGAAGCTGGCTGGCGACAACACCACAGTGGAAATCTTCAACAAGAACTATTTTGAACCGCTCGACTGCGATGTCGTATACAAGGTTTGTCAGGAAGGCCAGGTGGTGGAAGAAGGTGCGCTGCCCGGTGTGAAGGGGCTGGCTGCCCGCAGCTCCCGCAAGGTGCAGATTCCCACCAGGATATTTGCCAAGAACGGATGGGAGCAGGTGACCATCGAGGTGGATTTCCTGCTGTCCAAGGACATGCCATGGGCCAAGAAGGGCTATGTGCAGATGGCTGAGCAGTTCGAGTTCCGTCAGGGAGCTGCAAAGAGCCCCTACAAGCCCATTGCACAGGTGGCAACGGAAGGTGATGCGCTCACCGTTGACCAGGCCAGAGGTGTCACCACTATAGGCGGTGGCAATTTCACGGTGGTCTTCGACAATGGCGATGGCAGCATACGCTCCTACACCGCAGGTGGCATGACACTCATAGAAGAAGGAAACGGTCCTAAGCTGGATGCTTTCCGCGCACCTGTTGACAACGACAACTGGGCATGGAACCAGTGGTTCCAGAACGGCCTTTACGACCTCAAGCACAAAGTGCAGGGAACACCGGTGGTGATAAAGGAAAAGGACGGCAGCGTGAGCATCGTGTACACTGTGCGCAGCCAGGCCAGTCACCACGGACAGGGCATTCATCGCCCGGGCAAGGCAGGTGCTCCTTTCGAGCAAATCAAGGAAGGCAAGGAAATGGGCGAGGATGAATTCCATTTCACTACCACACAGCGTTACACGGTTTATCCCGACGGCAGTGTGAACATCGTGAGCAGTATCGTGAGCAGCGATGCCAGCTTGCCTCTGCCCCGTCTGGGCTATGCAATGAAACTGCCCCGCCAGTTCAATAACTACACTTATTACGGCCGTGGTCCGCTCAACAACTATGCCGACCGCAAGACGGGCTCTTTCTTCGGCCTTTACACCAGTACCGTGGAACAGCAGTTCGTCAATTTTGCCAAGCCTCAGAGCATGGGCAACCGCGAGGACGTGAGCTGGTGTGCCCTCACCAACAAGCAGGGCGACGGTCTGGCCTTTGTGGCCGACTATGAGCGTCGCATGAGCACTTCTGCTCTGCCTTGGAGCGCCTTGCAGATGACATTGGCAGCCCATCCCCACGAACTGCCTCAGAGCGATGGCAACTATCTCCATCTCGATTGCCAGGTGACAGGTCTGGGAGGCAACAGCTGCGGACAGGGCGGCCCCCTGGACAAGGACCGTGTGAAGGGTGCCCTGCACCAGATGGGCTTTGTCATCCGTCCTGTCAGCAAGGATAACCTTGCAGAGCGTGTGCGTGTGCAGACGTCCAACCTTTGTCCCGTAACGATTGTACGCGACCGCGCTGGTGTACTTTCTATTCTTGGCGACCAGAACGACAAGAGCGGCAAGCAGATCTATTACACCATCCAGCCCACAGGCAGCAAAAAGGCCGGCAAGCCTCAGCTGGTGGAGGCCGGCCAGCAGCAGAGGTTGCGCGAAGGCGGTGTAGTCACCGCATGGTACCAGGGTGAGGAATCCGTAAAGACCACCGCCACATTCGGGCGCATTGAGAACGTGCCCGTGGAGGTGGCTTATGTGAGCAGCGAGGAAGGTCCTGGCGGCGAGGTGGCCAAGAATCTCGTGGATGGCAATCCGGCCACCATCTGGCACACGATGTACAGCATCACCGTGCCTAAGTATCCGCATTGGGTAGACTTTGATTGCGGTGAGGAGAAGACCATCAAGGGCTTCACCTATCTGCCCCGTCAGGACAGCAGAAATGGCCATATCAAGGGCTACAAGGTGCAGCTCAGCATGGACGGAAAGACCTGGGGCGACACTGTTTGCCAGGGTGAGTTTGAAAACAACGCCAAGGAGAAGAAGGTGACCTTCGACAAGCCTCAGAAGGCCCGTTATCTCCGTTTCACGGCTCTCAGCAGTCAGGATGGTCAGGACTTCGCCAGCGGCGCAGAGTTCACCGTATTGGCCGAATGACCCATCGCTAACCAGTAAGGCAAAGGGCTCCGAACCGTTTTTCTCAGAGGTTCGGGGCCCTTTGTGCCATATTTGCGGGTGCCTTCTATGCCAGTATGCTGCGTGTCTGCTGTGCGTCGCGTTCAAGCTGGTGGCGCAGTTCCTCCAGCGACCCGAATCGATGCTCCCCTCTCAGTCTTTCGGCAAATTCCAGTCTCAGCGACTGTTGATAGATGTCTCCCGCAAAATCCATTATATACACCTCCACGGTGGTTTCCTCGCCGTTGTCCAGCGTGGGGCGGCGGCCAATGTTCAGCATCCCTTTGTGCCTGCTTCCGTCGGGCAGTGTCGCCCATGTGGCATACACGCCATGGGCCGGCATCAGCTTCTCTGCTGCCACCTGGAGGTTAGCGGTGGGGAATCCCAGCGTGCGCCCTATCTGATGCCCTTTTACTACGGTCCCTTCCATGCTGTACGGCCTGCCCAGCATGTGGTTGGCCAGGCTGATATTGCCTTCCTCCAGCAGGTGGCGCACCACACTGCTGCTCACGTGTTCTCCTTCCATCTCGTGTGCCCTCACCACTTCCATGCCGCATGCCCTGCCCCATGCCCGATACTGCTCCATGCTTCCTCCCCCATGCCCGAACTGGTGTTCATAGCCCATCACCAGTGTGTCCACGTCCAACTGTTTCTTCAGCACTTCCTCCATGAATCTCTGTGCAGTCAGCAGGCTCATTTCCTTGTCGAAGCGCAACATCTCCACATGATCCACTCCCATGCCCTGGAGCAAGGCCATTTTCTCGTCCGGGAGGGTCAGCAGGCGGGGCTCCTTGCCAGGCTGTACAATGGCTTTGGGGTGAGGATACATAGTCACGATGAGGCTTAGGCCGCCCTTCCTTCGTGCGGCTTCCGTCACCTGCCTTATCAGATACTGATGTCCGCGGTGCACACCGTCAAAAAAACCAATGGTTGCTACTCTTGTGCTCATTTCAGCTTGCAAAATTAGACAAAAGAAGTGTGATTCACAAATTTTCCACCCATTCATTTGCATAATTCCCGGGAAATGCCTACCTTTGCATCGCAAAAGAAGGCGATTCCATCCTTTCTTGCATTGGACTTGTAGCTCAGTTGGTTAGAGCAACAGACTCATAATCTGGAGGTCCTAGG
>JAEDIG010000178.1 GCA_016292545.1 Bacteroidaceae bacterium
GCCGAAACCACATCGGTGGCCAGGATGGGCATGCCCAAGGAGGGCGGCAGCCGCGATTATGAGAAGGAAATCAAGATGCTGGCCAGTGCCGTATTGGAACTCCGGCATGAGGTGAACGAGCTCAAGAGTATCGTTTGCGGTCAGGGTGGTGGAAAGTCTGTGGCATCCTCCACCCAGCTGGTGCCAGCTTCTGCATCGCAGCATGGTGCAGGGATGCCAGACATGATGCCGGCACCACAGTTCCCCTCCTATTCCGACTATCCACATGCGGCCGCTGAGAAACCGGTGCAGGCAAGCGATGAGATGCAGTGTGAGGAGGAAATCCAGACGGCCGAGGAAGTGGTGGACCACGAAAACCTCAATCTGGAGGAACTGGAGAAGCGAAACATCCAGGCTGCTCTGGAACGCTTCCATTATCGCAAGAAGTTGGCTGCAAAAGAATTGGGTATCAGTGAACGCACCCTTTACAGAAAAATCAGAGATTATGGAATCAGTTTTTAAGACATTGCGCTCGTGGGGCCTCTCATGCCTGCTGGCGTGGATGGTATGCTGGTGTGCCTCATGCACAATCAGCGTCAAGTTCAATGGTGCCAGCATCGATTATGAGAAGACCAAGACCATTCAGATAGACAATTTCCCCATCCGGAGTGCATACGTATGGGCACCGATGCAGAGCATCTTCCAGACCAAACTCACCGACATATACTCCACCCAGACCAAGCTGCGGCAGGTGAGGAAGAACGGCGACCTGCAGCTCTCTGGCGAGATTACTGGCTTTGACCAGTATAACAAGGGCATATCGAGCAACGGTTACAGCAGCCAGGTGCAGCTGAAAATGACCGTCAACGTGAGGTTTGTCAACAACAAGAACCATGCCGAGGATTTTGAACGCCAGTTCTCCGCCACCACCGAGTATGATTCCAGCCAGCAACTCACAGCCGTGCAAGAAGACCTTGTCACACAAATGGTGAAGGACATTACTGATCAGATATTCAATTCAACCGTGGCCAACTGGTAGTCCGCCCCCGGTCACGCATCCATCTATCCCGCAAATTCCTGGAACCCACATGTTGCTATCCTATATCAGCCACCCCGAAATGTTGAACGAGACCGCCACCAGCCAGCTGGCTGAGACGGTCAGGCGCTATCCTTATTTCCATGCCGCCCGCATCCTCTACCTGAGCAGTCTCTACCAAAGCCACAGCACGATGTTCGACGAAGAACTGCGCCGCCATGCCGGACTGCTGCCCGACCGGCGTGCTATCTTCCGGCTGTTCGAGGAAAAGTCCTATCAGCCGCAGCCGCAGCGCAGTCTGCCGCGTGCCAGCCGCATGGACGATTCGGATGCCTCCGACCTTACGGGCAGTCTCATCGATTCCTATCTCGAGAGCCTTCCTGAGGAGCACAAACCCCGCCGTCCGGCCAGGGCCGATGCCACCGTCGACTATATGTCCTATCTGCTCCAGCAGGAGGAAACGGTCGATGCCCCCGGCGAACCCTCCGGCGTCGATGCCTCAGACACCATGGAGGAGTCCATCATCAACGATTTTCTCAGCGGTCCCGAGGAAGGGCGGATTGTGCTCGACAACGGCAAGGACGTGGGGCAGCTGGCCCAGCCCCAATTGGTAGAGGAAAACAATGCCGAAAACGACATTTTCACCGAAGCATTGGCCCGAATTTACATAAAACAGGGCAAATATGACCGTGCAATTGAAATTATCCGCCGTTTATCCTTGAAATATCCAAAAAAAAATCGTTACTTTGCAGACCAAATCCGATTTTTGGAGAAACTTATCATCAACAACAATAATAAATAATAATAAAAACAATGTACACATCAATCGTAATTCTAGTAGTGCTCGCATCAGTACTCATGTGCCTGATCGTGCTTATTCAGGAATCAAAAGGCGGCGGTCTGGCTGCCGACTATTCAAACAACAATCAGATTCTGGGTGCTCCCAAGACCACCAATTTCATCGAGAAGGCCACCTGGGGGTTGGCTGCCTTCATGATTGTGCTCAGCATCCTGAGTGTGGCATTCCTTCCTTCTGTGAAGGGAAACGATTCTGTCATCATGAAGCAGGCCACCGAGCAGAAGGCCGTTAATCCCAACAACATGCCTGGCATGACCCAGCCTTCGGCCACCCAGCAGCCCGCTGCCGACGAGCAACCTGCCGCCGCTGCCCCCGAAACCGAAACTGCCAACTGATAAGGGAGGCGTTGCCTCTCTCTGTGAAACTCCGCAGAACAGAAAAAGATATGGAACACTGTCTTCTGATAGCCGACAGCGGTTCCAGCAAGACAGACTGGATATATCTGTCTGATGACAATGGCACATTGGAGATTCATACAGCAGGCATCAATCCTGTGCGTGATTCCCGGTGTGCCATTTCGCTTGTCTTGCGCGAACAGCTGTTGCCTGCCCTGCCCAATCCGGAACGGGTAAAGAGCATCTATTTTTATGGAGCCGGATGCATCCGGCCCTATTCTTCGGCTGTGGCCGATGCTTTGGCCTCCGGGTTCCCCCATGCCGGCCTGCATGTGGAGAGCGACCTCCTGGGGGCTGCGCGTGCCTTGTGTGGACATGAAGCCGGCATAGCGTGCATCCTTGGTACGGGATCCAACAGTTGCCTCTATGATGGCACGGCCATCGTCGCCCACACGCCTCCTCTGGGCTATGTGCTGGGCGATGAGGGAAGCGGAGCCGTGCTGGGGCGCACCTTCCTCTCCGACCTATATAAGGGGCTTCTCCCAGTTTCCTGGGTGAAGGAGTTCGAGGAGGAATATCACCTTTCCATGGCCCAGGTCATAGACCATGTCTACCGCCAGCCCCAGCCCAATCGGTTCCTGGCTTCGCTGGTGCCCTTTGTGGCCCGCCGTGCCTCTCATCCTTTGGTGCATGACATGCTGCTTGGTCATTTCCGCACATTCCTGCGCAGGAATGTGGTTGCCTACGGTCACCGCCATCTCGCTGTCCATTGTGTGGGGGGCATCGCACATCAGTTTGCCGGCGAATTCCGCGAAGTGCTCGCAGCAGAGGGCTTTGTGGCGGGAAAAATACTGCTTCGGCCCATCACTTCATTGGCCAGCTACCACTCAGATTTCATTTAAATGACTATTATTTCATTATAATGACAAAAACATGTTGTAAAACATATAAAAAGGCTTGCAATCTGTTAAAATAATCACTAACTTTGCACCCGTTATCCTGAAAACAATCTTTTTACCTTAATCAAGACTAATACCTAAAGAACTTGGATAAAAGGGCGCTGTGAAGCGACCTTTTATTTTATATATGTATAATTGGCCTGCCTCTCGTGGAGAATTGTCGGGGGATGCCGCTGGAACTCTACAGTCCGCGGATGACGCATAACGTATCCTCGAAGACTGTCACCCGATGATGCATAAGGTGCCCTTTTTAACAGCAAACAGTTATCAACGGTTAGTAACTATTCAGCGAATAGCCATGCAACTGCTATCCATGCTTAGAACAGAGCACGGATAGCAGTGTATGGTGAGTTGTTGTG
>JAEDIG010000042.1 GCA_016292545.1 Bacteroidaceae bacterium
TATATTTGCACAATATATAATGAAATATCGAATATGTACGAAAGAAAGATACCTGTAGATTTAAGTTGTCCATTGCGATTGACAATGAGTCTGATTGATTCCAAATGGAAGTCTTGTATTTTGGACGAATTGCGCAATATGTCATTGCGCCCAAGTGAACTTCATAAGGCATTACCGGAAGCCACTCCACGTGTACTTGATATCCAGTTGAAAGAGTTGGTGGAGGATGGATTAGTTGCAAAAACCATTTACCCTGAACTTCCCCCACGTTCGGAGTATTTCATAACAGAATTGGGAGCCTCATTATTACCAATTTTAGACTCTATGATTAAATGGGGAGAAAATAACCGGAATCTTTTCGAAAACAAATACGGGAATCAGAAAAAATTATAATTCAATCTGTTCTGTAAAGAGCTGCGTGTAACTCCATCGGATTTATAATGCGGCTCTTTGCTGTTTGTTTGCAAATCGACCATATTACTTCAAAATCCGTTCTTTTTTACCTTCCTTGTTTCATAAATCTGATATGAAATTGATTTTCAACAGCGGTAAGCAATTTCTTAACACCAACATTTAAGGTCTAATATGCCAAGAACGAACAAAGGGAAGGAATAACAATTTTCCTCCCCATGTTGTCGGCATTGTACTAACCGAAAATACCATCCGTAAGATTTACCGCATCCGCTTTCTTCTCCATGTTCACCGAAGCATATACCTGTGTGGAAACAATGCTTCCGTGCCCCAGTATCTTGCTGACCGAATAGAGTTCGGCACCTGCCGTTATCGCAAGCGTGGCTGCCGAATGGCGGCTACTGTGGTAGGTGAAATCCTTTTCTATCCCTGCCTTCTCCTTGATGCGCCGCACATATTTCGCCACATTATCGGGCTTCTTCACCAATGGGAAGATGATACCGTCTTCTCCGTTCTCCGGTCGGGGCGGCAACAGGGATATGGCTAACTCGTTGAGCGGGACAGTTACGGGTCGCCCGGTCTTTTGCTGGACTATAGAAACCATCAGCACCTCGCCCGTGTCCTTGATGTCGCTCCAACGTAGCCGTTGCATATCTCCAGGCCGAAGCCCCGTCATGCAGGAGAAGCCGAAAGCCTTTTGTACGGTTCGCTCCGCTTGCGTCCGTGTCTCGACGGCTAGAAAGCGTTTCAACTCGTCCGTGGTCAAGTTTTCACGGTGTTTATCCGGCACATGAAACCTCTCTTCTTTGGCAAGGTCTTGAATGGGGTTGAACGGTATCAGCCCCTCACGCACCGCCTTGTTGAAGATAGCCTTTACCGTTTCCTCGAACAGAACAAGGGTAAAGTCTGCCAGTTTGCCGCCTCCCGACTTGATTTGACGGGGATTGCGGTATTCACACATATACCTGAACAGACCGCTTACCATGTCCCTGTCTACCTCTTTTAGCAGAATGTCTGTTTCCCTTGCCTGTTTCAGATAGGCGGCAATGCGTTTGCGCACGATGCCCTTGTGTTGTATCATCTTCTTGCAGTCGCCTTTCTCGATGGCGCATTGCAGGTATTCGTCACACCAGCCGAGCCATGTCAACGTCTTTGCCCTCTGGTTTTCTTCCGGCTTCTTCTTGCTTTCAAAAGTCGGCGGGTTGAGTATGCGTTGAGCCTGTATCTCCCGTGCCCTGTTATAAGTCCGTTCATTGAGACTTTTTGCGTTGGGCGCATCGTCAGGAACAAGGTACAAGCGCAAGTTTTCCTTCTTGCGAAATCCGGTTTCATAATATTCCAAGTACAGGCTGCGGTTTCCGGCGGTCAGTTTCCTTTCTTTTATCTCCACTTTCATAGGGTTATCTCATTTATGGGTTATACGAACATATTGTTTACGAGGTTCATGGTCTCGATTTTCTTCTTATCGACAATCTTTGCATAGACTTCCGTCATTCGGATGCTCTTGTGTCCGAGTATCTTGCTCACGGTGTAGAGGTCTGCCCCCAAGGTCAGCAACAGGGTAGCTGCGGTGTGGCGGCTGCAATGGTAGGTGATGTGCTTCTGTATTCCGGCTTCCTGCATCCATTCGCCCAAGACAACTTCCACCGTGGTAGAGGTTATCCGTAGCTGATGAAACACGCTGTCAATGTCTGTAGCTTTCCGGGGCATCCATTTCAGGGCTTCATCCGAGAGTGGGATAGTCACCCTGTTTCTGGTCTTGACCTGCTCATGCTCGATGTAGAGTGTCTTGCCATCCGCAGCCTTGTGTATCTCGCTCCATTTCAAAGTCATCATGTCGCTGTAACGCAGTCCGGTGAAGCAGAAAAAAAGGAAAGCCTTTTTTACGATGTCATAGCGGCACGGCGTGACTATCAGTTGCCGCAACTCATCTATGGTAAGAAATTCACGCATGGCATTTGCCTTTTGCGGTTTCTCTTTAGTTTCCAATAGTTTGAACGGATTGCGGTCAATCAGTCCATCCCTTACAGCCTTGCTCAGTGCGGCTGCCAGACGATTGACGAAAATGCGGCAGGTGGTACTTCCCAGCGTCTTTTTCCCGTTGTTGAAGGTGCAGGTTTTCAGAAAGGCGATGAAGCCCTTGCAGAAATCCTTTCTTCTTTCGTCCCATTTTCTATCTGTGTTATCTTTTTCTTTGATTTGTTACTATATTGTTTATCAGCTATTTACGCTCAATGCAAAGATAATTCAAGACGGGACAAAAACGGGACAAAACAGGCGTTTTTATATCCAAAATTAGGCAAATATAACAATGCTGTCAAAAATCAGCCTTGTATCATAACTAATTATAAATCAGTTACATTTTCCATATTTTGTTTGATTTCTTTCTATATGGTTTTACCCGCTTGTGATAATTGGTGGTTTCTTTAAAGGGGCGTGCCTGTTGTGGCACGCCCCTTATGGGGATTACTTTCCGAACAGACGGCTGACAAGTTCAGCATCATGTCCCTTGAAGTATTTCACTTCGCAGAGGGGCTTGTATTCGAAATCTGAGAAGTGGAGCAGTTGTATGGCCACGAACTGGTGGTCATCGGAACGACACACCTCGGCGCGTATGTTGCCAACGGGAACGGCTACGGGAAGCGAGTCGTGCGCTACTACCTTTTCTATCTGCTCAATGTTTCCGTCGAGCATCTGGTGGAGGCGTTCTCCGTTGAATGGCGAATATTCGAAGGTGTGGGCTGTGATGCGGCTGCCCGTGGGATTATATACTACCTTTTCGATGAGGCCGAAAAAGGAACTGTTGATTGTAACGTCGGTGTGGGTGGACAGGCTGGAGGCCATGTCCAGGTCTTTGATTCTACTCATGACTGGATAAGGTTTGTTGGCCACTGGATGGAGTCCATCAATGGCCTGGTTTGTATTCTGTGTTATAATCGCATTGGAATTTGGTTCGTAGTGCCTCCCTAAAGCGAGAGGGACGGACACTGCTAACACAGAATGTGCCTTAGGGCAATCACGTAGTAATGGCGGGAAAGTTCCCAGGGTTTGGCAAATATGTTGAAGCTGACCCTTGCGGTCAGCATGTGTGAACGAAGGCATGCGGGCAGGAGCGTGTGGAACCTGGCCTGCGACTTGCCTGGATGGGAACCCGAGGGGGGAATGACCCTGGCAGGACGCGGGCAGGCAATGTGCATGCTACCAAGCGCATCCTTGAACATGGCCTTTTCTTGCTGATCTTCCTGGGTGGGGTCGGTCAGTCCGTCGCGCTGCTCCGTAGCTGTTCCGCCGTGGATACTGCGGGGCATGGCATCAGCCGGCAGGACCATCATCAGGCAGACGATGGCCAGCAGGGCGGGAAGCAGATTGCGGACTTTTTTCATGTGCAGGACTGTTATCTGGATGTTCCTTTGTTCTTTTCAGTTTCAATGATGGCCTTCAGCTTTTCCACTTTCTTGGCGTGCAGAGCTGCCACGTTGTGCTGCTCGGCGATGTCTTCGCTGATGTGGTAGAGCTGTTCTTCCTTGGCGTTGCCCGATTCCGTATTGGTGAGTTTGTAATAGGGAGCACCGTTGCAGGGGGTGATGTATTTCCATTCACCATCATATACAGAGAGCGAGGATGCCGATTCTATTACATACTTGCGGCCCTTGGAATCCTTTCCCATCCAACTGCGGAGCTGGTTCTGGCTGTCGGGGGCTGCACCGGCTTCCGGATCGCCGCCTATCAGGGCGCTCATGGTGGCATAGAGGTCGATTTGCGACACCAGCGCCTTCGATACACCCGGCTTGATGCGGGATGGCCAACTTACCACAAACGGCACCCTGGTGCCAGCCTCAAAGCTGCTGTACTTGCCGCCCCTGAGCGGACCCCATGGCCGATGGTCACCCAGGAGTTCCACAGCGCGGTCGGCATACCCGTCGTCCACCACGGGGCCATTGTCGCTGGTCATGATGATGAGGGTGTTGTCGAGCAGTCCTTCGCTGCGGAGGGCCTCTACGATTTCTCCTACGGTCCAGTCGAACTGCAGGATGGCGTCGCCGCGGAATCCCATGCCACTCTTTCCCTGGAAGCGTGGATGCGGATAGCGGGGCACGTGTACGTCGTTGGTGCCTACATAGAGGAAGAACGGGCGGCCGGCTTCACGGTGGATGAAGTCTGTGGCCTTGCGTGTCAGGCTGTCGGCGATGTTCTCGTCTTCCCAAAGGGCCTTGCCTCCACCTTTCATGTACCCGATCCTGGATATGCCGTTCACGATGGCCATGTCGTGTCCGTGGCTGGGAGATGGTTTCAGCTTGGTGAGCAACTCAGGATGTGTTTTCCCTAGCGGCTCGCCCGGGAAAGGCGTCTTGTAGCTTACCTGGATGGGGGCTGTGGCATCGTAGTTGGCCACACGTTGGTTCTCTACCCATACGCAAGGCACTCTGTCGCCCGTGGCGGCCATCAGGTAGGAGTAGTCGAAGCCTATGTCTTGCGGACCGGGTGTGATGGTGCCGTTCCAGTCCTGTGTACCTGTCTTGTCGCCCAGCCCCAGATGCCATTTGCCTATGGCACCGGTGGTGTAGCCCGCATCGTGGAAAATGTCTGCCACGGTGTGCTGCTCAGGCCGGATAATCATGCCTGCATCGCCGGGTGCAATGCCTGTATCGCTCCGCCGCCAGTTGTAGTGGCCAGTGAGCAGGGCATAACGTGATGGAGTGCTCGTGGCTGCTGCGGCATGGGCATCGGTGAAACGCAGACCACTGGCCGAGAGTGCATCCACATGGGGCGTGGCCACGGTGTGTGCACCGTAGCAACCCAGGTCGCCATAGCCCAGGTCGTCGGCCACAATGAGCACCACATTGGGCTGCTGTCTGGGCTTTTCCGCTTTAAAGGGCTGGGCTGCAGTGGCTGTGGCAGCGGGCCAGATGGCGTTGCATATACCCAGACCCCACCACATGGCGGGTGGCATTCGTCTGCTGCTGTGGCAGGTCATGTCTGTCGCTTTTGTTTCCATCATATTAATTAATAGGTATCTGTCTGTATGAAATCCTTTCCGCCTCTGTGGCTAGTCTTCCGCCTCGAAGCAGATGAGGTGGCTTTCCAGTGCCTCGCTGATGGGAGCCACCAGAGGCTCCTTGCCCTGTATGGCCGCGATGAAGTTGCGCATGATGTACATGTCGGCATTGCCGTGGAGGGGTGACGTGAGGACGCGGCTGAAGTCGTAGTGCTCGTCGGGCCTGTGGTTGAAATAATGCACGTGCACCTGGTCGTACATCACCTCTATTTCACCCATGGCACACTGGATGAAGAACCTGCGGCCGTCCTTGTGGGTGAAGAAATCCATGGTCATGCAGATGGTGGATTCGTCTTCCAGCTCCATCCACATCACCTTGTGGTCCGACACATCGTTGTGGCAATGGTACACACAGCGCCCGAAGCGTCCCTGCTCCATCTCGGTTTGCAACACCTGGTCCAGAGTCTGCCCCTGCGGAATGGGGAAGTTGCTTATCCACACCCTGCGGCGCTGGTACATGTCGATGGCCGAGAAGGGACAGTCCTTTTCAATGCTACAATGGATGCACCTTGTGGCACTTCCTTCGGGGGCGTTTTCCTGCTTGAACCATGTGAGCTTGCCGCTGGCACTGACGCTCTTGACGGGCGAACCGCAGAGCCACAGCAGGTAATCCACATCATGGCAACACTTGGCCAGCACCACGGGGCAGCTTGTCTCCTTGCGCGACCAGAAGCCGCGCACGTAGGTGTGCAGCGTGCGGTCGAGCCCGATGGAATTGGTGTAGTTGATGGACATGATACGTCCCAGCTGGCCGTCGCGCACCAGTTGGCGCACCTTCAGGAACATGGGGTGATAGCGGAGCACATAGCACACGTTCACCAGCACACCTGCTTCTGCCGCAGCCTTTGCCAGCGTGTGGCATTGCCGGGCTGTGGTGGCGATGGGCTTCTCCAGCAGCACGTGGTAGCCATGCTGGATGCAGCGCATGCACTGGTCGAAATGGCGGTCGTCGGGGGAAGCGATGATGACTGCGTCCACGTCGTCGTGCCTTTCCAGCAGGAACATCTCAGCCTCGCGGAAACAGTGGTCCTCGGCCACATGCATGAGTTCCTGTGCCTGGTGGAGCCTTACAGGATTGGGCTCCACCAGGTAGGTGATGCAGGCATCTTCGGGATGCTGGAGCAAGTACTTCATGTACTTTTGCGCCCTGTTCCCTATGCCGATGACTGCCAGTCGTATCATTCCACCGGGATTCATTTCTTTTTGTTTTTGTTGAGGTCAAGCACGCGCACATTGCGGAACTTCAGACCTTCGCCGTGTCCCAGGAAACCGATGTGACCCGTTTTGTTGAACATGCCGGGATGGTTGCGGTGGTCCACAGTGTAGGGATTCGTGTCCGAACCGTCGGGAGCCACATTGTGCCCCTGGCAGGCTTCGCGCAGGTTGCCGTCGAGAATCACTTCGCCGTTCACGGTCACCTTGATGTGGTCGCCCTTCACGACAATCTCCTCTGTGCTCCATTCGCCCAGGGGCTTGTGCTTCAGTCGCTTGGCGGGAATGATTCCGTAGGCAGAGCCATGCACCTGATATTCATGCAATCCCTCATAGATGGGGTCATCGTGGTCGAGAATCTGGCATTCACACATGCCATAGTAGGCAGCATCCACACCCATGGGAGTGCGTATGCCCACACCGTTGTTCACACCGGGCTTGGTGAAGCAGAAATCAAAGCGGAACACGAAGTCGCGGTATTCATTGACGGTGTAGAGGTTGCTCTCGTTGCCATAGTTGGCAGTCACGTAGATGACACCGTTCACTACAATGTAGCCCACCTTGTTGCCTGTCCACTTGTCGAGGTTGGTGCCGTCGAAGAGCACTTCATATCCGGCCTTTTGTTCTTCTTCTGTGAGCACGTATACGGGTGAGGGCTTCACCTCGGCCAGCATCTTCTTGATTTCGTTCACGGCATATTCGCCGTCGGGATTGCCCGTGGCCTTGCCGTGTGCTTCAAGGATGGCTATGCACTTGTTCATATCGGCCTGCAACATCTTGTAGTCGATGTCGGACAGACACTTGCGGACGATGTCCTTTTGCGCGAGGGCGGCAGGGTAGGCCACCTCCTTGTCGTCCAGACTCTTGCCCACCAGAATGAAACTGTTGCGTGTGGCTGTGGCTCCCAGGCTGTTCAGTACACGGGTCTTGGAGCCTGTGGTCTTGGCACATTCCATGGCCTTGGCCAGACAGCTGGTGCGTTCGTCTGCATCGGTCTGGTTTACCTCCACAAGGCCTACGTATGCCGAGAGTGCCTGCTCGTTACCTTGCTGTGCAGCTTTGAGCAGCGGGGCGGCAGCCTTGTAGTTGGTGCTGGTGATGAGTGCCTGAAGGGCCTGTGCGTCACCCTTCTCCCATGCCTGCTGCAGGTCGCTTACCGACTGGTCGGTGGCCGTGGAGGCCAGGGCGGGGTAGAGGCGTGCGGGATTCTTGGCTGCCTTCATGGCCTTGCTGATGGCGGGATAGCGCTGGTCGGCAGCCAGGTCGTTCACGGTGGCCATGAATACCTGCTGGAAATCGGCCACCTTGCTGTCGGCAGCCTTGTCGAGCAGGCTGGCAGCCTTATCCACCTCTGCGGCGGTGATAACACCGGGAAGCGCTTTCAGCGCAGCGTCGGCCAGTGTGGCATCATTGCCTTCCACCATCTCCAGCACCTGGGGGGTAACCGATTTGATGCGGCGGCTTTGTGCCAGGCTCAGCAGCGCCAGCTTATGGTCGCCGGTGGCCTGCTGAAGGGCCTGCATGACGGGTTGTGAAAGGTCGCCCTTCACACTCCTGAGTGCGGCCAGCGCCTGTGCGCTATAGTCGGTCTGCAGTGCGGCCAGCAGGGCCGTAATGGCTTCGCTGCCTCCAATGCGTCCGGCTGTTTCGATGGCCATGGGTGCAGTGGCCTTGCCTTTCTTGATTTCCTTCAGTACCAGCGGGAGCTGGCCTACCGCCTTGTTGTCGCCCAGCCAGCCCAGGATGTCCTCCTTGCCTTCGTCGGAGAGCGAATTGTATTTCTTGCACACCTTGGCGATAGTGGCATCGTCGGCATAATTGCCGGCCAGTTTCAGTGCCTGCATGCGATAGGCACGGTCCTTGCTCTTGAGAGCCTTGACGACGATGTCGGTGCAGTTGCCGCCAGCAGCTTTGATGTCGTCGTAGAGCTTTGCATAGGGCTGTGCACCTGCATGGTCGGTATATTCAACCGCGTCGGGGCTGGTGGCAATCATTCGCAGCTGGCTTTGCAGAAATTCCTTGGCGGTCTGGTCG
Source organism: Bacteroidaceae bacterium (assembly GCA_016292545.1). Lineage (GTDB taxonomy): Bacteria > Bacteroidota > Bacteroidia > Bacteroidales > Bacteroidaceae > Physcousia. Next base: position 8,714 of record JAEDIG010000042.1, read on the forward strand.
GGAGCAGCGGAAATGGCTCCTTCGATGGCTTGCCTTACGGCAGCTGCATACTGCGCGTGGGCAGACGCATAGCTGACCACGCCGCTGATGGCGTATTCCACCATGTTGTTGCATGCCTTTTCGGCTGGCTGCAGCATGCGGCACAGGATGGTCACCGTTTGGGGTGCACCTTTTGCCAGGTCGCCTATTTCCCGTTCAAAGTCGTCGTGGTTCTGGGTGGGCATCTGTGCAAGCACGTCCTGCACGATGGTTTCCGGTTTTCTTTGCCGCTCGTCTTGTGCTGCGACAGGCATTGCGGCCAGCAGCCAGATGGCTGCCATGATGATTCTTATTGTCTTGTGCATAATTGTATGTCGGTTTTGCTAGTTCGTTTGAATACAGTTGCCATTGGCTTTTCTCAGATATACTTGCCCCAATCGCCGCGCATGGGCTGGTTCACCAGCCGGTTGGCGGCATCGTCGTTGATGAAGAGTTGGGTCTTGGGGTCGAAATGCAGGGTGCGTCCCAGTCGGAGGGCACATACGCCCATGTTCACGATGGTGGCGCTGTGGTGGCCGTTGCTTTCGTTGAGCGCAAACTGCCGGCGTGTGCGCACGCAATCCAGGAAGTCCGTGCAGCGGGGTTCTGGGTCGGGCAGTTCGTTGATGACAGCCTGTATGTTGGGGATGGTGCATTCGAATCCTTTGTACACCTTTCCCTTGGGACCTTCGATATAGGGCACCTTGCCCTTGCTTTCGAATCCTTCGCCTTCCAGAATGATTTGGCAACCGTCCTCATAGGTGTAGGTGATTTTGCGCCAGATGCCTACCGCATCGGGATGCTGTTGTGGAGCGTCCACCTCCACCTTCACGGGGAAGGTGTCATCCTTGCCCAAGAAGTACTGCACGGGGTCGATGTAGTGCTGTCCCATGTCGCCCAGTCCGCCGCCGTCATAGTCCCAATAGCCGCGGAACGTCTGGTGGGTGCGGTGTACATTGTAGGGCTTATAGGGAGCCGGACCCAGCCACAGGTCGTAGTCCAGTTCCTTGGGGATGGGTTGCACCTCCAGATTTTCCTTTCCTGTCCAGAAGAACTTCCATGTGAAGCCTGTGGCACCCGAGATGCGTACCTTCAGCGGCCAGCCGAGCAGTCCGCTGTCGATGAGTTTCTTCAGGGGCTTCACATCGGTGCCCAGTCCGTAGAACGTGTCCTTGAAACGGAACCATGTGTCCAGGCGGAATATCCTGCCGTTGCGCTTCACGGCTTCTTCCACCCTGCGTCCTTCCCCGATGGTGCGGGTCATGGGCTTCTCGCACAGGATGTCCTTGCCGGCATTGGCAGCCTCTACGGCCATGATGCCATGCCAGTGGGAGGGCGTGGCGATGTGTACGATGTCCACATTCGGGTCGTGGATGAGGTCGCGGAAGTCGTGGTATGCCTTGGGCGTGATGTTCCATTTGGCCTTGGCGGTGTCCATGGCCGAATCAAGGTGCTTCTGGTCCACGTCGCACAGCGCCACCATGCGGCAACGCTCGTCGTTTACGAAGTGCAATTCGCTCCTGCCAATGCCTCCCACGCCGATGATGCCACGTGTGAGCTGGTCGCTGGGAGCGATATAGTCGTTCTTACCGCCCATTTTTCCCAGCACGTTGCGGGGAAGGATTGTGAACAAGGCGGCACCCATGGCCCCTCGTTGCAGAAATGTTCTTCTGTCAATACTCATTGTCTGTATGGTTTTTAAGTTGTTTGAATGTGTTTACAGTCTTGTTGGCTTTTGTCTCTTATTTGCTGTCGGGCATGAGGTCTGTGGCACCCGCCTGAAGCGGAGTCTCTTTGCCGTTCCACACGAAGGTGCCCGACGTGCCCTGTGGCAACTCCAGATGAACTTTCAGCTGGCCTTTCTTGTCGTACTTGTAGGCGGCCTTCACCCATCCGGCAGGGTGGGGAATGGCACCGCTGACATCACGCAGCTTGCCCAGCGAGGGGGCAATGCGCACCTTCTTGAAGCCGGGGGCATCGGTCTCTATGCCCAGAATGATGCGGAAAAAGTCGATGTTGGGCGATGAACCCCATGCGTGGCAGTCGCTTCGTGTGGGCTCTGGCATTTCGGCCCAGGTGGTCATGTGCTCCTTCAGTTGCTGCCGCCAGATGCCCAGTTGGTCGAGGTAGGCATCGCCCATGCCTGCCTTCTTCATGGCCATGAACAGGTAGTAGCGGAACGAGATGGTGGCCTGCGTGATGCTCTTGTCGGTGAGCATGTAGTCGCATACCGACTTGGCCTCTTCGCCCTCCACGATGTCGTTGAGGATGGCCAGGATATTCACGTGCTGCGAGAAATTGCGGTGGTCATGCGTGTCGGCAAAGAGATTGTGCCCCTCGTCCCAATACTTCTTGCGGAAATCCTTGCGGATGCGTCCGGCCAGTTCACGGTAGTGCTCGCCCATGAATTTCAGCCCCATGGCCTCTTCCAGTGCGGTGGCCTCGTCGAGTGCTTTCAGATAGAGAAGGTCCTGATAGGCACTGTTCCCGTTCTTTTCGCGTATGGGTTCGCCCGAATCGAAATTGCCGGCCCAGTCGCAGAAGAACCAGTAGGGGATGTAGTCGAGCGACCCGTCGGGCTTCAGGTATTGTTCATACCAGCTCATGACGCTCCGTATCTGGGGCAGGAGAGTGCGCACATAGGCTTCATCGCCCCTGTGCATCCAGTAGTCATAGACAATGCCTTCCCATGCCAGGCTGAAGCTGCTGATGTGCTGGGGCACAGTGGTGGGATAGCGGCTGGCGGTGATGCCGTCGGGCTGCATGGACCGGCGGCCCATCTCTATGGCCTGCTTGGGGAGCGGTATGTCGCGGGTGTTGTAGAGCGTGACCATGGCCTGGATGCGTGTGTCGCCGAAATACTGCAACTGCTCATAATAGGGGCAGTCCATATAGGTTTCGTTGGCACACAGCCGTGCCGTGCGCCAGCCCACGTCGAGCATCTTGGCCAGATCTTCGTCGCCCGAGGCGGCAAACTGGCTTTCGCATTGCAGCGGATAGGCACTGAAGGTGCCATACATGTCGCGCAGGGTCAGCCCCTCGTCGCCCGTCTTGATGTGCAGCTTGATGTAGCGCCATGTGCGCCACCACAGGGGCGTGAAATGAAAGTCGCGCCCGTCGGCATCAATGTGGTCCTCGTAGCCGAAGCATACCTTGTTTTCAATGACATCCCTGTCACCCAGAGGGGCTTCTGTGCCGTTGTGGACAGTGAAGAGCGTTTCGGCATAGGTGAGGGTGATTCCTGCTCCGCGTCCGCCCGTCCAGAGGAGATGGGGGTAGCCTGTGGTTTCAAAACCCTGGTCGATGAGCAGGGTAGCCTCGGTGTGGGCGGGTATCTGCAGTTGTACAGGTTTCTTCAGGAAATTGCCCGTTTCCTTGATGCCTTCTGCCTGACGCACGCTTTTCATGCGTTGGAAGGTCATTTCCATAGGCGGCAGGGAGCGCGGCACCAGCAGTCGGTATGGATAGTCGCGTGTGCCCTTGGGAGCCGGTTTCTCCATGTTCACGGCTTGTGGCCATTGGCTGTCGTCGAAATCAGCCTTTGTCCATCCCAAGGGGTATTGTGCAGCTTGGATTGATTCTGTGGCACCGGCTGCGTAGTAGCCACGCACACGGCCTGTATGGCAGGGGGCGTATGACTGGTCCTTGATGCACTTCCATGTGGTGTTGGTGTTGGCTGCGGCTTCTGTGCCGGTGTTCCCTTGCAGGAGGAAGCCCGCTCTTCCGGCAGAAATCTGTGCATGTGGGGCCTGGTCGGCAAGAAACCATACCACGGCGGCCAGTATGTTGTCCCCCTCATGGAGATAGGGGCGCAGGTCTACGGTCTCGTAGCTCCAGTTGCTCACGTCGCCCCGGCATGGACCCAGCGCCACCAGCGAATCGTTGACATAGAGCTTATAGCGGTTGTCGGCCGACACATGCACCACGTATTGCGAAGGCAATTGGGGGAGGTTGACCTTTTTGCGGAAGTGGTAAACGGCATATTGCCGGAGGTCGCAGCCCGGCACGCCTATCCAGTCGGCATCCCAATATCCGCCTTGCATCCAGCGGCTTGCAATCAAATCCTGGCGATACCCGGTAAGATACACCTGCGCCTTGAGGGATGTCAGGGCCAGCAGACAGGCAATGCACAGTAGCACTGTCCTTTTAAAGGTCATATCAGTCATTTTTCGAGGTTTTAGAGTTGAATTCTTTGCAAATTTACAAAAAAATTCCGAACAATCGACTAAATGGGAGAAAAAAACTAATAAACGGGGGAAATTTGCTACCCAGTTGGGCAGCAAATTTTTCCCAGTTGGGTAGCAAAAACTCTCCAGTTAGGTAGCAAAATTGCCCTAACTGGCTGGCAATACATGTATAGGGCTATTTATCGCATTTTTGTCATTTTTTTTCTGATATTTGATACCGGCATAGCGAGCCTGTGACAAACTGTGCCCTGCTGGGGCGCGTAGACGGACACTTACGTTTTTGATGCCAATCCTGAACGCCATTACAGGGCTTATGCCTCCTTCTCCTTTCAATTCAGGTGGTAGGTGGTGGTGCGTTCGTTGCCGTTTTTGTCGGTATACGTCACCTCATAATTGCCGCGGAAACCGCGGAACTTCACTTTCCCGTTCTTGTCGGCCTTGGCTTTTGTCTCGGTCTTCCATGCGTGGTTGATAAGGTTGTCGAGGGCATAGAAGGAGAGTTTCGGCTGCATGTCGCGATGGAACAGGCCGGATATGGAGGGCTCGCCCGGTGCACCGCAGTCGTCCACGATGTTCCACCATGTGATGCCCATCATGTTCTTGCAGCTGAACCACAGGCGGTAGAGGTTTTGTGTAATCACCGCCTGAATCTGCTCCCCTTTGATGTCGCCGCCGGGCGAGGTGATGGTGATTTCGCTCAGATGGATGGGAAGACCCGTTTCCGAAAGGTTGTTCATCAGTTTCCACACCTGGCCGGGTGTCATGCTTTCCTTGCCGGCGGCAATGTCCAGACACTGCTGTGGATTGAACAGGTGCATCTGTGAACCCACTACATCAATGCGGCAACCGCGCTTCATCAGGTCCTTCACCTGCTCTGCATATTCCGGTCCTGTCCAATAGTCGTTGATGTTCATAAGGGCATTGTCGGAGATGAGGCCGGCAGCCACCTTGAAGGCCTCGTAGGTGAAATCGCCGGGCATGAATCCGTAGTTGCTCTTGCACAGTTTTGAGCCGGGCACCATCGCCCCTTTGGCATAGTCCTGTGCGCTCTCGTTCACCACGTCCCAGCTGCTGATGCGGTCGCCGTAGTATTTGACTATCTCCGTCATGCGCTTGTTCATCAGCTGCTGCAGCTTCGGTCCCAGATTCGGCAGCTTCGCCTCCAGCTCCTGCAGGGTGGCCCGCTGGAAGGCGGGGGTCATCTTGTCCTCGTTGCGGAAGTTCTTTTCGTCGGCGTATTCCTCTACATACTGTTTCAGCGTTTCCCGCTCCTCATCGCTCAGCAGCTGGTCCACGATCCAGTTGGGGTGGTGCCAGCGACGGCTTCCCCATGTCAGGGGATGCCCATGCACGGGCACGCCGTGGCGTTCGCAATACTCAATCATGGGGTCGGGTGCGGGTCGTCGCCAGTGGGGCTGGTGTTTGGGGTCCTGCTGCCTGTTCCAGTATTCTTCGGTGTCCCAGTATTCCTCGCGGAAGCGGGGGCGTCCGGGTTGCATCTCGAACGGTTCCCAGTAGAAAGGAACCGTGGCGCGGTTGAAGAGCGTGCCGAACAGCTCCTTGTATCGCCGGTTGGCGGCGGGCGTGCCCAGCTGGTTGAAGTTGAACATGCTGGCACCGAACACAAAGTCGTGGCTCACTTGCTTTATCGTCACCTCGGTGCCCGGTTCCGCCTCTTCAAGATAGACCACACCGTTTGCCTTGCGGTGTGTCTCTATGTCCTGGTCAATCTGCTTTTGCACCTTGGGGTTCCATATCTTCCAATAGGCTTCGCTCATAATGTGCTCCTTATCCTCTTTCTGGGAGGTGGGGAAACTGTGCTGCGCCAATGCAGTAAGGCTCAGGCATGCCAGCCCGAACATGCAGATAATCTTTTTCATTATGATGACTGTTTAGTGTGGAAAATGAATGTTAATTGGCGCAAAGTTACACATAAGATTGTACGCGTACAAACGTTTGAGCGAAAAAATATAAAAGGATGCCCCATCATTGCAGGCAATCGATGGGGCATCCCTGAAAAAAGTGACCTCAATTTATTCTTTCAAAGAATCTGGTATGACGGGCATAGCGCCGGCCTGGGTGCAGACGTATGCACTCACGTTGACGGCGATACGGTGGGCTTCGGGTATGCTTATTCCCGACAGGATGCTTCCTACAAAGGCACCTGTGAACGAGTCGCCGGCTCCCACGGTGTCGGCCACCTTCACCCGTGGCGTCTCCCGGTATGACATGGCACCCTTGGAGAAGACGTAGCTTCCGTTGACTCCACAGGTGAGCACCAGTATGTCGAGGTTGTACTTGCCGAGGATGAGCCAGCATTTGTTTTCGAAGTCCAGGCCGGGATAGCCGAACATACGGCCGATGATGACCAGCTCCTCGTCGTTAATCTTTAACACGTTGCACCGCTTCAGCGATTCGCGGATGACCTCTTTGGAATAGAAGTTCTGACGCAGGTTGATGTCGAAGATGCGCAGGCAGTCCTTTGGGGTGGCATCGAGGAAACGGTAAATGGTGTTGCGCGAGGCTTCGTTCCGCTGGGCCAGCGAACCGAAACATACCGCGCGGCAGTTCTTGGCCATTTCTTCCAGACGGGGTGTGAAGGGAATGTTGTCCCAGGCTACACCCTCCTTGATGTCGTAGGTGGGCACACCTACTTCGTCGAGTGTCACCTGCACGGTGCCCGTGGGAAAATCTACCTTGGGCATCTCGTATCGCAGTCCCTTGGCATCGAATGCTGCCAATGTTTCCTGGCCTAGCGCATCGTTGCCTACAGCGCTCACTGCATAGGCCCCATAGCCGAACTGTGAGGCGTGATAGGCAAAGTTGGCGGGTGCTCCGCCCAGTTTCCTTCCTTCGGGAAGGCAGTCCCATAATGCTTCGCCCAGCCCGACAATGATTCCTTCTTTTTTCATGTTGATTATCTTATTTTGTTTTGATTTGTGGTATGTAAGTAACGAGGTAGATGACTCCTGCTGCCATTACGGCAACGGCACCGACCTGGCCAATGGCATCGCTGGCTATGCCCATGAGGAGCGGGAACACTGTGCCTCCGAAAAGGCCCATAATCATCAGTCCGCTCGTTTCGTTCTGTCTGTTGGCATCAGAGAGCAGGGCACGGGAGAACACGAGCGGGAAGATGTTGGAGTTGCCGTAGCCCACGAGCGCAATGGCGGCGTAGAGTACAATCTTGGTGGTGCCCACAGCAAGCCCGATCATGGAAAGTGCCATCATGGCCACGCTCACGAAGAAGAAGAGACGGTTGCTCATGACACGGAGGAAGAAGGAGCCCGTGAGGCAGCCTATGGTACGGAAGATGAAATAGAGCGAGGTGGCAAAGGCTGCTTCGTTGAGCGACATGCCGAGCCGTTCTATCAGGAGTTTGGGAGCTGTGGTGTTGGTGCCCACATCAATGCCCACATGGCACACGATGCCGAGAAAGGAGAGAAGAATGATGGGACGTGTGAGCAGACCGACGCAGTCCTTCACGGATGAGGCCTTGCCCTCCTGCACGGGTTCCTGGATGGGAGTGGAGGCCAGCAGCAGCGAGGCCAGGATGCCTATCACCATGTAGATGGGGAACAATACGCGCCAGCCCAGACCGAAGGTGGGGATGGATGCCAGTGCCCCCCAGGACGCGATGTAGGGTGCCAGGAACGAGGCAATGGCCTTGACGAACTGGCCGAAGGTGAGCGTGGAGGCAAGGTTGCCGCCCCCGATTACAGAAGACACGAGGGGGTTGAGTGATGTCTGCATCAGGGCATTGCCGATGCCGAGCAGCGAGAAGGATACAAGCATGATGGGGAAGGAATCGCCCACTATGGGCAACAGCAGCGAAACCACGGTGACAACGAGCGAGAGGAGCACGGTGTTCTTTCGTCCTATCTTGTTCATCAGCATGCCCGTGGGCACGGCAAAGATAAGGAACCAAAAGAAAACGAGCGAGGGGAGCACGTTGGCAACTGAGTCGCTGAGTTGGAGGTCTTCCTTCACATAATTAGATGCGATGCCTACGAGATCTACGAATCCCATGGCAAAGAAGCACAGCATTACGGGCACGATGGCCATCTGGTTAGTCTTATTCATTTCTTTATAGTCTTTTAATTATTAATTTACGTTTCATTTTCCCTGGAACAATCTTTCTACCTTAAAAAGACTAAAACCGTAATGCCTTTTGTAGAGCCTGTGTGGCTCACGTATACTAACTAACAACAATAACCTGAGAAACCTGGTCCATGGACATGAAACCGCCCGTTTCCCGAAGGATGTCCATTTGCAGACACGCTTGTCTGCCCTTCTTCTCGGTTGCAAAATTATCAATACTTCATGTCTTTGAATTTAAAATATGTTGCAAAGGAGCATAAAAATGGTTCAATGCAACATATTTGCTTGTGATTGCATCATTTATTTACATTAAGACTGTAGATTGTGGCCTTGGCCTTGCCCTTCACATTGATTCTGTCGTAGGGGCTGGAGGGAAACACCAGATTGGTCATGGCCATCTTCCCTTCGGCATCGAAGGCCTCGATGCTGCTGCGGTCCACAAAGATGCGTATCTGACGTATCTTACCGTAGGTAGGGGCGGACGTTGCCACGGGGAAGGCGTCGCTGAACGACACGTCACCGCTTTTGCTGCGGTCCATGCCGAAGGTCTCCTCGGCCTCATCATAGGTCATGACTACCTCCTCGCCCTGGGCATTGCTTAGGGTTATTTGCGCGTTCCCCTTCAGGTCAACGACAATCTCACAGGCCTCGGCAGGCTTGGATATGCGCGGTCCACGAGCGGCATCCATCTCCTTGGCAGGCAACACGCTGCAATAGGTCTCGCCCTTGTATTCGAAGAGCCCGAGGTCGCGCACGATGGAATTGGCCGAACGGTACTGCATCGTGGGCACCTGGTTGGCATACTGCCAGTTGCTCATCCATGCGATGGCACAGCGGCGACCGTCGGGAGCATTGTCGAAGGTGACAGTGGCATAGTGGTCCTTGCCGTAGTCCATCCACTTGGTCTCGTTTGGCTCGTCCTCGCAGGTGAACTTATGTCCGTCGAACTGTCCGATGAAATACTGTGTGGCTGAACCGCCGAAGGGACCGCCGGGGTTGATGTTGCAGATGAGCATCCACTTCTCCTTGTCAGTTCCCTTCACCTTCATCTTCATCAGGTCGGGACACTCCCA
>JAEDIG010000179.1 GCA_016292545.1 Bacteroidaceae bacterium
GGCCTTCTGCAGGCGGTTGAAGCTGAACTGGCTGGCCTTTATGCCCACATAGTCGAAATCGAAGAAGCTCTTGCTGGGTTTCTCCACAGGAAGCCCCAGCATCACCTTGGTGGCCAGCTCAATCAGATTTATCTTCAGTACCTTGCTCACAAACGGGAAACTGCGGCTTGCACGCAGGTTGCATTCAATCACCTTTATCTCGTTTTCTCTGGCCAGATACTGGATATTGAACGGGCCGGAGATGTTCAGCTCGCGGGCAATCTGCGCACTGATCTTCTTGATGCGGCGCACCGTCTCCACATACAGTTTCTGGGCGGGAAACTGGATGGTGGCATCGCCGCTGTGCACGCCCGCATACTCGATATGTTCGCTGATGGCATAGGCGATGATTTCGCCTCCCGAGGCCACGGCATCCATCTCCACCTCCTTGGTATTGAGCATGAACTTGCTGATGACCACGGGATGCTTTTGGCTCACGTTGGCGGCCAGTTTGAGGAAACGCTCCAGTTCCTCCTGGTTGGAGCACACGTTCATGGCAGCGCCGGAGAGCACATAGCTGGGGCGCACAAGCACGGGGAATCCCACACGCTGGATGAACGCATTCACGTCGTCCATATTGGTGAGGGCGCTCCATTCGGGCTGGTCCACCCCGATGCGCGCCAACATCCCGGAAAACTTCTCGCGGTCCTCAGCGTTGTCGATATACTTGGCCTGCGTGCCAAGGATGGGCACACGTTCTGCATCCAGCTTCAAGGCCAGGTTGTTGGGAATCTGTCCGCCGGTGCTCACAATCACCCCGCGGGGGCACTCCAGTTCCAGGATGTCCATCACGCGTTCAAAGGTAAGCTCGTCGAAATAGAGGCGGTCACACATGTCGTAGTCGGTGCTCACCGTTTCGGGATTATAGTTGATCATCACCGAACGATAGCCCTCCCGGCGGATGGTCTGCAGAGCCTGCACACCGCACCAGTCGAACTCCACACTGGAGCCTATGCGATAGGCACCCGACCCTAGCACCACCACACTACGTTTGTCGTGCTCATACATGATGTCGTGGGCCGATGCGCTATAGGTGAGATAGAGATAATTGGTGTGGGCCGGATATTCCGCGGCCAAAGTGTCGATCTGCTTCACAAAAGGCAGTATGCCCATCTGCTTCCTCACTCTCCTCACGATGGGAACGGCCTCTTCGATGTCCATCTCCTTTCCCATTCCCAGAGCGCGGGCAATCTGGAAATCGGTAAATCCATACACCTTGGCCTCGCGCATAAGAGAAGGTTCGAGGGTGTTGATGTTACACTTCCGAAGACGGGTGTTAATGTCATAGATATGAAGCAGTTTCTCCAGGAACCACTTGTCTATCTTCGTCAGGTTGTGAATCTGCTCCACACTGTAGCCGGCAAAGAAGGCCTTTTCAATCATGAAGATCCGCTTGTCGGTGGGCGACTTGAGCGCATCCTCCAAGTTGTCGATGAGCAATTCCTTGTTGCCCACGAAGCCGTGCATGCCCTGACCAATCATCCTGAGGCCTTTCTGGATAGCCTCCTCAAAGGTGCGGCCGATGGCCATCACCTCGCCCACCGACTTCATGCTGCTGCCCAGTTCGCGGTCCACACCACGGAATTTACCCAGGTCCCAGCGCGGTATCTTGCACACCACATAGTCCAGTGCCGGCTCAAAGAAGGCGCTGGTGGTCTTGGTTACAGAGTTTTTCAGCTCAAACAGGCCGTAGCCAAGGCCCAGCTTGGCCGCCACGAAGGCCAGAGGATAGCCCGTGGCCTTGGAGGCAAGGGCCGAAGAACGGCTCAGGCGGGCGTTGACTTCAATCACACGATAGTCCTCGCTCTCGGGGTCAAAGGCATACTGCACGTTGCATTCGCCCACGATGCCGATGTGGCGTATGATGCGGATGGCCAGAGCGCGCAGCTTGTGGTAGTCGGCATTGGAAAGTGTCTGGCTGGGGGCGATGACGATGCTTTCGCCCGTGTGGATGCCCAGCGGGTCAAAGTTCTCCATGTTGCACACGGTGATGCAGTTGTCATACCGGTCGCGCACAACCTCATACTCTATCTCCTTCCAGCCCTTGAGACTCTTCTCAACCAACACTTGAGGTGAAAATGAGAAAGCCTTCTCGGCCAGTCTGTCCAGTTCCTCTTCATTGTCGCAGAATCCGCTGCCCAGTCCACCCAGAGCATAGGCGGCGCGCAGAATCACGGGGTAGCCCAGCCGTGCGGCAGCCTCGCGTGCAGCGGCCACGGTTTCGCAGGCCTCGCTCTTGATGGTTTTCACGCCTATCTCATCAAGCTTTTCCACAAACAGCTCGCGGTCTTCCGTGTCGATGATGGCCTGCACAGGCGTGCCCAGCACCTCCACTCCATAGCGTTCCAGCGTGCCCTCCTTGTAGAGGGTGACACCGCAGTTGAGCGCCGTCTGTCCGCCAAAGGCCAGCAGGATGCCCTGCGGCCGCTCCTTGGCTATCACGCGTTCCACGAAGTAGGGGGTCACAGGAAGGAAATATATCTGGTCGGCCACGCCCTCACTTGTCTGCACTGTGGCTATGTTGGGATTGATGAGCACCGTCTGGATGCCCTCTTCCTTCAGCGCTTTCAGGGCCTGGCTGCCGCTGTAGTCGAATTCGCCGGCCTCGCCTATCTTCAATGCGCCTGAACCCAGCAGGAGCACCTTCTTTATATCTTTACGTTCCATCATAAATATATATATATATGTGTGTAAGGGAGATAGAATCACAATAGTTTTACAAAGTCATCAAACAGGAATTCCGTGTCCACGGGGCCCGCACATGCCTCGGGATGGAACTGTGCGCTGAACCAGGGTTTCTCCTTATGGCGGATGCCTTCGTTGCTGCCGTCGTTCATGTTCACGAACAGGGGTTCCCATCCCTCCTGAAGGGTGGAAGGCTCCACGGCATAGCCATGGTTCTGGGTGGTGATGAAACAGCGGTTGGTGCCCACCTGACGCACAGGCTGGTTGTGGCTCCGGTGGCCATACTTGAGCTTGTAGACGGTGGCTCCCGCAGCCTTGGCCAGCAACTGGTTGCCCATGCAGATGCCCATGCAGGGCTTCACATCGGGGCGCTGCAGAAAGGTGCGGATGTGGGCCACTGCAGGCTCACACAGGTCAGGATCGCCAGGACCGTTGGCCAGAAAAAGGCCGTCGAAGTCGAGTGCGTTGAAATCATAATCCCAAGGCACACGCACCACATCCACGCCCCTGTCCAGCAGACAGCGCAGAATGTTGGCCTTCACACCGCAGTCCACCAGCACCACCTTTTTGCCTATGGCCACGGCCTTCCGAGGCTGATCTTCGGCCAGACGGTTGGCGGGCGGTGCATAGTCGGCCGCACGGTAATGGATAACCTCCTTGCACGACACCTGCGCCACAAAGTTCACGCCTTCGTATGTGCCGAAATCGGCATCCGAACTGTCTTCGCCCTCCATCACGATGCGTCCCATCATCACGCCGTCAGCGGTCTGCCGAACAATGGTGGAGCAGCCGT
>JAEDIG010000180.1 GCA_016292545.1 Bacteroidaceae bacterium
CAGTGTACTTAAAATCAAATGACAAGAGGCAGCCTAAGCCTGGCAGCAGGCAAGAAATATCATTGTGTACGACAAAGCGGGCATAAGTTTAGGAGCCAATGAAACAAACTGGGAGAAAACATACCTACATACGTTTTTTTTTCTTAACTTTGCGGGCAGAACATCAAATGCAAACCATATTATGACCAGACACAAGACCGATTTTATCCGTTTCATTGCCGCAGCCATGGTGGCATGTCCTCTGGGGGTAAGGGCACAAAACCCCATTGTCCAGACATGGTTCACCAGCGACCCCGCACCTATGGTGGTGGGCGACCGCATGTATGTATACACAGGCCACGACGAGGACGGGGCCGACTTCTTCTGGATGTACGAGTGGAGGGCCTACTCATCGGAAGACATGGTGAACTGGACCGACCATGGCGGACTGATGTCGCTCGACACGTTCTCATGGGCCGACGACCGCGCATGGGCGGCACAGACCGTGAAGAGGAACGGGAAGTATTACTGGTACATCTGCGCCCACTCCAAGCTGTCGGGCGGAATGGCCATCGGCGTGGCTGTGGCCGACTCGCCTACCGGTCCGTTCAAGGATGCACTGGGCAAGCCGCTCTATGACAACGGATCGTGGGACAACATAGACCCCACGGTGCTCATCGATGACGACGGGCAGGCCTATCTGTACTGGGGCAACCCCAATGTGTATGTGGCCAGGCTTGGCGAGGATATGGTATCAATCATGGGCGAGGTGACCATGATGGAGCAGACAGTGGAGGGATTCGGTGCACCGCAGGCCAACAAACGCATGAAGGACGTGAAATACAAGGACTGCTATACCGAAGGCCCGTGGATTACGAAGCGGAACGGCAAGTATATGCTGCTGTATGCCGCAGGAGGTGTGCCTGAGCATATCGCCTATTCGATGAGCGACACACCCATGGGGCCATGGAAATACATGGGACCCGTAATGCCGCTGGAGGACACGAAATCGTTTACCAACCATTGCGGTGTGGCCGACTACAAGGGCCGTTCCTATTTCTTCTACCACACGGGGAAGCTACCCGGTGGCGGCGGTTTCGGCAGAAGCGTAGCCGTGGAGGAATTCCAGTACAATGCCGACGGCACATTCCCCATCATCCACCACACCGATGAGGGTGTGGCTCCCGTGGGCAAGCTCAATCCATTCAAGAGGGTTGAGGCTGAGACAATGGCTTTCTCACGCGGAGTGAAATCGGAGCAGAACGCCAATGACGGCGTGTACATCACGGAGATTCACGATGGCGATTACATAAAGGTGCGCGAGGTGGATTTCGCCAAGCAGCCCCGCAGGTTCACAGCTTCGGTGGCCAGCGGCATGAGGGGTGGAGTGATGGAACTGCACCTCGACAGTATTGCCGGAGAACAGATTGCCGAAGTGAAGATAACGGGCACTGGCGGATGGGAGCACTGGACATCTGTAAAGGTGGACATTGAGAAGACCGTGAGCGGCACCCACGACCTCTACTTCGTTTTCAAGGGCGAGAAGGGCGTCAAGCTGATGAACTTCAATTGGTGGCAGTTTACCGACGGTTCTGAGATGAGGGCCAACAAGGCGGGATTCATACCATCGGAAACCAATCTTCCGGGCCAACCATCGCCTGCTCTCGACATGGAAAACCGTGCCCACTTCACCATCCATGCACCCCGGACTAGCAGTCTGGTGGTGGATGTGTGCGGCAAGAAATATCCGATGGAGAAGGATGAGAGCGGTGTGTGGACCTGCGTCACCGACCCGCTTGTGGTGGGGAGCCACTATTACTTCCTGGAAGTGGATGGATTCAGAGTTTCGGACCCCAGCACGTACACCATCTTCGGCTATGGCCGCATGGCCAGCCAGATTGAGGTGCCCGAGGGCGAGGAGGGCGACTACTACCGTCCGCAAACGGGAGTGGCTAAGGGACAGGTGCGCTCGGTGGAATACTATGCCGAGAGCCAGAAGCAGTGGCGCAGGGCCATGGTTTATACTCCCGCCGACTATGACAAGTCGAAGAAGAAATACCCCGTGCTCTATCTGCAGCACGGCATGGCCGAGGACGAAACGGGATGGAGCACCCAGGGCCGCATGAACCACATCATGGACAACCTGATAGCCGCAGGCGAATGTGAGCCGATGATAGTGGTGATGGAGAGCGGCGACATAGAGGTGGGCTTCTCCCCACGCCCGGGACAGGATGTGGAAGCGCAGCGGAGGCAGTATGGCTCATCGTTCTACACCGTGATGCTGGAGGACCTCATCCCGATGGTGGAGAAGACCTTCCGCTGCAAGACGGGCAGAGAGTACCGTGCCATGGCAGGACTGTCGTGGGGCGGCTTCCAGACGTTCAATACCGTGCTTCCCCATCTGGACCAGTTCGCCTATCTGGGCACCTTCAGCGGAGCGCTGTTCGGCGTAGACCTGAAGACATGCTTCAACGGTGTGTTCCAGGATGCCGACCGTTTCAACCGGCAGGTGAAGTATTTCTTCATGGGATGCGGCAGCGAAGAGCATTTCGGCACGGAAAAGATGGCATCCGACCTGAAGCAGATGGGCATCAACGTGGATTACTATGTTTCTCCCGGCACCCATCACGAGTGGCTCACATGGCGGCGGTGCCTCAGGCAGTATGTGCCCCATCTGTTCAGGAAGGGCAAATAAAATATAAGAAAACCTTCCCCGGCCCTCCCTAAAAAGAAGGAGAAGAGAATATTCACATAGAACCATTAAAACTTGAAAGACTACGATGAAGAAAAGACTCATCACTACCGCATTCATCCTTGCTTCCATCCTGTGCATGGCCCAGAGCCAGTGGCGGGGAAGAAGGGTGGCCGTCATTGGCGACAGCATCAGCGACAGCACCCGCGTGGGCACCACCCGCTGCTGGTGGGAGATGCTGGCCGACTCGCTGGGTTTCCTTCCCACCTGCTATGCCGTGAACGGAGCCACCATCCTGGACATGCAACGGCAGATGGAGAAGGCCGTGAAGGAACAGCCGGAAGGCCGCCCGTGGGACCTGGTCCTCATCTTTGGCGGCACCAACGACTTCAACGCCTCGGTGCCTCTGGGCGAGATTTATGCCACCACACAGGAGCAGACCAACAAGGACGGACAGGAATGCACCCTGCTCCACCGTTCGTTCACCACCGACAACGCCACGTTCTGCGGCCGCGTGAACAACCTGCTGTCTGCCGTGAAGCAACATTTTCCGCATACCCAGACAGTGCTGCTCACCCCCATCCACAGAGGATATGCCGCCTTTGGCAGCCAGAACGTGCAGCCCGATGAACTGTGGGCAAACAAGGAAGGGCTGTTTCTGGACCAGTATATCGACGTGCTCTGCCGGGCTTCACGCGCATGGGCCGTGCCCGTGGTGGACCTGAACGTGGACTGCCAGCTGTTCCCGCTCTACCCTTCCTACGACTCCACCATCCACCGCACCAGTACCGACCGCCTGCACCCCAATGC